>JAZNSB010000028.1:0-27498 GCA_045590955.1 Alphaproteobacteria bacterium | reverse complement strand
GACATCTCTGTATTTAAAACACCCTGCGCATTATCTGTTTTTAACTGAGGTAAAGTTTCTGTCTGCGGATCAGGAAGCGTAATTTCTCGCAGTGTATGAGCAGGATTTTGTTTGGCTGTATTATCTTTTATTACATTTTCTACTTCTCTCTTTTGTTCTTCAATACGCTGCTGAGCTGATTCTGTTATTAGTGTATTTGCACCTGCTTTTTCTTCACTTTTATCAGCTAAAGCGTCTAATTTATCTTTAGTTTCTTCAATTTTGCCTTTAGCATCTTCTACTTTATCTTTAACTTCTTCTACTTTATCTTTAGCTTCTTCAATTTTGCCTTTAGCATCTTCCACTTTATCTTTAACTTCTTCTACTTTTTCTTTTGCTTCTTCAATTTTGCCTTTAGCATCTTCCACTTTATCTTTAACTTCTTCTACTTTTTCTTTTGCTTCTTCAATTTTGCCTTTAGCATCTTCTACTTTATCTTTTACATCTTCTACTTTATCTTTTACATCTTCTACCTTTTCTTTTATTTCCTCAGCTTTTTCCAAAACAGCAAAAATTGATGATTTTACACTACCTAAAGCTGCCAATTGTTTTTGGGCGGTTTTAATAGTGCTTATAGCGTTAGCAACCCCGGGTATTCCAGAGGATATTAATGTTGTGGCACTCTGTCCGATAACACCGACGTCAACGACAGGTATCATTGCCTGTGCTTGACCGACCAAGAAGCAACAAACGGCTGTCGTTGCCAGTATATTTAATTTTAAGTTTTTAATCATAACCGCCTCCTCTGTAACGCTCCTTTTATTATATCACGTTTTTTTCATATTAATTATGAATTTTGTGTGACAATTTATGCTATCTCCAGATATTTGGTAACAAAATTTTCTTCTCCGTATTGACGAATTAAATCTTGAACCAAAAGCACATTCTGTCTGCCGGAATTGTATATCTTAAGATATGGTCCTAAACCGCTTAAGTTAACATCCAATATCACAGACTCTCCGGTTGATTTTCTGGAAATTAAAATTGCGTATTCAAACTCTCTATAAGAACGTCCGAATATAAAATCTTTTTCAGACTCTGTCAGGTTCCAGTTTTCATAATCTTCTGGCATTGCCTGTGGGTTTCTGAAGAACAAAACTGTTTGACATTGACCACGAATAACTTCTCCAACACCAAGTTTATCTATTGCGTTTGGCTGTTGGAATGCACACAAATACGCCTGACGTTTTTTTCTACCCTCTTGCAAACCAACTTTAAAGCTTTCCCTAAACATGGGGTGTTGCAACATCGGCGCCGTTTCATCTATCATGATAAGACTTGGGCAACCTGTTTCTCCTGTTTGAGTTTGTATTCTATGCATAATGTAACTGATAACGGCCGGAGCAAGCGTTTCATTTTCAAAAATGCGCGTAAAATCAAAAGCTATAAATCTTCTGGAATTCAAATCCAAATTATCGTCGCTTGCATTAAAAATGCTTCCATATTGTTCAGGATCTATCCATCTATATAATTCTCTGCGCATATTTCCGGTTGGAGAAAAACAACTTTTATACAAGTTTTTCATCATTCTTTCTTCCGGACGCAAATAATCAAATGCAGTGGTAACCGCACGAGCAATTTCTGTTTCAGAAGTAGAATCTGTAACCATGGTTATTGACTTCATCCAGTTTTTAAGAAAAGCTCTGTTTTCTGCAGTATCTGTGCAATCAAAAGGATTTAAGGAAACATTCTTATCTTCTCCGTCAAACCCCACATATGCACCTCCTATGGCACGGGTAAAAATTTCTGCACCACGGTGGCGGTCAAAGAAGAATACTTTTAAGTCTTTGTGTCTCATTGCCTGGCCGGCCAAGAAGGTAAATAATGTGGTTTTACCTTTACCTGTCGGACCAATAATACAACAGTGTGCCACAGCACTTTGTTCTTCTGAAACGTGGAATTGGAACCTGTATGCCGAACCAGACGTTGTTCTAAACATACTAATTGCGCCCTTACCCCAATCTGAAGAACCAAATCCTTCAAATTGTTTTTCAAAAGATACGGCTGTTGCAACCACTGCAGATAAATATCTGTATGTTCTGGGATATACGTCATATGTAGGAAACTGATTAAAGAACGTTGCCTGAGTAACCCAACCCTCTCTAACCGGTGTAATACCATATAAACGACAAATTCTTTGAACCTCACTTTCTCCAAAGTCAATCTCTTCTTTTGACTGACCTCTGATGATTACAGCCATTGCATATTCCACTAAAGATTGGTACTCAGAATCGCTTTCTTCTATTGCAGACAAAGCCATACTGTATTGTGCAGCAACTTCTTCAGAAAAACTGGTCATTGTTGCCATTTTTTGTTGTTGCATTAACAAACCTCTGGCCATTGGTTTTGGGATTGGTTTTATATTGTGCAACAAAACAATTTCACAATCCATAGCAAGCAAGCTGTTTATCATACCGTCGTCCATATAATCTCCGGTTTTTCTGATACCCATAGTAATTTCATACATATGTTTATCTCCAGAGAAGAAATCTATAATTCCGTCTTCTCCGGTAAAATGGATATGGTCGGCGGTTATTAACTCATTAAATGAATCTCCTTTGGCATTTCTAACTTTAGGGGTCGGCCTTGAAACAGGATTGCAAAGTTTTGAAAAGACGGCAATCGGGCTATCTTCCGGTGCGCTTGTTTCTGTTTCTTGCATTGTTTTTACGCCATAATCATTTAAGATTGCCAACATTGCCTGAGACGCATAATTTAGATCTTTAAGAGCGTCTTTTCTGTCAACAATAGACATTATTATATAGTGTTGGTTTACAAAAATCCTGTTAAGATTTGCTTCCCACACTTCAGAAATTGTTTCAAGCAACGGATTTCCAAAATTTTTAGCATCTTTTTCTACAGGCACACGTTCTCTGATAGTAACCACCCTACAAACAATTCCCATTTCAGACATATTATCAATCCAAGATTTTCTGGCTTCTTGCATGGATATTACTTTTTCATCTGTAACAAAAGACAGGTCCAAGCCCTCTACTTTAAACACTCTGACCATGGCACCATTTTTACATTTTATGGTAATACCGTCTGAAAGCAGTTTTTCAAAAGGCAAAAAGTCTGACACTCTGGTTTCTCTGGGCTGAGGCAAAATTTTGCGCCCAAAAGATGTGGCAAAAAAGCCTGCAAATGCGCCAGCAGAAACAATACCAATAAGAGCAACAAGTACTTCAAGATTGGTAAGACCTTGCACAAAAATGGTCATAAAATCAAAATCAGGGTTCAAATTTACTACCTTTCACTTTATACAAATTGGTTACGGTGATATGAGATTGTCCAAAAGCCTGTATCATGGCAGAAAGATGCGGTTCTTTTACACCATAAGAAACAATGATGATATGAACAATTAAAATTGAAAAAATAAACACCAACGGGTTTAAATTGAAAGAACCTATTAGCATAAACATGAACGGAAATTGCATTGCCAAATTAACCATAACGGGCAACACCGGTCCCCATAAGATTTTTGGCGGATTTGCAACAGCTTTTAATATTGGTTCTCTCATATTTTTCCCTTCTAATTGAATGCTATCTGTTTGTATTTTTTTTGCAACAAAAAACTACGTTCTAGTCACAAAAACAAAGAGCACCCTGATTATAGGATACTCTTTGTTTGTTAATTTACGGTTAAAATCTAAATTTTACTGAGGCATTGCAAATGTTTGTCTACCAACAGGTCTACCAACAGGTTTTAATGTTGCGCTTGTACCGTTTGGCGGCGTCTGCCGATTTCTGAACTTTATTAACATATCACTCTTTCTTGCCTTAGCTTCCGCTTCTTCAGCTTTTGCCTTAGCTTCCGCTTCTTCTTTTTCTTTTTGTTTTCTAGCCTCTTCTTTTTCTATTTCATTTTCAATATAATCTACAATAAGGTCATTTTGCCCAGAATAATCTGTGAAAGATGTTTGATCTTCTACCCAGTCTTCTCCTGCAGCAACAATATGGCTTGTTTCATTGTTAATTTCTGTTGCAGCGCCTGAAACCGCACTTGTAGCAATGTCTGCCAAAACATCTCCAACAACCGTACCCCCAAGAACGTCTTCAATTCCTTCATTTAGAGCACCTGCACCTTCCCTTATCGTTCCCGTTAATTGATATGATGCAGCATCACCAATTGCCTCTACCAAGCCGGTCCAAGAGCCTTGCGCCGTGTTTACAGCGCCTTCTGCAATGTCTCCCATAATTCCCTCTCCGCTTTTTACAACTTGGTCTGTATAGTTATCAAGATATGCTCCGGCTTTGCTGGTACACTGGCCTTCGTGACATACTATTTTGCTAGATTTTATTACTCCCTCTTTTGCTTTGCTAGCACAATCGGCATCGCTTTCGCATGCATGCTTTTTTCTTTCTTTTTCCTCTTCTGCCGCTTTTTTTGCAGCTTTTTCTGTCATACATTGGTTTTGATAGCATTGTGTTTTTTTTGCATCAATTGTTTTGCTTTCTATTTTTGCCAAACAGTCGTCATTGCTCTGACAGGTATATTTTTCTTTTTCTTTTTCCGCTTCTTCTTTTTCTTTTTGTATTTTAGCCTCTTTTTCAGCCTCTTTTTCTGCCTTTTTTGTTTCTTCTTTTTCTGCTTTGCTCATACAAATATTGTTATAACATATTGTCTGATATTCGTTAACTTCTCCTGCCTTGGCCTTTTCTTTACACTGTTTGTCAGATTCACAACGGCGAGCCTCATTTACCTGTGGTTCTTCTGCCTCATCCACCTTCTCAGCGGTCACACATTGGCCGTCCACACAAGTTTTTCCTTCTTCGCAAGGCTTTTCTGCTGAACAAGATGTTGTATTCTTAACTTCCGTTTCTGTTGCATCGGCCTCTGCGGTTTTGGTCACACATTGGCCGTCCACACAAGTTTTTCCTTCTTCGCAAGGCTTTTCTGCTGAACAAGATGTTGTATTCTCATCTTCCGTTTCTGTTACCTCGGCCTTTGCGGTTTTGGTCACCCATTGGCCGCCCACACAAGTTTGTCCTGATTCGTTTGTTGTTCCATCTGTACAAGACTTGCCACCAGGAGGTGTGGTTCCCGTACCTTCTCCGCCATCAGAAGGTGGTTTTAAACCAGTTCCTCCAGGCTGATCACTAGTTCCGGCAGTGTCTGCAAACAAACTGCTAAGATGATTTCCGTAAGTTAAAGGTTGTTCTGATCCATCGCCTTTTTTGGTAACAAAATAATCTATAAAACTACCCATGCCGGCAACTAAAAATAAACCAAAGGCAATATAAGAAAATCTTTGCCATGACATTTTGCCAAACAATGCCATAAAGCTGACAGCTAAAATACCAAAACCACCCAAAATATAAACGATGATTTTTAAATCTTTGAGCATATTACCTGCTTTTGTAACTATGGTGCCAAAGATATTATCAGCAAAAGCTTGATCTGCAAAACCTAAAACAAAAACAGACACCAAGCAAGCAAACAAGATGTATTTTTTAAGCGTTTTTGTCATGACAGCCTCCTATTTTAATGTGTCTTCAATATCACCTATTTTGCTTCCGCCACTGCCATCGGTTACATAATTTATCCAGGCGGCGGTTGTGGCTAAAACCATGAGCCCAACAATAATGGAAGATAGCCACTTCCAGTTAAATGTGCCAAAAAATCCGCCAATAGCAACAGCAACAATGCCAAAGCCGGAAACAACATATATAATGTCTCTCATGCCGGTAAAAATTTCTGAACCCTTGCTGGTGAGTTCTGAAAAAAGTGTGCTATCGGCAAAAGCATCTGATACACACAAAAGTGATATGCATAATGTGAGCAAAAAGAACTTTATCATTTTTGTATTTACCATTGCCTTTCTCCTTATAGTTTTTTGTTAAACAGGTTTTGCTTGGAGGAAATCCTCCAAGCAAAATTGTCTGATTTATTTAGCAGCCTTATCAAAGCTATCACTAAATCCTGATGTGCCACTATCAACTCCTGAACCTACAACGTATTCAACAATTGAGCCTGCGGCAGCCAAAATAGCCAAACCAAAGCCCAAGAGAGCAAAGTTTGTCCACTTCATTTTGCCAAAGATTGCAAGAAATGCCAATACCATTAAACCAAAACCACCCAAAACAAATACGATGGTCTTTACAGCTTGAAAAACCTGATACAATTTATCTTTTGCTGTAGTCATAACACTAGTAGTTTGTTGAGCAAATGCGTCTCCGCTAAATGCAAACACGGCAATCAATGCTAATGACAAGATTGTCAAAATGTTTCTTTTTAAAAATTTCATGTTCTTTCTCCTAATTAGTTAAAAGTTTTTTCTGCTATCTATTTTATGATATCAGAAAACGTTTCTTTTTCCAAGCGATATTTAACTTAACACAAAAGGGTTAACAGATTGTTTACACAAAATTTTTTTTGCTGTAACAAAAAATTCACACTTCTAATTGCCTGTTTTTACCACATTTTAAATACATTTTTTTGCCCTCTTTTAAAAAGAATCCACAGATTTTGAGTCTTGTTATATTTTTGTTTGCCAAGAGTCGCATTTTGATTTACTTAGTGTTTAGAGGGGTTTAAATGTTTATTAAAAAAGTAGGTTTCAAAGCTTTTGTATATAGCTTCGCATGCTCTTTGTCTGTTATGCTGTTAACAGGCAACGTGGCTTTGAACAATCATAAAAATAAACAATCTCAAAAACAAACCCCGCAAAACATTACCCTCTTTTTGAAAAATGAAGCCCTGGCACCAAAAATTGTGCCCGTTCCGGTCAAAAAAATTGTAAAAAATGACCTCTTGCCAATTAAACTTAAAGATGACGTAAGCAATGTTAATTTGGACGAGGTCTTAATTAGGCAAAAGGAACTCAATGTTGCGTTTGAAAATAATCTGAACATTAACTCTGAAATTAAAAACGTGGCAAAAACTTTGCCTGAAACAGAAATTATCCCATTGGATTTTGTAGAAAACATAACCGAAACAAAAGAACCGGAAAAACAAACTGTGGTGGCAAGTTTGACAAATGAAATTGTTACACCTGCACCAATGTTGATAGAAAAAACCGAGAAAACACCTGAAAAAGAGCAAAAAACAGAGCCTATCCACGCCCCTCTAAACTTGGCTCCGGAAGAAAATTTGGACACAATTCCTCTGGATATTGGCCAACAAAAAATCAACAACAACAACAAAATTGTAATTACAGACAAGCCTTCTGCACAAAAAGTAGCGTCACTTACTTCTGCAGAAAACATCGGCACCTTGAAAACAGATAAAAATAAACCTCAAAACACCTCAAAAACCACAGAAAAAAGCGCTTGGAAACCTATGTTTGAAGTAAGAGCAGATAAAGACCTGTGGGAAGAAGCAAAAGGCAATAAATTTGCAAAAAACAAAATGGTATTAGAAGATACTTTTGCTCAAGACAACAAGTCTGTGCAAGTGGCAGATGCCGTGCAAAACATGATTATCCCTATACCTGAAGACCTGCTTAAAGACGATGACCTGATGCCAAATTTGGTATCTTCTGATCAAAATAAAAAATTAGAAGAAAAACAGCCAAAAAAAGAAGAAAAAACTCAGAAAAAAACAAATGTGATAGATAAAATATCTTCTATGTTTGAAGAAATAAACAAACAAGATAAAAATCAACCTAAAACAACAAAAAAAGAAGAAAAAAATCCACCGAAAATTGTTAAAAACAAGCCAAAAGAAACAAATTTTATAACAAGCAAAATATTGCCAACAGAATTTAGGATTTCTTTTCAGCCAGACAAGGCAGAAATTTCAGGACAAACAATAAAATGGTTGCAAGCTTTTGCTCAAAAAACAATTAATAACCCCTCTATTATTTTGGAAATTAGAATGGCCGGAACAGGCGCTTTTGATTTGCAACAAAAACGTTTGAACCTGGTAAAGAAAATTTTAGCCTCTAAAGGTTTGAATCAAGGTCGGATAAGCGTTGTGACCACACCAAGGGAGCCAAACTCTTTTGTGATAAGAACCATTGAGGTTAGTGAAAACAAAAAAAACTTCAATACGTATCAAAATAATCAATATATGACATGGTAATAAGTTAATTGTTGTGCTTGATTGTTTGTTTTTGACTATGTATGATGAAGAAAATAAAACTATGCTGTAAGGATGATAAAATGATAAAAAAAATATTTTTGACCTTGGGTTTGGGCGCTTGCTGGATGTTGTCTGCTTGCTCAATTAACCATTTTGCACCAACAGGGGCACCGGAAAAAACTTGCGCCGGTTCAGACTGCTATGCAGATGAAGACACTCAGCTGAATTACACAAAAACAGCCGCAGACTATAAAGAATTTGGAGAAAGAACGCCAAGAGATCAAAACATTGTAACAAACTCTACGGGCTCTAATGTGTCCGCAGCAGTACCACCAACCATTGATGAAGAAGTGGTGGCTTATGAAGAAGAAGTAGTGGGTTTTGAGAATAATGAAGATCAAACTTCTGAAGATTCTCCAAATGATGACCCTGTTGAAGATTGGTTGGCAGAAGAAGGTCAGACATTGAAATCATTACTTACAGAATGGAGCGACAGAGCCGGTTGGAGACTGGTATGGAAAACAAATCGCAACTACCCGCTTACAGCAGGCGCAATGTTTAGAGGAAGATATGCAGACGTGAGTGCCGCATTAATTAGAACTTTTGCAAGAGCTCGCCCGGCACCTATCGGAACTTTTTATAAAGGTAACAGAGTGTTGTTGGTAGAGACCATGGAGGATGAAAATGCTTTTGAATAATAAAACAAAATTTTTAGCCGGAGCCACCGTGGCTCTTTTGGTTGTATCTTGCTCAATTTCTACAGGCTTGGATGCAGAAATTGAAAAAGATATTAAAACAACCGTGGAACTTAAAGAAGTTGCAAAAGTGCCAACAAAGGTAGCAGAAAATGATACCATCAGAGTAAAAGATGACATTTGGCTGGGTGACACAAGTGATGTAGAATATGAAGGCGCTCCATTACCTTCTTATTTGGAAAAACCGGAAGGAATTACTTTAATCAGTAAAAGGCCTATTACTTTGTTTGAAATCGGAGATATGATTAATAAAATAACCTCTATCAGAGTAAGTTATGCGTCTCAACTGGAAGATACCGTTCGTTCAGAAGCTTCTTCTAACAAACCTAGCGGAGAAATTGAAGATGTGGACTGGGTTGAGCCAAATAAAATTATGCTATCTTACAGAGGTCCATTGAGCGGATTGCTTGATGAAGTCGGATCAAGATTTGGATTGTGGTGGAAATACACAAAAAATGAAATTTATTTCTATAAACAAATTACAAAAACATTTGTTTTGTACACGTTGCCAAGCAAACCGGGGCTAGAGGCTTCTGTGGGCGGTTCTACTGATGGCGGTAGCGGTTCTTCAAGCATCAAAATGGATAATAATATAGAATTGGAATTTTGGTCAAACATTCAATCTACAATATCTGACATGATTGATGGGGAATCTAAACTGTCTGTTGATGCTTCCAGTGGTACAATTACAGTAACAGCATCTCCAAATGACATTAAAAAAGTAGCTCAATATATTAATGAGCAAAACTCACGTATGTCTCGTCAGGTTGCAATCAGTGTTAAAGTTTTACAAGTGTCTATTGCAGATGCCGATAACTATGGATTGGATTTAAAAGCAGCATTTAAAAATGCCGGCGGAACAATTACAGACTTTGGAGTGGCAAGCGCATCTTCTTTGATCGGTGATGACATTGCAAACAATCTTAACATCTCTATTGTTAAAGGAAAATGGACGGCAGACGGTGTGTTGAAAGCCCTGTCTACACAAGGAAATACAAACCTTATTACAAGCGGAACAGTTACAACTTTGAACAACAAACCAGCTCCTTTACAAGTGGTTAGAAAAGAAACTTATGTGTCTGAAATTACCAAAACAAACAGCGGTGGAAGTGGTGACTATTATGACGTTTCTACAGAAACAGAAGAAATTGAAACCGGTTTTACAATGAATGTTTTGCCAAGAATTTTGGAACACGGAAGATTGATGATGATGTTTAATCTGACCTTGTCTGATCTTATATCTTTGGATAAAGTGTATTTGGGCCAATCTTCTTGTAACAAAACATGTACAAGTGATTCAGATTGCGACGGACAAGCTTGTATTTCAGGATGTTGCGGAGGTGCAGCAAATGATGGTCAGTTTATTCAAAACCCTGTAATTGAATCAAGAGGCTTCTCTCAAGAAGTGGCTTTGAAGTCTGGTGAATCTTTGGTTTTAACAGGATATGAAAGAGTAGAAAACACAACTTCTAAATCTGGTGTGGGTAGTGCCACAAACTCTCTTCTGGGAGGAAGTGCCGTTGCAGAAAAAACACGTTCTGTATTGGTAATTATTTTAACTCCAGTGGTGTTAGAATCTCCTCTTAGCCCAGAATCAAGAATGTTAAATAACTAAGAAAGGTTTGTAAATCGTGGCAGAGAATACAGACATAGAACAAAATTTTGAACAACCTGCAGGAGATGCTCCAGAATTGGGCAGTGCCCGCAACTGGGATACATCAATAAACGTTGGAGGAATGTCTCTTGCAACCAGTTTGTTCTGGCAACCTTTGCAGAACACCGAGACCCCATTTGCCGAAGTAGAAGAAGCGGCTTCTGTGTTGTTGGAAGGTGCTGATTTATTCTGTATTAAGCCCGGTAAATCTCCACAATTTGGTATTTGTGTGGCTGCAGACGGATATAAGCTTGGCGAAAACGTGGCTGCAGTTGCACTTTCAACAGCATTATCTGAGACTTCTTCTTTTGTTGCCGTATTTAAAGTAGATAATGGTTGGTGGTATACATGTATAAGAAATGACATTATCTTGTCTGACGGCGATATGCTGTTTACAAATGAAGAAGATGCTAAGAACCAATTTTTGTCTATGTTGGCTGTGCCTGATTGGGGTAAAAAAATTGCTCCAAAAGAGTGGGGTATTGAAGAAACTGTTGATGTTGAACTGGAGCCTTTGCTCTTAAGGGGAACAAAAACAAAGCTTCAAAAAATAAAAGCCCTGCGTGGAACAAAGTTAATGGTTGCCATTATTTCTGCCATAGTGCTTGGCTTGTGGGCGGTGTCTTCTATTATTGATTATTTGCTTACGCCTGCACAAAAAGTGGTAATCCAGCCTATTGCTCCAAAAATAGCAAAAAAAGTGCAACCGACCGTTGTGGCAGCACCTCAGCCTTGGACGCATATTAAAAATCCTGATCAAGTGGCTGATGAATGTCAAAAAAACATCGTAAAATTAGTAGAAATTATGCCCCCAGGATGGAAAATATCTACAGTATCTTGCAAAAATAATATGGTGGAAACATCTTGGGCAAAAGAGGTAGGCAGAATTTCAGTAGCAGAACAGGCTATGAAAAAATCCGGCATTAAATTCGCATCAATGACCTTTTCCGGTGACGGAAGGCTGTTGTCGGCAAAGGTAGAATTGCCAAAGATCAAAACGATTAATTCTATGCCTAAAAAACTTTCTGCAGATATGCAAAACGAAATAAATGACTTATTTCAATCCTTAGGACAGCCGATTTCTTTGTCTGCGCAGTCAACCGGAGGTGATGATGCTAAAAAGAATAAAGGTCAGAATTTTAAGTTTTTGCGATACAGATTTACTTCCACACATAATCCTGGTGTATGGAAGCAGATTTTAAATACAATTCCAGGACTTTCAATTACTTCAATAATATATTCACCCCATAGTGGTGTATGGGAATATGAAGGAGACATATATGTTTTGTAATAAAAGAATTTTAAATTTATCAACTGCATTGGCTTTGGTTGGTGCTGCGTTTATTTCTCAGGCAAATGCTCAAGAAAATTTGTTGGGTATTGAAGAACCTGCTGTGGAAAAAGCTCCTGTAAAACAGGAAAATACTTTGACAGCGCCATCTGCGTCACAAAAAGAAATTATGGCTGCAGCCGCTCTTGCGGCAAAGAAAACAGATCAGGAATCAAAAGTAGAAATTGCTGAAGAAAAGAAGCCTGAGCTGATTACACCTCCGGTAAAGGCTATGCCAAAAATTACAAAACAAGTTGAACCAGAAGAACCCATGGAAGAAGAAGACGCATTGGATGTTTCTGAAGATGCTCTTGATGCAATTGTTTCCAGATCTGATTTAACAGATTCTTCTTTGTTTGAACAAATGTCTGATTTGGAAAGACAAACTACTTTGCTTACTTTGGAATTGCGTAGAGAAAAAATTAAAAACGATATTGAGGCTATGAAAAATCAAAGAAAAATGGCTTTGGAAGAAGAAAAAGACAGATTAGAACAAAAACAAAAAGCCAAAGAAAAAGAAGCAATGGAAAGAGAGCAAAAAATTTTGCAAGAACAACAAAAATTGCAAGAATTAAACATTGCGTTGGAAAAACTGCGCCAGGAAAAAGTTTTGGCCACATATAAAGAAAAAATGTTGGCAGATAAACAATTGTGGCTTGATAAATATGCAGAAATGCATGCTCAAAGATTAAAAGAAAAAGAAGACCAAAAAACACTGAACGAATCTATTAAATCAAAGTTTGTTTTCCTTAGCGATTTGGCTAAAAAGACTGAAGATGCCGTAAAAAAAGCCGCTGAAGAAAAACAAGCTAAGATTGAAGAGTTGCAAACACAAGTTTCTGTTTTACAAGCTCGCCTTGATGCTGAAACAAAAGTAAATCCGTTTGCGGAACAAGAAGAAGACGATAAAGAACTTACAAAAAAGAAGATTATCGCCGGATTACAAGACACATATACCATTACAGAAGTTCAGGGTGTTGGCGAACAGTTGACGGCAAAAATTGTAAACAAAAACGGTAAATCGTTTAATGTTAAAAAAGGCACAGTTTTGCAAACAGGTCATACTGTAACAGAAATTACCAATAAGTTTGTTTGTGCTGAAAAGGCCGGAAAAAAAGAATTTATCTATTTTGCCGGAGTTGGTGTACTTGATTTTGAACCAATGAGCAAAGAAGATGAAGAAAATGACAACGAAGAGTTGGTTGAAGAATCTGTTGCAACAGAAGAAACAGCAGGAAAACCCGTTATGGCTTCATCAATTCCGGGGATGGCATCTGAAATGATGGCAGAATAAGGATTTTGTTAAATCATGGCAGAAGAAAATGTTGTTGATTTAAATAAAACAGCTTCCGCAGAACAGACTGTATCTGCGGATTCCTCTTCTGCAAAAAATGAAGAACAAAAAAAAGCAAAATTTGATGTAGAATCTTATTTTAAAGACGGAAACAAGCTTGTTACTTTGCAAGGAAGCTCTGTTATTCCGATAAATGATGAAACCCGTCGTTTATTAGCGTTTTTTTCTGATGGAACATTTCTTGTTTCAGAATCACACAAGTTTGACGGAAGGGTATTGAGCTTTCAAATTACAGCTCAAAAGCAAAAATTATTTATAAAAAAGCCAACGTTTGTTTCTCAAAATGAACTTAATGCCATTTATTCTTTTGGTGAAAGATATCAAATTTCTACCGAAGGAGATGCCGATCTTGACCAACTGCAAATGCAAAAGGACTTTGTGCAAGTTATTGCCAGAGCGGCTTCAAGAAAAGTGTCTGATATTCACGTTGTGGTTGCCGATTCTACAAACATAATGTTTAGGGTTGACGGTATGATGCATACCGAAATGGAATACTCTAAAGATTGGGGAGAATCTTTTGTGAGAGCGGCATTTGCTTCTGCAGATATTTCAGATTCTAACTATGCTCAAAATGAATTTCAGGGTGCACAAAAATTGGGTTCCACGCCTTTGAGAGGATCAAAGGGTAAATTGATGTTGCCTCACAACGTGCTTGCAATTCGTTTACAATTTAACCCTATTGCGTTTGGTTCGCAATATGTGGTTATGCGTTTGTTATATGCAGATGACAACCCGGATGGCAGTGGAGATTTGGCATCTTTGGGAATCGGAGAATATGAAGAAGAGCTGTTTTACAGATTAAGGGCTTTTCCTGTGGGGCTAAACGTGATTGCGGGACCGACCGGATCTGGAAAATCCACCACATTACAACGCAATATGATTAAGCTATTGCAAGAAAAAAACCACGAATTAAACCTATTGACAGTGGAAGATCCTCCGGAGTATCCAATTCCCGGCGCAAGACAAATGCCGGTGACAAACGCCAATACAGAAGAAGAAAAAGCAGAACAATTTACAAAAGCTTTGTCTGCTGCACTTCGTTCTGACCCTGACGTGATTATGGTGGGCGAGATTAGAGCGCTTGCAGCGGCAGAGCTTACCTTTCAGGGGGCTTTGTCCGGTCACGGAATGTGGACAACATTGCACGCAAACTCTGCTCCGGCCATTATTACTCGTTTAAGAGATATGGGTATTGAAAAGTTTATGTTGGCAGATCCGGAGTTGGTAAAAGGCTTGATTTCTCAGCGTTTATTTAGAAGACTTTGCCCTCATTGCAGAGTTTCTGCCAAAGAACATTTAGATTCTCCTGCGGTGAAAAGATTGCGCACCGCATTAGGAGATTTTGGCATTGAAAACACATATTTAAGAGGTCCCGGTTGCAAAATGTGTGACGGAAAAGGCATTAAGGGGCGTATCTGCGTGCCGGAGATTATTATGCCGGACGCCAGATTTTTGGAGCTGATGATTAGCGGAGAAACAAGAAAAGCCATTGATTATTGGACTGGAGATTTGAACGGCAGACCCTTAAGAGATGCTGCCTTGGAAAGAATGTTAAAAGGTTATATTGATTTGGATGAAATTGAACGCTGGTGCGGTTTGTTAGACCAAAGACCTGTTTATTAGGAGAAAGTAAATGCTAGACAAGAGATCTGCTTCATTACAAAAAGCCATTAACAGATTAAATGCTGCAGAAGAATTTTATGCAAAAATTATTTGTAATTTTTCAAATGAAACCAGGCTTAAGATATATAGAAAGCTTGCTTCTTTGCTTAGAAACAGATTCTCTTTAATGAATGCACTTGATATGCTACACGACAGTTTTTCAAACGGTGGCAAAAACCCCAGAGAGCCAATGGCAATTGCTTTGGCGTCTTGGGCAAGAGGTTTGCAAAACGGTCTTACCTTTGCAGACACCTTAAAAGGCTGGGCGCCAATTAGAGAAAGGTTGATGCTTTCTACCGGTGATGTGGCAGATATGGAAACATCTTTGCTCAACTTAATTAAAGTGTCTGAAGGAACCACAAAAATGGTAAGGCCGATTGTGGGTGCCATTGCCTATCCGTTGTTTTTATTTATGATGGCAGTATTAATTATTTATGCAATCGGCGTGTATATGGTTCCGCCAATGATTGATGCCGCACCTTCTGTAAGATGGAGGGGAACTGCCAGAACATTGGTAGATTTGTCTGATTGGATTAGCCAGTATTGGTTGGTGGCATTTTCTATTGTGCCGGTGGTTTGCCTTATTATATATGCCACGCTTGGAATCTGGACAGGGTTTATACGTTCTTATTTTGACATGGTGCCACCTTGGTCATTATATAAGGTGTTTGTAGGAATTTCTTGGCTATTGGCAATGGCAGCTTTGGTAAAGAGCGGAAGTCCGGTTTCTAATGCAATGAGAAACTTAAGAAGAGATTCTACCAGATATTTAAAAGAAAGAATTGACAAAACCACAGTATTTATTAACAATGGTGATAACTTGGGTCAGGCGCTGTTTAAGACCGGTCTTGATTTTCCGGATACGGAAATTATCGGCGACTTAAAAATTTATTCAGAACTTGATAACTTTGAAGAAGCTTTGGACAAATTGGCCAACGAATGGCTTGAGGAAAGTGTGTATGTGATTGAGCAAAAAGCCAGTATTTTAAACATGGTGGCATTGCTTGCCGTTGGTGGCGTAATTGCTTGGGCTGTGATGGGTGTGTTTGAAATGCAAGACCAAATTACAAGCTCTATGGGTTCGGGAATGTAAACGTG
Organism: Alphaproteobacteria bacterium; assembly: GCA_045590955.1. Taxonomy (GTDB): domain Bacteria; phylum Pseudomonadota; class Alphaproteobacteria; order RF32; family CAG-239; genus JAZNSB01. The sequence continues at coordinate 11,580 of JAZNSB010000028.1, read as the reverse complement.
ATAGAAAAAATTCAAACATTTATAGCAAAAAACCAATTGGTTATTCTTTCTGCCATGGGAAGTTTGCTCTTGGGGGTGTTACTTATTATATTTTTAATACCCGAAGACAGGGCAAAAGCAAAAGCTCAAGAAATATATGATTTGGCACAAATGGTTAGAAAAGAATATGCAGACAAACCTGATTATTGGGGGTTAAACACGGTTTCTTTGACAGAAAGCAACAAAGATATTAACATTAGCACAAAAAACATTACGGTTGGTGCCGATGAAGATGCAAATGTGGTAATGCCCAGAACAAATTATTTTGTAATTGCCTATCATAATGCCAGATATTCAGATTGTATTACCTTACTTTCTTATTTTGACGGCAAAAATATGACAGGTGTAAACGAGATCGGCTTAAAGAATGAAAGAGGAATAACCAAGTTTATTTGGGCCGGAGAATACAATTTACCAATAAAAAAACATGATGCTAAACAACTTTGTGCGTCAAAAAACATTATTTTTTGGAATTTTGAATAAAAAAATTGCATAAATTGTTTTTTATTAATGATTTATAAAGTTTTTATGTTTAGACTGCATGTATATGACAACTAGGAGATGTGTATAATGAATAAGAAATTTTCATCTGAGCAACACGGCCGTTCAATGGTAGAAATGTTGGGTGTGCTCGCAATTATCGGCGTATTATCAGTAGGCGGTATTGCCGGTTATTCTAAAGCAATGACAAAATTTAAGGTTTCTAAATCTATGGACCAAATTTCTATGTTGGTTGCAAACATTAGAACTTTATATTCCGGACAGTTGGATTATGAAGGTTTGACTACCCAAGTTGCCGCACAGTTGGGTGCAGTGCCAAGTGAAATGGTTAAAAATATGTCTGAAGGAACTCTTGTTAACCCATTTGGCGGTGGTGTGACAATTAGTGCAAATGAGAATGGAGCAGTATCTAAAAATGACTCTTTTATTGTAAGCTATAGCGGTATTGGTAGAGAAGTTTGCGTAGCTTTGGTAACTCCTGATTGGGGTTCAGGTTCTTCTTCCGGCTTGGTTTCAATTACAATTGCAAATACAGAATCTGAAGTTGAAGAAGGACAAGTAATGGCAGGAACAACGTATACTCATGGCGAGGAAAAGAAAAAATTACCAGTTCCTTTAGCTATGGCATCCGCTGAAGACACGGGCTGTGTTGAACTTAACAACGTAATTACTTGGGTATATCAATAAACATTGTTGATAGACCAAATATAAAAGAAAAACTCCCTTTCATCTCCTAGGGAGTTTTTTTATTGGTAAAAAGTTAACTTATTATATGTATAATGCAAAAAAAAATTTATGGGAGAAATATAATGACTTTGGTTAATGATTTTAAAGTGTCTGATTTTTGGATTTTGCCAAATGACAAAATTTATATGCCAAACCCAAATTCTGCAACAAGTTTGCAAGAGCTTGTGGCAGATGATATGGCAAATTTTCAAGAACAGGTGATTTCTGCATATAACGGCAAAAACCCCTCTTATGCCATTAAATATGAAGGAGTGATATATAGAATTGAACGTTCTGTGACCCTGGAAGGAACAGTGTATTGCGCAAGGCAAATGCCAAAAGAAACACCAAACTTTACGTCTTTGGGCTTTGCCCCAAATGTGGCAGAACACTTTATGAACCTTAGCTCTAAAACAGGGCTTATATTGTGGTCCGGCGCAACCGGAACGGGTAAAACAACCGCAATTTCTGCTCTCTTAAAACATTATTTGAACGTGGAAGGCGGATATGCATATACTGTGGAAGATCCGGCAGAAATGCCTTTGGAGGGAATTTATAAGAATCCGGCCGGCGGAATTGGAATTTGCACACAAACAAACCCTATTAATGACCAATGGGGCGAATCTATTAAATCTGCACTAAGATCTCATCCAAGATTTATTTTTGTGGGAGAGATCAGAACTCCGGACTGCGCAAGCGAAGTTTTGCGTGCCGCAACTTCCGGACACTTGGTGCTGTCTTCTATTCACGCAAACAACATTAGTGATGCAATAAACTCTGTGGTTAAATATGCCGCCGCAGGTAATATGAGCGAAGCCTTGGCTTATGACCTGTTTTCAAGAGGAATGTTGGCCGTTTCTCATCAAACATTGGTGGGGCTTAATGCCAACAAAAGACCCGCTTTGAGCTATTTGTTTGCAAACCCAAATTATTCGGCAGGTTGCCAAGTAAGAGCAATTATTAAAAGCGGAAACTTAAATTTGGCAACTCCAATTGAAACTCAGATGACAAGAATGATTAAAGGTGTGCCATTGTTTGACAATATCTAATCTTCTGCGTTTAATTTGTATACAAAGTTTTTGGCGGCCCTTGATTTCCAATTAAGGGCCCCTCTTATACGCCCAATTTCTCGGCCTTGGCGGTTGATTAAAACCGTGTTGGGATATGAAAATATGCCCAAATTGGCGGCAACATTGCCCTTTTTATCTGCAAAAGGTGTTAAAAATGAAGAATCGTGCTCTGCCAAAAACTCTTTTATTTCTGCAAAGTCATACCATTCGCCAAAAGGTGTGATGGCAATTACCTTTATGCCCTTGTCTTGCGCTTCTTTGGCAAACTCTGCCAGTGTGGGAAGCTCTTTGATGCACGGAAAACAATCTTTTGACCAAAAAACAACAACCAAAAATTGACCTCTAAAATCTTGAAAATATACAGCTTTGCCCCCGTATTGGTAAAAGGGAATCTGGTCTATCTCTTTGGGTTCTGAGTGTATTTGCGAACGTCTTAACGCCTGAGCAGAAAAACTAAATAAAACCGCCAATACTAAAAAAATTATGTAAAAAACTTTTTTCATTTAATAACTCAAAATTTGTTTTGGTCTTATATTTTATAAGTATATAATGAAAATTATTAAAGATTAAACAAAATAGGAGATAATCTTGAAAAAATTTTTGTTTTGTGTGTTGATAATTGCAACAATTACTCTTAGCGCATGCGGAAAATTTGCAAGACCCGTGCCTGTGGAAGGTAGCGGTTATCCCCATACTTATCCAAGATATTAAGGAATAAAATATGAGCGCTGATAATAACTTTTTAGATGAAATGATCCCGTATGTGGAATTTGCCGACAACGCAAATGAACGAACTCCGTGTGTGTTGGTATTAGATTGTTCGGGCTCTATGCGTGGAGAACCTATAAAACAGCTTAATGCCGGTTTGGAGGCTTTGGAAAAAGAACTTAAAGCCGATATTGACGCAAGCTCAAGAGTGCAACTGCTCATCATTAAGGCTTTTGGAAAAGACGAGGTGGAAGTTTCTGCAGAATGGGTGGACGCAATGAATTTTGAAGCGCCAAAAATGTCTGCCGGTGGTCTTACACCGCTCGGAAAAGCTATGGATACCGCTCTGGAAAAAATTGAAGAACAAAAATGTTTATACGATTCTTGCGGAATTACATCTAAAAGGCCTTGGATTTTCTTAATCTCTGACGGAGAACCAACCGATTATGACTGGGAAATTGTGGCAAAAAAATGCCAAATTGCTCAGCAAAACAAAAAAGTGGTAATCCATGCCGTGGGCACAGAAGATGCAAATTTGGAAAAATTGGCAAAGTTTTCTCAATCTAAACCCAAAAGATTGACAGGTCTTAAATTTACAGAATTTTTCTTGTGGCTGAGCAGATCTGTGTCTTGTATTTCTAAAGCATCGCCAAATTTGGACAATCAACTGGAAGATACAGGCGAGTGGGATGAGCGTTGATAAGTCTAAAGTAAAAGTTATTTCTGCAAGTGTGAAAGGTCCGGCTCATGAACACAAAGGGCTGGAGTGTCAGGATTGTCATAGCTTTGCCTTTGGCAAAAACTTTGTGGCAATTGTATCTGATGGAGCAGGCTCTGCAAAACATGGTAGAATCGGCGCAAAAAACATTTGCGAAACTTTGTCTGACGCTCTAAAAAATGCCTCTATGAAAAACATTAAATCTTGTGTGGAAAAAGCTATAGAATCTGCCAGAGACAAGCTATTGTTTCATCGCCTTAATCCGTCTAAGTCTGAAAAAGATTTGCACCTGTTTGCTGCCACTGTGGTGGGTGCCGTATGCTCCGGAAATAAAGGCGTGTTTTTTCATATTGGAGATGGAGCCGGAATTGCACTTAATGACCAAAATTATCAGCAATTTGTGGCGTCTTTTCCGCAAAACGGAAATTTTTCTTGCGAAACTTTTTTCTACACAATGGAAAACTGGAAAGAAAATTTGAGATTTACAAAATTTGATAACGCAAACACTCTCTTCTTAATGAGCGACGGGGTTACAGGATTTTCTTTTTCTCCGGATTTTTGTCAGCTGGAGCCCGCCTTTGTGGAGCCTATAAACAACTTTTTGCAAAAAGAAAAAAATAAAACAAAAGCTACCGCCGCACTGAATAATACACTAAACAACGTGCAGGCAAAAAAAATTAACTCTGACGATAAAACATTGCTCTGGGCAAGGATTGAAAAATAATGCAGGAATTTAATGCTATATATGCCGATGGCCATTTTGAACGTGTGGTACTGGGAAAACTGGTAAATAAAGGCGGTGCAGAAGGCAAAATTTATGAAAATGCAAACAATCCTGATTATGTTATCAAGCTTTTTCATACAGTGGAAAAAAGTCAGACATATCGTCAAAAACTGGAAGCTATGATATTAAATCCACCAAATATACCAATGGTGGAACAAAATAATACAAAATATGTGCAAATTGCCTGGCCCGTGGCCGTGTTGGAAAATGATAAGGGCTTTTGCGTAGGCTATATGATGCCCTTGGTAAAAACACAAAAAGCCGTATCCCTTGACCATTTTATGCAAAAAGCAATCAGAAACAAACTGGGTTTGAGCGAAAAATATGCATATAGAATTTTTGCTGCGTATAATGTGGCTTCAATGGTGGCCGCAATTCATAAAAAAGGACACTATATTGTAGATCTTAAGCCATCTAACGTATATGTATATAAAGACAATATGTTGGTGGCAATGCTTGACTGTGACGGATTTTCAATCGCAGGTAAAAATATGAGATATCCGGCGGAATTTGTGAGCGAAGAATATATTTATCCGGAAGGCATGGATCAAGACTGTCAAGATATGGGGCAAGAACAAGATGATTTTGCCTTGGCCGTAATCATCTTCAAATTGCTTAACAACGGAATTCACCCATTCTCCGGAACTCCAAGAAAAAATAATGCCGAAAATCTTTCTATTCAGGCAAGAATTGAAAAATATCATTATGCTTACGGATTGTGGCCAGACAGCTATCAGGCTCCACACCCTTATTCAATACATGACTATTTTGATAAAAAAACAATGGAAATGTTTGATAGGGCTTTTACAAAAGGTAAAAAAAGACCCTCTGCTCAAGAATGGCAAAAACAACTCCATGTGATTTTAAAATCTCTTAAAACTTGCAAAAATAATCCTAATCATAACTTTTGGACATCTAAAGGTTGCGGACAGTGTATCAGTGACCAAAAATTAAAAGATACTCTCTTAAAAGTACAACAAAAACATCAACAGCCAAAAACTATCAGGGGAATGAAATTAGAATCTCTTTCTTCCGAAGGGGCAAAACAAGCAAAAATTGAAAAATCTGAGAAAAGGCTTAAACAAAAAAAGTTGTTTTTACTCGGAATAAGTGCATATATGCTCTGCTTTGCAATCATGCCTTTTGTGTTTGCATTTATTAATACAAATAACCTACACATGGGAATTGGTCTGCAGATGATTATTTATGTATGCATCTTGTGGGGGGCAAAAACAATATATCTTAAAGCCATGAAAAAAATTCCGATGCTTGATGATGATATTGTTCGCTCTTTGTTGATAGCATATTCCATTGTTTGTCTGCTACTTACAATGTATTATGCAAACGGGCTGTCTTTTTCTGCTTTCTATTTGGCAAAAGTTTAATCTATGACTTCTTTGGGATAAATGCCAAACAAAACATCTCTTGGAAGCCAACCTTTGATTGTGTCAAATTCTACCAAACAAAAATTATTGCTGACCGGACATTTTTTTACATACCCTACTGCTCCATCTTCTACTTTGGCAATAACTTGGGAATTTGCATTACTTTTTTTATAAATTTTATGAATTCCCGGCTTCATTACTTTTACAGATCTTTCTTTAGAAACCATATTTTCATGCATCCATGCAGATGTGTCTTGCCAATCTTTAATTTGATACCAATTGTCATATTTAGCAATAATTTCTACCGGCGCGCCTTTTTGTTTATAAACAAACTCTATGGGATAGCTTTTACCGGGGCCGGAACGAGCATTTATTAAGCCAGATTTTAATGATGCCATCCTTGGAATTTTTGTTGGTGTAAGCCTTTCATCTGCTTGAGAATCAAACCCAAAAACAACAAGTAATATAAATGTTAAAAATGCAAAAAATCTGCCCATTTTTACCTCTTATTTATCATTTGTGGGTATTGTATATATATATTGTGAAAAAATAGTAAACGAGGATGATATGGACATTATTAAAATTACAAAAAAACTTATGACGTTCAAAACAATTTCAGGAAATATGGAAGAAATTGAAAAGTGCCTGTCTTTTTGCGGAGAGCTTGGCAAAAAAATGGGGGCTGAAGTTAAAATTTTTCGTAAAAAAGATTTGTCTCCGGCAATCCTTATTTCAAACACAAAAAGCAAAGATTTTGACGCAATGGTATTAGGGCATCTGGACGTTGTTCCGGCAGATGAAAAAATGTTTGTACCAATTGAAAAAAACGGCAAACTTTACGGAAGAGGTGCTTTAGATATGAAAAGTTTTGCTGCCGTTGCCTTTAATACCATGGAATATGTAATTAAAAATAAACTCAACCTCAAATTTGCCGTATTGTTAAGCACCGATGAAGAAACAAGCAGTAAATTTTTTGAATTTAAAGAAGTGCAAGCCTTGAAACCTAAACTTGTTTTGGATTGTGATGTGGCCGGAGATGTTACAAAAATAATCAATAAATGCAAAAATCCGGTGTTTGTAAAAATTGTGGCAAAAGGAAAACAGGCGCACGGTTCAACACCATGGGAGGGAATTGACGCAAATGAAAATTTGATAAACACATTAAACAATATCAGAAAAAACTTTACATATTTTTCAGCAGAGAAAAAAACTCCAAAAAAACAATGGATAAACACATATCATGTGGCAAAAATTTCTGGTGGGCAAGCTAGCAACATTATTTCTGACAGTGCAGAGGCCTTGCTTGATTTTAGATTGGTAGAAACATCAAGTGTAAAAGAATTAGAAAAAATGCTTAAAAAATGCATGGTAAAACATGTGTCTTATGAAATTGTGTCCAGCTCAAACCCGGTGGTGATGGAAAAAAATAATCCATATGTAAAATGTTATAAAAAAGTGGCAGAAAACGTGTTAAAAAAACCAGTGGAATTTGAACAGTGCGGTGGAGCAACAGATGCCAGAAAATTTGCCAAATTAGGAATTCCGGTAATTATGCATTCGGGAAGCGGTGACGGAATGCATGGCAAAAACGAATTTGTGGTAATTGATTCTGTGCTGAAATTTGCGCAAATCCAACAAAATTTTGTTGAGCTGTTAGATCACAAAAATAGATAGATGAATTTTTTGTTACAGACATGTGCTTGGGTTGTAAAAAACTTAAAAATTAGATATAATGACAATGAGATGAGTATTCGGAGAAACTAATTATGACAACAGACAACGACACAACAGACCAGAGAATAAGCGAAATTAAAAATTGGCTTAAGCAAGCAAATATAGGCGAAGAAAAAGCAGATGCCTTGATTGAAAAATTTGGTATTGATTTTGCTTATCAACTGTTTAAGCAAATAAACACTAGAGAAAAAAGAACAGATCTAAAAAAAGCAATAGGACTAGATGTAAATACAAAAAGTGCTGATCTTGTAGAGCATATTATAAGCGATAACTTTACTCAGACACAACAACAAAGTGCCGAATTGTATATTTGGTATGAAAACCAAGAAGGTGCTTATCCACAACTTGCCCCAAACACAGCCTACCGCTTAATACAAAAGTATGGGTTTGAATATGCAAAAATAATAAGCGAATCTTCAAAAGATGCCCGTTGGCGAGAAATTTTTGGCAACAACGGACCAACAGACACCATAAAATCATTAAGAAACGAAACACCTTCTCTTTCAAATTTGGCAAAAGCTTTAAATGTGAGTGAAAATGACTTGGCAACAAATCTGCCTGAAAGCACCCTTATTGACAGCCTTAAAAAAGAAGGCAACGAATATATAGATGAATTAGTTGCCAAATATGGCGCAAGGTATGCTGCTCAATTGTATTTATCTGCAAAAAACAATCCGCAAGAATTGGCAGAAAAAGTTGGATATGACAAAGAAAATGTAAATGATAAAGACATGATAAAACATCTGGCAACAACAACAGATATAACGGTTGCGCAGTTGGCTTCGGGATTGGGAATGAACGAAGAAAAAGAAGAAGTAAAAAATCAGTTGCTGACTAAAAATCCGGAAACTCTGATTGCAATGAAAAAAGCCGAGTTAAAACAAGCATATCTTGAAGATCTTACCGCAAAATATGGCGAAAAATATGCAAAAGTATTGTTTGAAAAAGCCATTGTTAACTCTCAAGAAATTGCCAATGTCCTTGGATTTAGCGGCGAAGAAATTACCGAAGAAAATATATTGACATTTATGCAATCACCGGGCTTTTCTCTTAGCATGATGTCAACTCTGTTAGGTGTGGATGCAGAAAAAATAATCAACACGTTGCCTGAAACAACTTTGGAAAATGTTCTTAAGGCAGATGCTAAGGCAAAAGGTTTATCTGTTGATGATGCGCTAGAAACATATGGCATAAAGAATACTTCTTATTTATATGTGCAATATCAAAAATGCTTGACCGAAACACCATCAAACGTTAGCAACCCATTTACATCTACTAACGCCATATTTGATAACACTCTAACTACAACGGAAACTTTTGAAAATTTAGCAAATATTTTAACTGCAGATGTACCAGCTGAAAGCAAAAATATCAATATAAAAAAATATTTTGAAATCTCAAAGTTTATAGACAATATGCCGGAAGAAGGTGTTGAAAAAATTTTGAACCCGCTCAAAACAAATGAAAACATCGCAACCCTTGTGCAAAACTATGGCCCCAAAGATGCTGCCAAATTATATTTGCGAACACAATATGATCTTGAACAAATGGCGGACGTTATTGGGTATAGCGGAGAAAATCCAACAGCTGATGGTGTTTTACAACATTTGGCAGAATCAGAAAGACTTGATGAAGATACGTTAAAAAAAGCTGTGTCTGCAGTTCCTGTGCTTTCTGATGAACAAAGGAAAGCAATTGAAGCCAAAGCTCGTGAGAATATGCGTGGAACATATTTAAATACTATTGCAGATAATAGAGCAGAAGAACTTATATCAAAACATTCTACGTTGTTACATAAAAATTTGGATAAGATTACCGCAACAATAAAAAGTGGTATAGGTGATGATAATCTAGCTGCCGCTAAATATTTTGAAGGAAATCGTTTTGGAATAGGGGTGGGGGAAAAAGGCTATAGTTATTGTGTGGCCTCACAAGTATTCACTTTGGACCAAGCACAGCAAGAATTTTATGGTGAAATAAAAGCAGATTTTGAAAATAAATCAGATTATGATCCTAATTATACAGGCGGTAAAAAGTTAAGACCAAACTTTTTATACCTTGATATTAAAGGCAACACGACCGGAATGTGTGAGGGAGATAATTTTAGTGATCTAACAGACAAGCGACCGGGAGAAAGAGTGGTGTATGAAGCTCCTTCCGGCTGTTCTTCAACAAGAAATGCAACCCATGTCTGTAAATTCGCCAGAAGTATCTATATGGATGGAGCTAAAACAACGGTAAAATCTGCTGAACCGCAAGACGGTGGATCATGGTGGCCAGACAAAGAGAATAAAACGGGACAGATTTCGATAACAGGGAAATGCTCGGATTATTTTGAAGAGAAAGATGGATGCTACTATGTAAAAGAGGATGCAAATGGAAATCCTTTAGTAAAAGACGGAGATTTGCTTACAGTAAGACAGAGATATGCAACCGACAAAAATACCGGGCTACATATGATAAGAATAAATGTTGCTGAAGATGGAACTGTTACATATTCTGCCGGTAATGATTCAGATAGCTGCAAGAAAAACGCAACAATTGGAACCTATATGGGAAAAAATGCCGCAGTTTTTCATACACAAGATTATGTTTTTGATTGTTTATGGATGCAATATGATAAATTAAACACAAACAAACTTGAAAATGTTGCCTTAGAACATTACAGTGAACAAACCGTTGCTTATTACAGAGAAGCATATATGGAGGCTTATAAGGCTGAGTTCCCGTATGTTGATGAAATGTATGCAGAGATGTTTGCTCGGGACGCTTATACCAACGATTTAATTGAGGCCGGATATGCTAAAACAGACGCAGAAAATAAGGCCAAAGAAGACTTTGAAGCAGTAAAAAACAATAAACCAATTCTGGTGTCTACCGTTGAAGTCAGAGAAACTGTCGGCAATACAACAGCACCTATGTCTAATGATGCAAAGGTTGAAAAAATCCACGAACACTATGGCACACTAAAAAAATGGAATGACAATGCAAAAGAAAACGGAACGCTTGATGAAAATTATCAGGTAAAAGAAGGCGACGTTAAGTTGCTCATTGAAAAATATGGTATTGAATATGCCTATCAACTAACTGTTAAGGCAATGAATAAACCTCAAGAGCTTGCAAAAGCTGTTGGCTTTGAGCCAGAAGGGAAAGTACTTAGCAGGGAAGTATGGGCTTATCTGGTGGTTTCTGAGAACATAACTCTTGACCAATTATCTGTTGCTTTGGGTATGAGTAAAGATGTTGTAAAGGGAAACTTGCCCGATGAAACCCTGAGTAAGATTTATAAAGATTGGTGGAAAGAAAATCTTTTAGAAGAAGAAAAGCAGATGCTCAACGAATTGTATAAATGGTTTGAAGAAAACGAATCCTTAAAACAATTTGGAAAAGACACTGTTGATTTGCTGGCGTCAAGGTATAATGTTGGAAATACTCATAAACTTATATCTATGGCAAACACAGATTTGGAGGGGCTTTGTGAAAAATTAAAAATTGAAGCTCAATCAACTACGGAAATGGTTAATGTTTTGTTGAGCGATACAGTAAAAGGAATAACTATTGAACAACTGGCAACCGCTCTTGATACAACAGAAGAAGATTTGGGCCTCTTCCTGCCCCAAAATACTTATGAGTTATTGCGTAGCAGAAGGTTATCAGAATTTAATTTATATAAAAAGCTGACAGAACCGGAGGCTGAAGATCTTGCAGAAATATCTTTTAATGAAGTACAACCTACTACTGAAAAAGATCTTTTAGAAGCTTACCATCTTGAAGATCTTACCGCAAAATATGGGCAGGAGTATGCTGAAATATTAATTGGAAAGGCTGTTCAAACCCCTCAAGAGCTTGCAACCGCCGTTGGTTTTAAGCCTCAAAACGGAGAAGAAATTTCCGGTAATAATGTCTTAGAACATC
>JAZNSB010000027.1:0-41943 GCA_045590955.1 Alphaproteobacteria bacterium | reverse complement strand
ACAAAAATTTAAGCACCCAATAAGTAACATGTCCGTTATTTTGTTCTTGACTTGTAAACGTCATAACTATTATTTTAAGCACATCAAACATCATATTAAAAAAGGAAGCAAATAATGAAAATTTTAGTATTAAATTCCGGCTCTTCATCATTAAAATATCAACTTTTTGATGTTGAAGGCGGTCAATATAAAGTAGTAGCCAAAGGTTTGGCAGAACGCATCGGTATAGACGGTTCTCAAGTAAGCATTAAAATCGGCGAACAAAAAACCGTAAAGCAAATTAATCTACCCACACACTCTGAAGCCATTAGTGCAGTAATAGATTTATTGTTAAACGGCGCTATCAAATCAGTTGAAGAAATTACCGCTGTAGGTCACAGAGCCGTTCACGGTGGAGAAGAATTTAGTTCTTCTGTTCTTATTACTGACGAAGTAATGGAAAAATTTGAAAAACTTTCTCCGTTAGCACCTCTTCACAACCCTGCCAATTTAATCGGAATGAGGGCTGTAAAGTCTCTTTTGCCCAACGTTCCGCAAGTTGCAGTATTTGATACGGCATTTCATCAAACAATGCCCAAAGAAGCATTTTTATATGGCATTCCTTTAGAGCAATACACCAAACACCAAATAAGAAGATATGGTTTTCACGGCACATCGCACTTATATGTATCTCGCCAAGTTGCAAAAATTTTTGGCAAAGAAGACATTAAAGTTGTCACCTGTCACCTTGGCAACGGTGCATCTTTGGCAGCTGTAAAGAACGGCCGATGCATAGACACATCTATGGGCTTTACCCCTCTTGCCGGTGTTGTTATGGGCACCAGAAGTGGAGACATTGACCCATATATTCCTCTTCATATCATGAAATCTCAAAACTTAACCGTTGACGAAGCAAACAACTTGTTAAACAAACAAAGTGGCATGCTCGGACTTACAGGTTTTTCAGACATGAGAGACGTTGAAGACAAATATCTTGAAGGAGAACCCAAAGCTGTTACGGCAATGCAGGTATATGTATATAACATTTTAAGATTTATCGGTTCATACATTGCCGCCATGGGTGGTGTAGATGCCATTGTATTTACTGCCGGCATTGGTGAAAATTCTCCGATTATCAGAAAGATGATCATAGAACGTTTGGGATATTTAGGCATGGAACTTGATGAAGAAAACAACAACAAGAGAGGTTCCATTCAAGAAATTACCAAATCCGGATCAAAAGTCAGAGCATTTGTCATTCCTACAGATGAAGAGTTGGTAATTGCACAAGATACGGTAAATCTTATCTGAGAAAACAAAAAGGCGACCGTTTGGTCGCCTTTTTTAATGCCAAAATTTACTTAGATTGCATAATTGTAATTGCAGCAGCACCAACAATATCTTCTGCACTGCAACCTCTTGAAAGATCATTTACAGGAGCATTTAATCCTTGCAAAATAGGGCCATATGCCTCATACCCGCCCAGTCTTTGAACCAACTTATAACCTATATTTCCGGCATTTAAATCAGGAAATACTAATATATTTGCTTTTCCGGCCACCTTAGATTCCGGAGCTTTAGATTTTGCCACACTTTCCACTAAAGCAGCATCTGCCTGTAATTCGCCATCCAAATTAATTTCCAAAGATTTAAATTCATCTTTTTCCAACATCTGTTTTGCAATTTTGGTTGCATTTTGAACTTTTGAAACCAATTCTCCTTTAGCAGAGCCATATGTTGAATAAGACAACATTGCAACATTTTTAGGCAAGCCGAACTGATGAGCCGTAACTGCAGATTGGATAGCAATGTTTGCCAAAGTTTGCTCATCCGGATTTGGAGTTAAACCGGAATCTGCAAAAATAAATGTCTTATCATCTTTTGTCATAAAGAAAAATGCAGAAACCGCCATATCTGCTCTTGCCGATTTAATTATTTGCAAAGCAGGTCTTACTGTATCTGCGGTTGAATGAGCTGCTCCGGAAACCATTCCGTCTGCATCACCTGCTTTAATCATTAGAGTTGCAAAATAATTATTATTTAACACTGTTTCCTGAGCTTCTTGCAAAGTTATTCCTTTTGCTTTTCTCATTTCATAAAACATCTGCGTATATTCTTCTAGTTTTTCGCAATTTTTCGGTTCAATTATTTGAATATTTTGCGCATTCCAACCATTTTTTTCAAATTCATTTAAAATTTGCTCTTTATTTCCTAAAACAATAACTTTGCAAATTTTTTGTTCATCAAGCATGTGGGCTGCTTTCAATACTCTAACATCTTCTCCCTCCGGCAAAACTATTGTTTTGTTTAACATTTTTGCCTGAGAAATTACATTTTCAATAAAACTCATATTACTCTCCTAAAAATTATCTACACATAATTAACAACTTTATCTATTAAAAGTCTAATAAAATCTTTTGCTTTATTGAATAAAGTATAATATATTATGTAAAAATGACAAATTAGGAACATAAAATGAGAAAGATACTTATATATATATGTGCAATTTTTACATTTACACATTCGGCTTTTGCTTCTCCGGACATATATTCACAAAACATTTCCGTTGATGTTTCAGATAAATCTGCAGCTCTTGCCCAAGAAAAAGCCATGACCTATGCCCAAAGGCAAGCTTTTATAGATGTCTTAAACAAAATTACCACTTCAAAAAATGTAGAATCATTATCTTCAATGGAAGATACACAAATTGTCAATTTCATCAAAGCAGTATCCGTTATTTGGGAAAAACGCTCTGAAGTAAGATATATTGCCAATTTAAAAATAAGCATAAAAGAAGATTTGTTAAAAGAATATCTTCAGTCAAAAAACATAGATTTTTCAGAACCGCAAAGCACAAAAATTTTAGTTATTCCCGTATTTAGAGAATTTAAAACAGACCAGCCATTGTTATGGCAATCTGCCAACACTTGGCGCAAAGCATGGGAAAGCAGTCCTGTCGGTAATGGTCCGATAAAAATTTACAGCATTCCGGTTAACGGAGACAATTATTTGGCTTTAAGTGTTCAACAAGCATTGTCATTAAACAAACAAGCAATGTCAAAACTTGCAAAAATAAATAAAATTTCCACCATATATGTAGCAGATGCCACATATAACGGCATAGAAGGTTTGCACATTAATCTTTCATCATACGCAAACGGCAAAGAAAACGATTCTGTTGACTTGAGCGTTGATGGAGACAGAAATGCAGACTTATTTAATAAAGCAATTAATGTTGTAAAAAAACACATTGAAGACAAAATAAAAGAACAAAACATTAGCGAAAGCAAACAAAAAAACCAAATTATGGCTATTTTCAATTATTCTTCCGTCAAACAGTTAAAAGACATGGAAAACACTTTACAAAACATTGGCTACATCAAAAAATACCAAATAATATCATTAAATAAAGACCAAGCCATGATTGAAATAGATTTTATAGGCAGTATCGGAAAATTAAATCACATACTGAACAATCAGCGATATCTTATTAAAACCATTAATGACAATTATGCTTTAGAAAAATTTTAAGGAAAGATTATGGTGGCACAAACAAAAAAAACTTCTAACAACTGGATATTTTGGCTCATTATTTTCAGTATTTTTTGCATGCTTGTATATACATTACGTTCTGTATTACTTCCGTTTGTATTAGGTATTGTCATCGGATATTTGCTCAATCCATTTGCGGATAAGTTTGAAAAACTGGGCATAAACAGAACTGTTGCCACTTGCATTGTTTTACTTCTTTCTGTCATTTTCATTACTCCTATATTTGCCATATTAATCGGTATGATAAACGAACAACTTTCCAGTTTTTTAAGTTTTATACCTCAATATGTAAGTTCTGTAATCAAAAAGGCAGAACCTGTTCTTATCAGTTTGCAAGAAAAATTTCCGTCCCTTGAAGCAGAAAAAATCAAAGCTTATACATATGACAACATGCTTTATGCCTTAAAGTTTGCCTCACAACTCATAAAAAAACTGGTTTCCGGCGGTTTTGCTTTCATAAACCTCATTTCTTTATTGCTCATTACTCCGATTGTTGCTTTTTACATGTTAAGGGACTGGAACAAATTTGTTAGCAAAGTAAACAACCTGTTACCCAAAAAGAGCGGAAAAATCATTCGTCAGCAAATGCAACAAATAGACACGTTAATTGCAGCATTCATCAGAGGACAGCTAACCGTTTGTGTTTTGTTGGGTTTGTTTTATGCCATAGGCCTATACTTAATTAAAGTAGAGCTAGGGGTTGTTATCGGTTTTGTTTCGGGTTTAATTTCGTTCATACCATATTTTGGCTCAATTTTTGGTTTTTTATTAAGTATTGCCATTGCGTTGGTTCAGTTTTCCAGCCTCACACCGGTCATATATGTTATTGCCGTATTTGCAATCGGGCAATTTATAGAAGGCAACTTTTTAACTCCGAAACTTGTTGGCAAAAGCGTTGGCTTACACCCGATATGGGTAATGTTCGCATTACTGTCCGGAGGTGTTTTGCTTGGCTTTTTGGGGTTAATGATAGCTGTTCCCACTGCAGCGGTCATTGGTGTTTTTCTTCAATACGCACTTAAGAATTACCGCCAAAGCAACCTTTACTTAGAAAAATAAATCAAAAACTTTAAAAGGGCGGAATAATCCGCCCTTCTTTCAACATACTTTTCACAACCACCTTTATTAAGCATATATTCATTTACATAAAAACCATTATCTAAATAAATCTTTTCTAAAATTCTCTTGTATTTGTCCCTTTTACTCCATTTTAATTTTACTTCATTGCAATAAACAAGCTATATTCTTTTATTTTGCACAAAACAAAAAATTTTAATTGATTTTTAATTTTATTTATATATACATACCTACCAGTAGGTATGTATAAGGAAAATTTATGGTTCGCAAAACAAAAGAAGATGCCCAAGAAACAAGAAAACTCATACTAAAAACGGCTTTAGATCTGTTCTCAAACAGAGGATACTCTAAAGTTACTTTTGATGAGATAGCAAAAACCATCGGTCTTTCAAAAGGCGCAGTTTACTGGCATTTTAAAAACAAAGCAGATCTTTTGTCTGCCTTAATCAGAGACTACCACGACACATATGGTATAGAGTTTAGCACACCTATCGATTCTCTGGAAGACATAATATCTGTTTTCATACAAAAAGCCCATCAAGTAATTGAAGATGAGCGATTACGTAAATTTTTTCACTTTGTTTTTTGGCAAATAGAATGGTCGTATCCGCTTTTTAATGCGGTAGAACAATCCTTAAGCGACATATTCAGCTATCCTCTTCAATACTTAAATAAAAATGTTGAAAATCTTCAAAAAAACGGAATAATTTCGTCTGAAGCAGAGATTGAAATAATTTCGCAAACCATATATTCGCTTTGGCATGGGTTGTTACAGGCAGAAACCATAAAAAACACCCCTAACAAAAATTTTCCGCAAACAGTAGAAAAAAGTTTTAATATTATAATAAAAGGACTGAAAAAATGAAAGTTTCCAAATTAAGCAAAACAAAAATAATTCAACAAACAATCATCATCATACTCTGCGTTGCTGCCGGATGGTATATCAAAGCCAAACTCACACCAAAGGCTCCGCAAATGGCACAAATGGGAGGAGTTCCGCAAGTTTTGATTGCCAAGTCGCAAAAAGTTGACATGCTCCCCCAACGTTCATACATTGGAAAAGTAGAAGCCATTCAAAGTGTTGACATTCACCCGCAAATAAGCGGATATGTTGAAAAGATTTTGTTCAAAGAAGGATCATTGGTAAAAGCCGGTGACACATTATTTATAATTGAGCCTCAAAGATATGAAGCAAATGTTAAACTTGCAGAAGCCAATCTTGACCAA
The DNA here is from genome assembly GCA_045590955.1 of Alphaproteobacteria bacterium. Taxonomy (GTDB): domain Bacteria; phylum Pseudomonadota; class Alphaproteobacteria; order RF32; family CAG-239; genus JAZNSB01. Next base: position 36,108 of record JAZNSB010000027.1, on the reverse strand, counting down.
GCTCAAGCTGTTTTGCTTAAAGTTGAAAAAGATTATAAAAGACAAAAAAGTTTAAACAAACAAAAGTTTGCCTCAGAAGCAGCTTTAGATGCTGCGCAAGCAGCCCTTTCCGAAGCAAAAGCAAATGTAAAGCAAGCTTCTGCCAACTTAGATTTGGCCCGCATAAATCTTGCATATACAGAAATTAAAGCCCCGATTGATGGCATAATCGGTAAAGCTCTGGTAACTGAAGGAAACTTTGTTAACTCATCCACACAAACTCTGGCCCGCATTGTTCAAAATGCTCCAATCAGAGTTACCTTTTCTATTTCAGACAAAGACTTTTTATCTATGACACAAAAAGCCCAAGAACTTGGAAAAGAGTTTGTTGAACATCAGCTTGTTTTATCTAACAACACCATTTTCAACGAAAAACCGAACAATACATTTTTTAATAATGAAATTGATGCTTCTACAGCTACAATGCCCATTTATTTAGAATATGCCAACTCTAAAAATTGGCTTATTCCGGGAAACTATGTTACTGTAAACATTGCCGACAAAGGCGGCGCTGATGGTGCTGTTTCCATCATTACCTCAGCTTTAAGTCAAGATTCAAACGGTAATTTTGTTTACGTTGTAGATGAAGACAACATGGTGCAAGAAAGAAGAGTAAAAACGGGCAAAACCATGGGCAACAAACAAATTATATTAGAAGGTCTCGGAATTGGCGAAAACATCATTGTTCAAGGCATTCAAAAAGTAAAACCGGGAATTACCGTTAAAACACAAGAAATTCCGCAACAAGGAGAGTTATAATCATGTTTTCAAGAATTTTTATTGAAAGACCTCGTTTTGCCATGGTTATCTCTATTGTTTTAACCTTGGCCGGAGCAATTGCCGCACTATCACTTCCGGTAGCTCTTTATCCGGAAATCACACCACCGGAAATTTTAATTCACGCCACATATCCCGGTGCTTCTGCAGAAGTTTTGGCAAAAACTGTCGGTATTCCCATTGAAGAAGAAATTAACGGTGTTGAAGGTATGATTTACATGAATTCGGAATCAACCGACAGTGGCAGATATTCTTTGACGGTTACTTTTGAATCCGGAACAGATCCTGACCTTGCCCAAGTAAAGGTGCAAAACCGTTTACAGCAAGCACAGGCAAAATTGCCTCAGGAAGTAACAAAACAAGGAGTTAATGTATTTAAGCGTTCTTCTAATACTTTAGGTTTTATCAACGTATATTCACCCGATTCTTCCAAAAATGTTTTAGAACTTTCAAACTACGTTCAGAACAACATCAAAAATGCGCTAACACGTGTTTATGGTGTAGGAGAAGTAAACGTATATTCTTCAAAACTTAGTATGAGAGTATGGCTTGATGCAAATAAAATAACAGCCTTAAACATTCCCTTAAGCGCAATTAACAACGCCATTTCGGGACAAAACTATCAACCATCTTTGGGTTCTATAGGAAAATCTCCGCAAGCTTCAGATCAACAATTGGTATATACATTAAAAACCCAGGGCCGACTTAATGAAGTTGAAGACTTTAAAAACATTATTATCCGCACAGCTCAAGAAGGTGGTTTGGTATATCTAAAAGACATTGCCAGAGTAGAAGTTGGTGAAGAAAGTTATTTTGCATCTGCAGAATTTAACCGTATTCCGACCGTTGCCATCGCTATTAACCTTATGTCCGGCGCCAACGCCCTTGACGCCATGAAAGGCCTTAAATCGGAACTCACCAGATTAAAAGCTCAGTTTCCGGAAGGCATAGACTACACCATTGCCTATGATTCAACAGATTACATTAAAGTATCTATTGAAGAAGTAATCATTACCTTAGTCTTAACCTTTGTTTTGGTAGTTGCCGTATGTTATATTTTCTTACAAAACTGGAGAGCAACTTTGGTACCCACATTAACCATTCCTGTATCATTGTTTGCCACTTTTGCAGTACTTGCTGCTCTGGGATATTCTATAAACATGTTTACCCTATTTGCCCTTGTTTTAGCCATAGGTTTGGTTGTAGATGACGCCATTGTTGTGGTTGAACGTGTTCTTTATTTAATGGAAAAAGAACATATGGAGGCAAAACCTGCAACCATTCAAACCATGGAAGAAGTTTCTTCTGCAATTATTGCCACAACATTGGTATTATTAGCAATCTTTGTGCCAATTGCATTTTTAGGAGGCATTACCGGAAAAATTTACCAACAATTTGCCGTTGCAATATCCACATCTGTATCTTTTTCTTCTTTAAATGCTTTAACATTGTCTCCCGCACTTTGCGCAACCATGTTAAAAACAAAACCACTGGCAACTTCCGGCCCGTTATTTTGGTTTAACACCAACCTTAATAAAATAAGAGACAAATACGCATCTGTAACAGGTTTTATTGGCAAAAAAACAAGTGTCATCGCATTATTGCTGTTTATTTTAGTTGGAACCGTTGTTGCATTTTTATCCATCGCTCAAACCAGTTTCATTCCTAATGAAGACCAAGGGGTTATTTTTGCCAACGTTCAGTTGCCAGAAGGCGCTTCAAAGAACAGAAGTTATGAAATAATGTCAAAAGCCGTTGGTATCATAAAACAAGAAAAAGGAGTTCAAAACGTATTATCCATTGTTGGTGCCAGTATGATTGGCGGACAAGGAGAAAACGTTGGCATGGCTATTATCATCTTAAAGCCATGGGAAGAAAGAAACTCTGGTAATACACATTCAACCAGTATTTTAAACAAATTAAGAACAAAATTAGCAAGCTTACCTGAAGCCAACATCCAGCTTTTTGAACCTCCTGCCATTATGGGACTTGGTATGGCTGGCGGTATGGATTATCGCTTACAAAATACAGCATCAGATGATCCATTAGCTTTGGAAACTGCATTAAACGACTTCTTAATTAAGCTAAATACACATTCCAGCATTCAATACGCATATTCAACGTTTACATCAAACACTCCCAACATATATGTTGATATAAACAGAGAAAAAGCAGAACTTATGAAAGTGCCTCTATCAAACATTTATGAAACTTTGCAAACATATCTTGGTTCAAGATACATCAATGACATTAACTTTGGCACACAAGTTAACAAAGTAATGATTCAGGCAGATTGGAATTACAGAAAAGACATTGATGCCATAAAAGGCTTACATGTTCAAAGCTCTACAGGACATATGGTACCATTGGAAGCACTTGTTACTTTAACACACACTTTATCTCCAAGAACCATATCCAGATATAACCAATTTCCAAGTGCAACAATTACCGCTGTCCAATCAGAAGGCGTATCCACCGGAGAAGCCATGGCAGATGTTGCAAACTTAAGCAAACTTTTGCCCAAAGGCTTTAGTTATGAATGGTCAAGCATAAGTTACCAAGAACAAAAAAATGATGGAAAAATCAGCTTTTTGATAATTCTGGCCGTTATTTTCGGATACCTGTTTTTGGTTGCCCAATACGAAAGTTGGTGGACACCAATGCCTGTATTAATGTCTGTTTCTGTTGCATCATTAGGTGCCTTAATAGGACTGTTTATCACAGGCTTGCCATTAAGTATTTATGCACAACTTGGTATGATTTTGTTGGTTGGTTTGGCAAGTAAAAACGCTATTTTGATTGTAGAATTTGCCAAAGAGCAAGAAGTAAAAAACAACTTACCGATTATCAAAGCTGCAATTCTTGGCACAAAAGAAAGGTTTAGAGCCGTATTAATGACTGCTTTCACCTTTATTTTGGGTGTATTACCTCTTATTGTTGCCACAGGTGCCGGAGCAGCCTCAAGAAGGGCCATCGGAGTTCCGGTATTTTATGGCATGTTGCTTGGAACGGCAGCTGGAATTGTTGTAATTCCACTACTCTATATTTTAATTAGAAAAATAGAGAACAAAGTAGTCAATAAATCATAATAAAAAATCCCCTCTAACGGGGCTTTTTTATTGCTCATCTTTATCTGTTTGCAAACACTTATTCAGGCAAGCCAAATTTTTTTGTTTAATTGCTCTGTTTAATTTGCTGTCCGGCAATGTTTTTATATCTTGAGTAAAATCAAACAAATCTCCCAAAGATATTTTCAAACAGTCACATATTTTTCCTAAATCATCAAAAACAATTTCTTGTTTGGCTTCTTCATAATTTTTGAGTTTTTTTTCTTCAATACCGGTTAAAACAGCAAAATCCGGCAGAGAAATTTCTGCCAGATTTCTTTGCATTTTTATTTTATTTGCAATTTGTATATCAACGTCTTTCATCCATCACCTTGTATAAAACTTATACAAAACAATATAGTCAGATGAACGTGTATTTCAACGCAATCCTTATGCTGTTATTGAAGCCAATATATATAACCAGCATATAGTAATAAGAACAACGCCCCCATTGGTCTGGTTATTTTGCCGTAAATTCCTGACAATAACAACACAACCGTAGCTCCAATCATTGCATAAATACTTTCATATACATCAGCTGGCACAGCCACTTTTGTAAACAAAGCCGTTACACCCAAAATAAACAAAGTATTATATATATTTGAGCCTACCACGTTTCCGAAAGCAATGTTGTTTTGTTTTTTTACTGCAGCAGAAATTGATGTTGCCAACTCAGGCAAAGAAGTTCCGATTGCCACCATTGTCAAACCGATAATTGTTTCAGAAATTCCCCAAGAACGTGCAATTGTTACAGAACTGTCCACCAATAATTTTGCTCCCGCAATCATCAAAGCAATACCTCCTACAGAATACAATATCATTTTCCACAACGGCATGTTTTGCTCATCATTTTCATCAGACGTTTCTTTTTCTGTAAAATAGCAATAAACCGTATATCCGATTAAAGCTACCAGCATTACAGATCCCATAATTATCTCTAAAACATCAAAATACAGTCCCACGCACAGCAAAACCGTACCCAAAATTAAAAAAGTTATATCTCTGGCAAAAGATTTTTTATTAACCTCAATCGGAGAAATAACAGCAGCCACCCCCAAAATTAGCAATATATTGGCAATGTTAGAACCTACCACATTTCCCACTGCAATCCCGGGAGAAGGCGGATTTCTTAACACTGCCAACAAAGAAGTAACCAATTCCGGCATTGAAGTTCCAAATCCCACCAACACAATTCCGATTAAAAGTGTTGAAACCTTTAATTTTTTTGCCATAGCCACAGACCCGTTAACCAAACAGTCTCCGCCATATGCCAAGCATAAAAGCCCTATAAAAAACAATACGTATACCATTTTTTCTCCTACTTATTTTTCAACAAATGAGGTCTGTATTTTTTCAAAAAAGCCTTAAAAGAGCTAATCGGATTTTTAGGTTTTGCAGATATAACCAAACCGTCATTTGTTTCTAAAGCCAAAGTCATTGTTGTTGTATCTGTTACGACTTGCGGACCAAAATACTGAATTGCTCCCGGATTACGATAACATTCATTTAGCGCCCACTCTTCTCTGTTTTTTTCCAAATACTTAAACACCGGTCCATTTAAGTCCACCAACGCTTTTTTAATAACCGGTTTATATTGTCCGTGTCTTTTTTCCATATTCATCATCATGGTAAGCGGAGCACCGCAAGCGGTCCAAAACTTTGCACCTTTTGCCAAGTTTTTGATTGCAGAAATATATCCTGTCAAGCCAAACTGAATTAATGCGAAAGCATTAAATCCCAAAGAATAACAATAATCTGCATCAAAATTAGAAGGCATTGCACATCTTCCCTCATAACCAAAGAAGTGTGTTTGGAAATTAAACTTGCCATTATATATACCTTCTTGTTTCAGATTTTCCAGTTTTGTTTTTAGCATTTCAATCAAAAGCCTTTCTGTTTCAATTTTAGAAACCTGAACATTTCCGTGCGGATCTCTATCCATCAACAGTTGTGCTTTAATCATTGTCGGCAAGGAATCAAACACTTTTGCAGATTCCGGATTAATTGTTTCCAATTTTTGCACCAACAACTTAAATCTTGCTCCGTCATTTTTTGCCTCAATATATGCAGGTTCATCAGAAATAAGAGCAAATACGTCATTAATGTTTTCAATCAGCACTTTCATTTCCGGCACAAATTCAATCAAACCTTCGGGCACCAAGACCGTTCCAAAGTTTTTTCCGGCATTTGCTCTTTGCACTACAATGTTTGCAATATAACCGATAATACTATCCAAAGAAACCTTATCTTGTTCAATTTCTTCAGAAATAATGGTAATGTTTGGTTGAGTTTGCAAAGCCACTTCCAAGGCCACATGGGTAGCATTTCTTCCCATCATTTTTATAAAGTGCCAATACTTTTTGGCAGATAGCACATCTGTTCCGATATTTCCTACCAATTCTGCATAAGTTTTTGTTGCGGTATCAAAACCGAAAGATGTTTCAATTTGACTATTTTTAAGATCTCCGTCAATTGTTTTCGGACAACCTATTACCTGAATGTTTGCATTATGAGCCACAAACCACTCTGCCATAAGAGCTGCATTTGTATTTGAATCATCTCCACCGATAATCACAATTGCATTAATATCCAAATTTTGGCACACATTCCAAGCCTTCATAAACTGCTCTTGAGTTTCAAGCTTTGTTCTTCCGGAGCCGATAATGTCAAATCCGCCGGTATTTCTGTATTTATCCATAAACTCATGAGTAATTTCCACATATTTGCCGTCCACAATACCGGAAGGACCGCCCAAGAAACCATACAACTTATTATTTTCATCTGCTTGTTTAAGAGCATCAAACAAACCAGCCACCACATTATGACCACCCGGAGCCTGTCCTCCTGACAAAATAATTCCCACGTTTTTCGGTTGCAATTTTGTAATTTTTTTGGCGGTTTTAGACTTTGTTGCGTTTTTAAAATATACCAATGGCTGACCAAAAGTATTTGGGAACAATTCTTTAATTTGGTCTACATTATTCTGAGCAGTTGTTTTTTCACCGCTGAGCAGCACCAATTTTTTAATCCCTTTTTGCAAAGTTTTTGGCAATTTAGGTTTATATGTCATACGTTGTTTTTGTAATGCGGAAATGTTATTTATCATTTGTCTTCTCTATGTTAGTTAAAATTGGCATTATAATAAGGTAAAATGCTCAATTTTCAAGAAGACAGACAAAAGTTTTCCACCACAAAATAGCAAGAAAGATCAGCTTAATTTCTTCAAAATTTTCAATGCAGCATTTAGAGATTTAACACAAAAATCAGGTTTAACATCATTAAACTCTGCACTTTTCTGAGAACTATGAACCAAAATAGCCACTGCATTTTCATAATTTCTTGCCATTAAAATATCCGACCGACTATCTCCAATGGCAATAATTTTTTGCGGATTAAAATTTTTAAGTGCCGCATCAGTAAATTGCTTTGCCGGCTTATCAAATTTTATTTTTCTGGCACCAATTGCAAAATCAATTAAATTTTGCACTTTCATTTGCTTAATTTCTTTTTTAAGCACATCATCATCTTTATTACTGGCAACCACGTTACGAAAGCCCATTTTTTTAGCCTCTGCAAGCACTTCTTTTGCATCATCAAACAACTTTACCTTGTCAATGTTTCTGTGATACAGTTTCCAATAAACTTCATTTGCTTTTTTAGCTTTATTTTTTCCGAACAATTCTTCAAAAATTTTATTTCCGGCCTTATTCATTACCTCTTTAGATTCTTTTTTGCTCCAAGGCTTCATGTTTAATTTTAACAGTAAGGCATTTTGCGAAGCAAAAATTGCCCCGAAAGTATCTGCCAACGTATTATCCCAATCCCATAAAATTACTTTATCCATTTTTTTCTCTTCAACATATATTAACTTTTTCTCATTATATTGAACAAAGGTAAAAAAACAATAAAGCATCATTTGACAAATAGACAAAAATATGCTATTATTGAGACATATAAACTTTACAGGAGAAAAACCATGCCATATCCACCAACTGTTAAATCTCATTTTGACGCAGAGAGAGAGAGAGAGAGAGAGAGAGAGAGAGAGAGAGAGAGAGAAAAGAGAAAACGATTCTCACCTATCAGATAAAACAATCTGACAGCATAAAAGACAATGGATCATTAAAGCGCAAAACCGAAGGTTTTGAAATTAAAAAACAAGTCGGAAAACGCACCTTTGAAATTACAGAAATCAGTAAATATCTCAAACATTCCGGTACAACAAAAGAAGAAACCGGCTTTAAAACATTGCAAAGTTCTTTCAAAGACAATATATGTGAAGGATGTGAAGGAAAAATTCAATTAGACGGTATTTCCGATCCTATTGGATTTGAGCTGTATAATAATGGTGACGGTATCAGCATTTTTATTGAAGGGCAAGAATTTACCTTCTCCGGAAAAGAATTTACCACAATGCACGGCAATGAAGCTAAACAAAACCTCCTGTCAGCTTTAAGAACTCAACTTGCTGCTTCAGATTTAGCCAAAGAGTTGGACAACAAACACATTACATCATTATCTGCAGCCATTAGCAGAGCATGGGTTCATTCATTAAATGCCACAGACATTTTAACATCCCAAGATAAAACCGTTCATGATCTTGCCACTTTTAAAGGTCTGGAAGATATTTCTGTCCAAGAAGAAGTTGAAGACATTGTAGTTCCGCAAGAGGAAGAAGAAAAAGAAGATGAAGAGTTTGTAGAAAAGACAACAAAAGAACAAAGAATCTCTTCAGGTAATTCAGATTACAATGAAAGAAAACTGGCAAAATTATATATTAATGAACTTTACGAGCAACAATTAATAAATCAAGAAATTTACACAGAAGCACAAAAAGACCCAGTTTCTGCCATTAATGTTTTAAATAACAAACTAAAAATAACCCCTGAAAAATTGCAGGATATAAAAGATAAGGTGTTACTAGAAGTTATTAGAGATCCAAGTTTAGAAACACTTGCCACACCAACACTGTTGGCAGATTATTACGAAAGAACAAAAAACAAACTTTCCATGGGAACTATAGAAAAAGCTAAAATTCAAGAAACAAAACAAAATCTTGAAACCGTAAAAGAACACATGGAATATTTATTACAAAAATTTGTTCTAACAGGAGCCTTAGATGTATATTCTTATACAGACACCCTAAACATTGGCGATGTTTATGAGGGTTACATCAAAATGGCAGAGATTTTAAAATCCACATCTCAAAACAATAATCCCACAGTTGAAGAAGCAGAAAAAATCTTAAAAGCGGAAATTGAAAAATATGATCAACTTTGGAGACTTGATGGAATTGAAAAAATTGATTTGGCAGAACTTACGGAACGTTTTGAAAAAGTTTCAAAATTAAGTAAAGAGCTGAAAGTAACAGATGAAACAATGGAGCTTTTATCAAAAGTAACGTTTTTAGATGAACAAGGCAATCCCCAACCTCAATTTTTGGATGCAAACGGAAATGAAACCGCAACGTTTACAGCTGGATGCACCATAAAACCGGGAAGTAAACTTTCAACAATAATTGACTTTGCCCGCAACAACACTGTTTTGTCAAACCTTACGACAGATCCTGCTCCAACAAAAGAAGCCCTGGAAGCAGAATTTCAATTTCATGTTTACAAAGATTTATATGCCGTAGGCAAAACCGAAGAGGCTTTTCAAAGTGCACTTAAAGGACTTGGACATACTGTTTCTATTGACGATTTAGATTATTCTTCTGTTGAAAAAATTGCAAGCAGCGTAAAACAACAGCTTGAAAATTCAGAAAATCTGACTATTTCAGATGCCGGATTTAAAGCTGCTATTGAAACAGAAGTAAACAATACCATGATGTGTATTGACCGAGTAGGCACAAAACTTAACAATAAAGCTTCACTTCTCTTAAAGAGAATGCATGATCCGATTGCAAAATACGACACTCTCAAAGACCAAAGATTTGAATCACCAAAATATACCTCTATCGTACAAGACCTCAAAAATGGTTTCAAAACATTTGCCATTACCGCCGGCAGCACCTTGGTAATGAAAGGTGGAACTTGGGCTTTGGCAAAATTTGGCGGTCTTTCGGTTCCAATGGCAGCCGGCATTCTTGCAACTACAATTGCCGGTGTCAGCTTGGGCATAAATGCCAGTAAATACATTAAAAGATGTAGAGCAGAAAATAAAAAACCGACATTAAGAGAGTTTTTCTCACCAAAATCTTCTGAGGGCCGAGCCAACATCGCCACCTGTTTGGGATGTGCTGCCGGTGCATGCTTGATTGCCGGACAACCTGTTGCAGCTGCCGTTTGTGGTGTTGCAGCCATTGGAGTTAATGCATATAACTTTTATAAAGGCGCAAGAGATAACGGTGCAACAAGACTACAAGCCCTAAGAACGGTTGCCATAAATGCAACTGCAATTGTAGGCGGTGTATTGTTTGGAAATGCTGTCGGAAATGCCGTAGGCTTTAATAACTTTACCAAAACAGAAACAAAAATAGTTCAAAAAGAAGGAACTAACCCCTCTGAAGCAGGAATACAAAAAGCAACAGATAGTATATATGAACCAAGATGGAATGACAGCGACCAATTAAGATATATTGAGGCTTTTGACTCTGAAGCAAAAGTTGATTTAGCTCTTCAAAACATCAAAAATGCTTCAATTGGTAACCCAAATCTTTGCAACATAGAAGGTGTTCCAAATGCAGAAGTTACGTTATTTAGTGCAGAACAAGTTGCATATACCAATGTTGGAGACAAGATTCCTGCCATTCCAACTGCTGATGGCTCATATACATTTGACAACTACATGGCAGATTTACGCTCTCCAACAGGACCAACTGACATTCAGGCATTTCAACATATGGCACAAAATGTTAACTATTGTGTAAACCCGGAAACAGGACATGTAGATGTAGGTATATTCGGACACGAACACAATGGCATTAGAACATTACAACCATTTGAGCATTCTTCCAGATTTGTTACACAACAGGTTGAAACGACAGTTAGCACAAATGTCCACATCGGACCTACTGCCGCAGCAATATTTATGGCTCCTAAACGCGCTATTCAAAAATTAAAAGAGCGTATCGGTGCTTTGGCTGATAAAAGAAAAAAAACAGAGCAAAGAATTGTTCCTACACCACCAAATCCAAAACTGAAGGAAGAATATGAGATTGTCTATGGCATAGAACCAAATGAACAATCTTATAAATCATATTATGCTCGTGTTGAACAAGAACGTCTGCAACAACCGGATCCGCAACCGGAAATGGATACATTCCTTCAACAACGCAGAGAAAACCTTGAGAAAGTTATGGCAGAGCGAGGAATGGATAAGACCATGACAGTAGAAAGGGTCAGAGAAAATTTGATGCAAAGCAATATAACTGAGGAAAACTTCACTCAAGTTATAACTCTAAGTCACTTCACAAAATGGGCAAAACACGTTGTTGCAAAAGATGAAGTTGCCGCCGATGGTTCCAAAAGTTTAAGAAAAGGACCGGTTAAATTCAAACGAGAGAATGAAGACAAGAAAGTTGTAATAACAGATGTAAACAAATATCTGGTAGAAGGAAAAGAGCTTTCTGATCCCGATGTGCAACATACTGTTGCAAGAAGAGACATTAGAGATCATATTACAAAACTTGAAAAAACATATGACAGACAACGACAACTGCCGCGACAACAAAGATCTCGCTAACCAAAAAGCCATCTGAAAAGATGGCTTTTTTCTTGCTTTTTTTTCAACAACATATATACTGACATGTCATTAGTAATTTTTAAACTTTTATATATATGCAAAATAATTATTCCATTTTACTTACAGAGGTTTATACAAATTTGCTGGCTCAAAAAGGCAAAAAAAATGTTGCACATGCAATAAAAAACGGCACTGTTCAACAATATCTGAACACACACCACAGCATCAATGAACAAGACTTTTTATTGATTGTGGAGTTTGCAAATACGTTTGAAAACGTCAGCAAAGCCTTGCATAAATTCTATTTGTATCAAAATTTTTTATCTGAAGATGCAGTTGTTTTTTTAATGAACAAACCGCACAGTAAAGACCTGTTGTGTAGTTATTATACAAAGTTTGATTACAAAACAAAAATCAACATCTTAAAATGTGCAGATAACGAACTAAAAGCAAAACTGATTACTTCAGATTCTTATTTTGATTAAAAATACACCCCATTTGCCATTCACGACATTTGGGGTGTCTTATTACATTTTTGCATCTTTTCTGTCTGTGCTATTGGTTAAATACCATCTTTCGTCTTTTGGATGATGATCTCTTCTCATTTTATTTGGATTTATCATAAAATAATCTTCATTAAATGAATGTGTTTTTGCTCCAAACTTTTTTTTCATAGAACCGGTTGGTTTTATCTGTTTATTAAGTTCTCTTTCATATCTTCCCAAAGAAGAAATATCTGTCATTACCATACTGTTCAAAGCATTTGTCACATCCACCAGCTCCCATTTACCATTAATCCAAACGGCATTCCAAGCATGAGGACTTTCTCTGCACTCTTTAGAATTTTTAGAAGAAGCCAAACAACCGGTAATTACTCTGGCCGGCACTTTTGCCTCTGTACACATTTTAGCAAACAAAACAGCAATTTCTTCACACACACCTGCTCTTGATGTCAAAATATCTTGTTGAGGTAGCTCTGCCACCTTATTTCTATTGCCTTTATATTGCTTATCTATCTCTCCCTGCTTATATTTATCATATCCGATAAACTGAGCAATCCATGCATATATGGCATAAGCTTTGGCTTCATTGCTCTTAAGCCCTTTAGTAATTTGCGCCACCAAATCAGGCAATTGTTCCATACTTGTATAATTTTCTGCAGAACGCACTTTACTTGCAATCACACCTTTTGAAACCTGAGCAGAAGCATCAAAAGCAATAAAAACTGCGCAAACGAGATAAAACAAAAACTTAAATTTCACAATTTTTCCTTTTTTATTATAAAATTTTCAGCAATTCTTCCACACCTTTTCTGGGAGGCGTATTTGGGTTTTGATTATGATATCCCAGCGCAATCAAACAAGAAACCTGTTCATTTTCTTTTAATTTCAGCACATCTTTGAGCTTGTCATTATCATAAATGCCCAAAATTACCGTTCCCAAGCCCATATCATGAGCGGCAAGACAAAGAGTTTGTGCAGAAATTCCGGCATCAAAACACATCCAATTTTCTGTTTTATCTGCCAACTTTGGATCATTAGCATCAAAAACCTGCACAAACAAAACATTTGCTTTTGAAACTATATTTTTATTCCAATCAAAATCTTTCAAACACTCATCTACAATTTGCTGTTTTATTTTTTCATCTTTTACCGCAACATATCTGCTTGTTTGCGAATTTCTCCAGCTTGGTGCATATGCAGTTATTCTCATCAGCTCTTTTAATTGCTCATCACTTACAATTTCATTTGTAAATTGTCTTATACTTCTTCTGGTCTTAATTGCTTCAATTGTTTCCATTTTCCCCTCCTTATTTTATTAAACATTAAAAAAAACTTTTTTCAAGTTCTTTTAAAATAAGTCCTTATTTTCCAATCCCTGCATATTTTAAAGTTTTACATTTATATTGACATTTTCTTTTATATATTGATATGCTTTTTTATAAGGAGAAAAGTATGTTTGAACGATTATATTACAACATCAGAAACAAGTTTTTAAAACCATTTAACTGCGGATATCTCCCGCCCAAAGACGGGCATGAAATATATTTTCAAGAAGTCGGCAACCCAAACGGCAAACCGGTAATTTGTTTTCATGGCGGACCGGGAGGAAGCAGCAAAGTCGGACACGCATTTGCTTTTGATTTAAAAAAATATAGGGTTATCTTATTTGACCAAAGAGGGTGCGGCAATTCAAAAGCCCAATCGGCATTTGCACACAACGGCATTCAAGAAATTGTATCTGACGCTAAAAGACTGTTAGACTTTTTAGACATCAAAGGCAAAGTAATGTCTTGCGGATGTTCTTGGGGGTCAACTTGTGCAGTTTTGTTTGCTCAAACATATCCGGAGCTCGTAAATCACATTGTTTTAAGTGCCGTATTTTTAGCCAGAAAAGAAGATTTTGACAATATGTCACCCATTGCACCGTATTTTTATCCTGATTTGCTTGACGACCTAAACAACATCAGCAACCAAACAGAACTTGACTCATATTTTGCCGCACTGCTGTTTTCTGCAAAGAAATCAGACAGACAAAAAGCTATGAGATATTACAAAACGTTAGAGCATACTGTTGGCAGAGGGGCGCTTTCTTATAAGTTTGAACAAAAAGAATTTGAAGACAAAGAAATTGCAAAATTTCAAATTTTTATGCATTACAAAATAAACAACAGTTTTTTGGAAGAAAATCAGCTTATTAGAGATTGTTATAAAATTGCACATATCCCCACACACATATATCAAAATCGTTGGGATCCGTGTTGCCCCCCGTCTCAGGCATATTTACTGCACAAATCATTGCCAAAATCAAAATTATTTTTAAGAGCCGACAGAGGACACGTCAGCAACGGCCTGTTTTGGCAAATGTATTTAGATAATTTAAAAGATTATAAATAAGGAAACCGCCTTTTTAGGCGGTTTCCTTATGTTTTTGAAGTAATTTTAGCTCTACATTGCCTTTTTTAATGAGATTGTTTTAATTTCTTCTTTAATTTTTTTCTTTCTGACGGCTCTTTCAATAAAATTACAACCGTCTAACACATGAGTATCTCTGAAAAAAGCATTCCAATCTATACGCTTAAAATTTTCAGAAAACCACATTTTGTGTTTTTCCCACTGACCTTTACGAGCATACCTGTAATATATCTGCTCAAAAGATGCATGAACTCTCACCAACGCTTCTGCTCTCAAAAACAAACTGGCTGCCTCGTCGGCAAAATCACCAAGCATTGACACATTCTTATTCACAGAACCATCTGGATTAATCCACTCTAACAATGCAAAGCAGATTTCCAAAGCCAAAGCTTTTGTTGCCTCTGCATTCAAGCAAGTTACCATAGCCTGCCCCATAATAAAGTCATAACATCCCTTTGTCATTGGCTGTGACAAATAGTAATAGAGCGCAAGTTTCTTGTGTTCATCACTAAGATTCAGATGAATATCAATCAGATGAATATCAAAAAGTTGCCTTGTTTTTGGTACCGCACCATGCCAAATCCTCTGCAGAGCAATGGTAAACAACTCAACTGCCACCTTGCGGTCGTAAAGGTTTACCTCATATGGATATTCCGCCAAAAATTTCATATATTTTTCAGGCACAACCCACTCTTTAGAGTCCTTGATAAGTCCCAAAACGCCTTCTTCCACAACTTCCTGCCATGGCATACCTTTCAAGGTTTTTCCCGTAATGCTTTCCAGCATTCTTACAATTTCTTTTTGTTCCATAAAAATAAGTTTATTAAAAAAAATACAGTTTATACAAATTAAATTTTGTCTAAAATATCACAAATTAAACATCATTGCAAGCAAAACCTTTTCTTTCTAAGCAGGAAAAACCTTCAGCAAGTTGTCTTGTATTTCTTCAACTTTATTTTGATCTATCTGAGATTTGCCAAACCGTTTTTTTCTTCCAGAAGACAGGTTGTTACTTTGCCAATTCTCTATCTAACATGCCTCTAACTGTTGCCAAATTTGTGGCTAACACTCTTTTGTACTCCGGAGAAATGAGCGGACCTTCTTTTTTGGTAACAGATGGTCTGTCAAGCATTCCGGCTGTTCTGTTTACCACGTTTCTAAGCTCCGAAGAAATGGGCAATTGGCTTATAAATTCACCAACATTTTCTATTAAAACATCCTGATTATATCTCTTTTTAGTGCCCTTTTTAGTTGCCATATTTACAAAACGAACATCTTGTTGTTTAGAGACAGCATTTATCCGGGCATCTTCAGTCGATAAAACCAATTTCTTTTTCAAAAAAATTGGCAAATTTCTTAATTTGAAAAACTTATTATCCAATTCCAATCTATTTGCCAACACCTTTAGTTGTTTTACATCCACCCCAAAATCGCCGATTTTTTCTTGAATTTGCGACATATTAGAAACAACTTTGGCCACATAACCCAAGAACACACTGTTTTTACCGAACAAAGCTTCCTTATCCGGAATATATCTACAAAAATCAACCACCTGATTTGATGAACGAAATATCTTTTCCACATAATTTTTAGAAAAATTTATTCTGCTCCACAACACATCTTGAGACATTGATAATAATTTATCTGCCTTAACCAAATTATTCGGATTATAATACAAATTTAAAAAAGATATTTTTTGCTCAATGTATTGATATAAATTATCAGATTTTTTTTGCAAAGCAAAAAACTTTTCAAAATGATAAGTTTCATCTGCTCCACATAAAGAATGCATAAAAGTAAAATCTTCCTGTATTTTACCCATAGAATATCTCAAATTTAAAAACATTCTTTGTTGATCTATATAAGGATACGATGTTTTATCAAGCGCTGCTTCATCATAACAGAAATACATCCAAGCGATTTTTTGTTTTATATCCTCTTGTTTTTCATGTCCTTCAGGAATAAGCACCACTGCAGTCACCGTTGAAGCATTTAATTTTTTTAACGCTTCAATTCTTAGGTGACCGTCTTCCAAACGATATGCAAAATTTCCTTCTTTTATTACAATCGGACGAACTACTACACCACAAGAAGATATAGATTCCAAAAGATTTTCAAAATACAACGTATTTGTATTCACAATCCTGGAAGGCAATATATCTTCAATACTAATATCTAATATATCAATCTTCACCGCGCAATCCTTAGTTGCTTAATTATTTAACGGGAATTATCGGCAATAATCGGCCCGCACCTTCTGTTATTAGATCCCTGTTTTATTTCATCCAACTTCGGCTTCAGCTTCAGTTTCTGTCTTAATTCTTCTGGCTGAACCTTCTGATTGAATGCATATGGAGGCCTATTTGGTATAACATCATCTGCCCGAGGCTTCTGTTCACGATCTTCCTGTTTTTGTTGTGTATTTACAGCGGTTTGAGAAGTTTTTTGCAACACTTCCATCATTTCACCCATTTTATCAAAATCTTCTTGTTCTTGGTCATTAGGTTGCAAACCATTTGCTTCCAAAATTTTTTTCCTAATAAAACAGCAAGTCCATGCTCGAACCAAATTTTTCTGATCATCATTGGCTGTCTCTTGTGTTGCGCCTATGTGTTCCCAAACACCTCTTTCAATATCATCACAAACTCTTTTATACTCTTCCTCATAACCTTCCATGAATGTAACACGTCCGGTTTGTCTATCATAAACAACAAACATTAATTCGTTTGTTATTACTTGATCTTGTTTATTATCTTCCGCCTCTTGAGCTTGCTTGTTAATCATGTTTTTTCTCCCGATAAAACCATTATATCATTACATCAATTATACAACATATCGCCATTTTTTGCAATAAATTAATTCTTGGCGATATTTATTCATAGATAAAAACATCCGAATATCTTAAAATCTAAAGCATATACTTTTGCAAGTATTTTCAAGCAGGAAAAACCTTTAACAAATTTTGCTGTATTTCTTCTACCTTGTTTCTGTCAATCGGATATTGCATTTTTACCAGCTCCACATCTTCATCTGTAAAATCACGTTCATTTAAAATTATGCGCTTATGCTCATTTATTCCAAAAACAGAGTAATAATCATTAAATTTGTAATCTCCACCCACAAGCTTATCTGTCATTACCATTCTGACATTAGGAATACCCAAACTGTCTGCAGCAATCAGCCCATGCATGGCACTAGCCAATATAACCTCACACTCTGCTATTTGCTTAATCAAAACTTCCGGTTTTTGTTGCACATCCAAAACCACAGCATTTTTTACTTTAATCTTATTTAAAAGTTCACTGTCTTTTTCTACATAATGAGGAATTATACCAAGCTTATACTTCTTTTTTATACCGGATACATCAAACATCTTAGAAATTAACAACCCCGGATCACCTAATGCCACATTTTCTGCAATTTTCACCTGTTTAGATTGCTTTAATCTGTTTAAAGAAATATATCCCCTCACCGCACGAACATCAAGAAAACGCAAGAAAAAATCTTCTTCACAAACAGACAGACCTTTTCTTCTGTTTTCTTTAATAAATCCGGAACCATACACAATCACCGGTTTTGAATTTTTTCTTATTTTATAATATAATTTTTTGAAAAACAAAAGAAAAGCATTCTTCTCTTTTACTAAGAAATTATCCAACAAAGAACCTATGGCTGCCATTTCGCATTCTCGCTTATCGGCATAAATAATTTTACAATCAGAAAATGTTTTAAACAAATCAATGTTTAGCATATCTCCAAAATTGGGATCTCTTTTATACCATTTAAGCTTGATTAGTTTTTTATTACAAGATTTATTGTCAGTATGTTTTTTAGTCATGCATTTGCCTACCGGTTAATTGTGCTTTTATCTTATTATTTTAAAAAATTTTTTCAATTAAAACTTATTCTTTTAAACAAAAAAACCGCTGATCTTAAGGATCAACGGTTTTTGTTCTTTTTTAGAGGTTTACTTTTGTTTTTTCAACCTCCTTGGCAAACTCTTTCATGTCGGTGACTTCATCAAACCCAATGGCATAGACTTGCCTTCCTTCTTTCCGGTAAGCCTCGGCAATCTCAGCCCAATTCTCTACACCTCGTTTATTGTAGAGAATTACCTGTTTAATACACGGGAAACATGCAAGCATGTACCAAGTATGAGTACCGGCAATCCCCACTGCACTGTGAAGATTGCTGTAGAGGTTCCAGTACTTCTTGTGTTGAACCCCCCTAATACCAAAGACTTCTTTGTCTTCAGTAAGTCCGGGGACATAACATTCAAAGTCTCTGGCAATTGTCTCAACCTTATTCAGGTCATTGACTTTGTGAAAGTGTTGTCCAAGCACCAAATTGATATCCATCGTCTTCAAAAACTCAAAGACGTTTAGATCAACACTCTGCTGGGCCGCTGTCACACCACATGCCTCGTCACTCTGCAGTTTCTGAGGCACGAATAGCACATTGTGCCCCTCCGGTTTCAGAGAAGCAAATCGGGGAAGATCTGCTCTTTGGGTCAAATCTGGCAACATTTGGATTTTTGCCACTTTATCCCAAATAGCCTTGGAAATTTTTCCTTCAAGCAAATCTTGACGCACATCCCATCCTTGCGCCAAATAACTTTTCCTTTCTTCCCAAGTTGACTTTTTCAGGTCATAGAAGAAGGACAGATTGTTATAAATCTGGTCCACCTCTTTTTCAAATTCTTCCCTGTTTTCCTTCTTACTGATTGCAACGGCTGTCAAACCGTATGCTTCTGCACAAAGTAGCGCAAAAAATCCATGACCGAATGCCTCAGTCACAAGTACAAAACTTTTTTTCATAGTTGTTTTTTTTAGTGATTTTTTTGTTGGTTTCCTACTATGAACAAATAATCCGATACTTTGCCTGTTCCAGATAATTGTCATAATAATATTTTTATAAAAGAATAATACCACATTTTTCCACCTAAAACAAGCATTTTCAAAACTTTTCTTTCATCTTCTTTATTATTTTTTAATTTATATGTATTATTATCAATCTATCATGAAAAAATGTCTGACACTTACTTTAATGTTACTGCTGTTTCCACATCATTCATATGCAAAATGGAAGTTTGATGCAAGCGGATTGGCAGGTACATATTATGGTGCATCAGAAACCGAAGAAAAAAACAAATACCCCACTCGTTTAGTTATCCGTAATGATACATCATTAAAAGCCGACTACCATTTCAATTCTCAACACAAAACCGGCATTCACGCATCCACAACCATAATGTATCGCCAAGATGATACTAATCGCCGTGGAGGAGAATACCGTTTTTATCCATACATTACAGACAGCTCTCAATTTGGAGAGTTTTATGCAGGATATACCTACAATGCTGCTTATATGTTGCATAAAGGAGCAAAAGACATAACTTTTTTAAAAATTGATGATTCTAATGCCACATATTTTTTAAGCAACCCAAACTGGAATAACGGATTTAAATCCACATTTTATGCCACCCCAAAATCAACAGCAATTATGAATGATGGCAGAGCTCCAAAATTTACTTATATCAGCCCCAACATAAAAAATACCAAATTGGGCTTTTCTTATACACCAGACAATGCCCACCGCCGAGGCATGGTCAGCAGATATACAAACTATCAAACCAAAGAAGACGGATATAGCTTTGGCGCACAACATAAATACCGATTAAAAGACTCAACCCTATATTTTTCCGCCGGTTATGGCATTTTTAACAAAACAGATAAAGAAACCTCTTTAGGGTTTGGTTTGGAATACAAAAATTTCAACCTCGCCACAGGTTTCAAAAAGGCCTATATTGACGGTAACAAAAACCATATTTCTACAACTCGCATAAACTCTCATCTGCCGGCATATTTTGATAATTACAGAGAATCAAGCGCTTGGAATATAAGTTTTGGTTATAAGTGGAATAATTTCAAAACAAACATAGCATATCTTAACACCCAATCTGCCAACACCCGCCACCAAGATAATTTAATTTTATGGTCCAATGTATATAATATGTCCAAACATGCAGAACTATTTTTATCTTCTGCATATCTCAACCTACATGGATTAAAATCTAAAGATGATAACCAAGGATATGGAATTATTGCCGGAATTGGCTGGAGATATTAGGTTTGCATATTTTTTACCGTAAAACAAAATTATAAAAACATATTCCATCTACATTATAACTACTTGTGTTTTGCTCAAAAGTCGCTTCAATAATAATTTTTCCATCATTTTCAATCCATTCTTTTTTTATGGGTATGCTTATTTTTATTGTCTGGTTTCTTTTATCATTGTGCGAAAATATAACATTACCATTTAGCAATATCTTGTATTTATGTGCCAAAACAAAAATGCCCTATTTTACTTTATGTGCTAAACTGCGTATCTAAGCCTTTTATTTTAAGCAAAACCAAGAGGTTCTCCGCTCCATTTATGAGGAACAGTTGTATCATCTAAGGATTTTGACATAGTTATAATGTTGTCTTTATATGCAAAATCTTTTTGAAATCCTTTTTTAAGGTATAAACCTACAGCATTATTATTGATAACTTCATCAGTATAAAGACGACACACTTTATATCCATAATCTTTCATAATTTGGAGTTGTAAATCTAATATGGCAGCGGCATACCCTTTCCGGCGATATTCCGGACGAATTCCAAACCAACCGAGCCAACACTCTTTTGTATCATTCGCATAAACACCTGTTACACCAACCGGCAATCCTTTTTCATAACATAAATAATATTCTAATCTGCTAAAGCTATGATCTCCTTTTATAGCTTTTTCAAAATAAACCAAACATTCCTCAGTTTCTTCCGGAAATATTTGGCAAAAAAAACTTTTTATAACTTCTAAATCTTCCTTTATTGTAATTTTATGAAGTTCCATATTACCTCCGGCTTAATACTTCTATATCTTTTTATAGCAAACAAAAATAAAGACAGCAATAAAATAAACATTCACTTTGTTTGTAAATGGTTATACACACAAAGCATTGCAAGCAAAAAACATACCCTCTCAAACAGCCTATTGATTACAATTATTGCTCAACCAATCATAGCTGGGTTGTATAGAAATCTGTTTAAGGTATATAAGAAATAAACTACTAATCTCTAAGGTTGAAAGCTCATAGCATAAAAAAACCACCCCAAAGGGTGGTTTTTTGTTGGTCAAAAATTTTTTGGAATACAAAAAAGAGCTCCTTAAAGCACCTCTCTTTTTTCAACATTCTTCAAATGGAAGAATATGCCTCTCAGCTTCTTCAACACTTCTTTCTCCATTTTCATCAACTTTGATAACAAAGCCTCGCCTTACCTCATCTACCCTCGCTCCGCGCTTTTTAATTTCTTTTAGCGTCTTAAGGTTTAGATATGATTTCACCGTTTTTTTATAAAAATGAACGAACAGCATAGTGGCCAAAACCAACAACACAAAACAAATAAAAAACTTCATAATACCATTATTTTAGTTCAACTAATAATTCAATTTATATTGAAGAGTATAAAGATTATTTTAATTTTTTCAACTTCTTTATGATAAGTTTACAAATTGCAAATTTCACCACAATAGTTTTTTTCAACCTGCACATTACAATGATTAATTTTAAAATGTTGTTTCATTTTTCTTGCAATTTTTTGTGCCACGGTCTCATCATCGCTTACCACATGGCATTCCATCGCAACATTATGCTCACTAATGTTCCACAAATGAATATGATAAACATCTTTTACATCATTTATTTTCAAAATACATTTTTTTACTTCATCAACATTAATATCATCCGGCGTTGCATCCATCAATATATTTACAATTTTCGGAAATGTTATTACAGACTGAACAATCATATAAATTGCAATTAATACGGCAATAACACCGTCTATTGCATATATGCCGAACCACATTACGCAAAATCCGGAAAATATAACTCCGACAGAACCAAAAACATCTGCCAAATTATGAACAAATACCATTTTCATGTTTGAGTTGTGATGAGCTCCGTGATGAGATATTTTTGCAGTAAACACATCAACCAGCAAAGCCAAAACACTAATCCAAACAATCATCATTGCTTCAATTTGTTCGGGCTTAATAATTCGCCTAATTCCCTCTATCAGCAAATAACTTCCGGACAGAAACAACAAAATCAAATTAACAAAACCGCCTATAACCTCTGCCCTTTTAAATCCATATGTATATTTTGCAGATGCTTTTTTATTTCCTATCTTAAATGCAATAATGGCAATCAAAATTGACAATGCATCTGAAGTATTATGCAAAGCATCTCCAATTAAGGCCACACTTCCGGAAACAATTCCTCCGATAATTTCTGCAATAGATAAAATCATATTGATTGCAAAAGACCAAACCAGCAACTTTACAGATTTTTCATTAATCTGATGATGGTGATGAACATGTTCTGTCATCTTATTCCTCTTGTCATTAGTTGTCGTTTTTATCAAACAAAAGCACCAACTCATCTATTTTTTGTTGCAATTGTTCTTTTGGCAAATTAAAAGCATCTGCCACACAATGGTGTATATGATTATGCAATATATTTTTCTCAATGCTTTTCAAAGCAGAACGCACCGCCCTTATTTGATAAACAATATCCAAGCAATACCTTTCATCTTCAATCATTTTTTTAATACCGTCAACCTGACCGGAAATACGGTTAAGCTTTGGCAAATTGTCGGAATGCATTACTTTTGTAACATTTTGCATATTTTTTCCTATTTATCATCCCCGCAATGACAAGTTTCGCAACACTTGTTGTCTTTTGTGCATTGACAGTTTTCACCACATTGACAGTTATCACCGCATTGACAGTTTTCACCACATTGACAGTTTTCGCCACATTGACAGTTTTCACATTTACAATTTGGATTATTACATTTAGACATTTTTTTCTCCATAAAACATTATTCAATTGCGCTTTAATATACCCCCACAGGGTATATTGTCAAGCATAAAAAAGCCTTTCCCCTTACTATAACCAAAAATTAATCGGTATATTCAGAAGACATATATACATATAACAAAAAAGCTAGGATTTCCTTATCTGAGCCGTTTAATTTGCTCTTGAAAATTCCTAGCTGACTGATGTGGTCGGGACAAGAGGACTTGAACCTCCGACCCCTGCGTCCCGAACGAAAATGTCTTCTTTTTTATGGATAAAAGTTTCTCTGAATTAAAAGAACTCATAAAAAATCGTTCAATCCCTGCTGATAAAAATATACTTGCAACACATAAAAAAATATGATATAACCGCTTATATACAAAATCTTATTGTAGTGGTCAAAACTATTTTTATTAAATATTAACTTTAAACAAAATTATCTTATGTATTTAATGTTTTCGTTGCTCCTTGGAGCTATTGCAGCGATTTCATCGCTTAACAGAGAAAGCAAAATCGTCTCTATTGTAGTAGGAATCGTAACATTCCTCGGGTTCTGGTTCATCAATTGGGCTTTCATGCCAACTATAAACTTCTGGGGCTTTGATGGCGTTTGGATTGAAATATTCTTAGCCTGCCTCATAGGATTTCTCATAGGCTTTATGGTAGAAGAAGAAATTCGTCCAGTGGGTGCTGTTATGCTCGGCTTGTGTATATTGGGATTTATCGTCAGATGTTGTGCAACTTTCGAGATCTTCCATACAGAAGAGTATAAAAATCTTCTTACCGTAGAAGAGGTTGAAGATTCTGTATTCGTAAATAACATTCATCCTGTTCCCGTAGACAAGATGATAAATGTGAAAAGACAATACGCAGAGGACCTGGCCTCAAAGCGCATTGAGAACATAGCTTCTTTAGGTAGCCGTTGTACATTCGGCAAAGCTTATATGATTAACCTCGATGGTACTTTCAGCTTTACTACTGCAGAAGGACAGAAGCTTACTGAAACCTTTGATAATGAGAAGGTATGGGTAATGCCTCTGGAGCATAAGAGCTTTTGGAAATGGAGGAAAAATAAGACCACCGAAGGCTACTGCATCGTCAGTGCTCACAATCCGGGAAGAATTTTCTTCATAACAGAGCTTAATGGAGAGCCTTTGAAGCTGCGCTATCTTACGTCTGGATATTTCAGAGACTATATCAAGCGTCATGTTCGTGTCAATGGCTATGCCAGTCATGGTTTGGACGAATACTCGATGGAGATTGATGATACTGGCCGTCCTTACTGGGTAATTACCATTTATGAGCCAACTATCGGTTTTGGTGGTGAAGATGCTGTAGGTGTACTTGTCGTAGACATGCAGAACGGTGACATCAAAGATTACAGTATCAATGACACTCCTGAATGGGTTGACCTTATTCAGTCTGATGAGTTCCTGATTAAGCAAATCAATGATTGGGGACAGTATCAGGACGGTTATTGGAATGCTCTCTTTGCACAAAATGGGGTTCGCCAGGCAACTCCGGGTATGTCTCTTGTTTACTCTGAGGGAAAATCTTACTGGTATACAGGTATTCAGAGTGCTGGTGCTGACAAGTCATCTTCAGGCTTTATGCTCATTGATACCAGAACTAAAGAGTGTAAACTCTATCCGGTATCGGGTATAAACGAACAAGCGGCTATGGACGTTATCGAAGCACAGAGCGAGTGGGTAAGGCAATCGCGCTTCTTTGCAAACGACCCTATTCTGTATAATATTCATGGAGTACCTACATACTACATGACTTTGACAGGAGATGGTGTCAAGAATGCAGGTTATGCATTTGTCTCACTTAAGAGCGAGCTCGAGTTCGCTGCTGCTGCAACTCCACAAGAGGCTTTGAAAGCATATCTTAAAACCTTACAAAACAGTAACGAGTTTACAATTACTGATGGTGATAAGCTGGCTTTAGAAGTTCTCGAAATGACAATACGTGATATAGTCTATGAAAATGGTTTATATTATGTATTGTTTACTGAAGTCAAAGGAAAAGAGTTTACCGGTACAACCGATGCTTTTCCGGAGATGAAGTGGAGCAAAACAGGACAAAAGGTTATGGTTTCATATACTGATACCGAGGCTAAAGTTATCAGCCTTGATAGTTATGATATCATAAATTTCGAGTTCTAACGAGTTCTAATTTATCTTACTGAGGACATTTGTTGTGATAACAAACGTCCTCTTTTATTTATGATACCAGAGGTGTTATAGTTTAAATTAATTAAGGAGACTAAAAATGAATACGTTGCAACTGTTGCTGAAGCTTCTGGTATGACAAAAGCACAAGCTGATACCATCAGTGTTAAAATAACAAGAAATTTTTTCATTATAGGTCCCTTACACAAACGTTGCATATAACAAAAAATTACTACTGTGAATTTATATAGTCATTTTTTTATTCCGAACCTTGACGCTAAAACTAGAAAACATGTTTAGCATAAAAAATAACCTTGAAAATCTCTAGGAAAATCAAGGTTTTAAGTGGTCGGGACAAGAGGACTTGAACCTCCGACCCCTGCGTCCCGAACGCAGTGCTCTACCAGACTGAGCTATGTCCCGACATATGTATTGCCTTTTTACATCTTTTTTTTATTTTTGCAACCTTTTTCTTTATCTGATGTTCTTATTTATTGACTTTTAGCCAAAAATCATTATATTAGACACAAAAAATATCCGTGGGAGAAAATATAATGAAAAAAACAATCTTGTTAATATCTTTGTGTCTTATCACAGCATGCGCACAAAATCATCATCAAAAAAGAACTTGTCCTTCAATTTTTGACGGATGGAGAAAAATTAACTCTCAACAAACTTGTGACCATGCTTATAAAACTCAAGATCCGTATGCTCCAAAATACCGTGAGCAAATCAGACCGCAATATACACGTCAATTGCGCACAACACCTCAAGTGGTATATGTTTACAAAGATACTTCCTGCAATTCTTGCGGATGTAATAATTGCACCAAACAAAACAACGTAACTCAAACAAAAGAACCTGTAGAAATTGTTTATAAAAAAACAACATACACAACTTCTTGCAATCCCCAAACAACTCAAACGGTTACTTATGAAAAAGAGCCATATTCAGCAACAAAAGAAAATGTTGTTTTGCAACCAAGCACTCAAGAAACAAAAGATGTTGTAACAACAACTCTTCAACCTGTTCAAGTTGCGCCTGCTCAAACTACAGACCCCGTTTTATTAACGGTAGAACAAGCAGAACAAATTGCACAATAAAAAAACTTTATTTCAAAAAAGAGGCTTTTAAGCCTCTTTTTTTTGCTGTTTGACATTTTTCTCTTGGCATGATAACTCTTAAAAAAAACAAACGGAGAAATAATATGGAATTTATTTTTTGTTCAGATCTTCATGGTAATTTTAATCATTATAATCAAATTTTTACATATGCCAAAGAGCACAACATAAACAATATCGTCATTGGCGGAGATTTAACCACTAAAAGCCCGGAATTAAAAGATATTGAACTGCAAAAACAATTTTTAAATGACAAAATTTTTCCCATTTTTGATAAGTTTTCCGGCCATGTATATTTAATCATGGGCAATGATGATTACAAAGCCAACCATGATTTTGTTGAACAAAGCCAAAAAAATCACAACTTTACACTTTTTGATTCTAAGGTCATTCCTTTCGGAAATTATTTTTTGGCAGGCTATTCATATGTTACATATTCTCCGTTTGAATGGAAAGATTGGGAAAGAAGAGACCTTGCCTCAGATACCAAAGAAAACCTTTCTCCCATTACAAGATTACAAGGTTTTATCAGTGATCCGATACAAAATAAAGTATCTTGCAACATTTTGGACACTATGCAAGACGCATCTATTGAAGAAGACCTCTTTGAATTATGCAAAAATGTTGATGCATCCAAACTTATTTTAGTCAGCCATGTTCCTCCGTTTAATACAAATTGTGACTGTATAAAACCTTCAGAACAAATTATACATGTCGGCAGCAGAGCGGTAAATAAATTCATCAGTCAAAAACAGCCTTTATTGTCCTTGCATGGACACATTCATGAAACTGTGAGAATAAGCGGACACTTTGTTGAAAAAATAGGCAACACCACATGTGCAAGTTCAGGTTCTGACTGGTTAGAAGATGCAGCTCACATTTTGGTTATAAACATTGACAATGACATTAGCATAAACCGCATAAAATTATAATAAAAACTGTTACAAAATCAAAATATATGCTTGCTAACAATATCATATACTCTAAACTTTAAGCGTTGTATTAAAACTTTAGGAGATTTATGATGAAAGGTATTGTTCTTGCCGGTGGAAGCGGAACACGTTTATATCCGCTCACAAAAACCACATCAAAACAGTTACTTCCTGTTTATGACAAACCAATGATTTACTATCCGTTATCTACTTTAATGCTTTTTGGAATCAAAGATATTTTGATTATTTCTACTCCACAAGACACACCCAACATTGAAAAATTATTTGGCAACGGTAACAAAATCGGCTTAAACATAAGTTATGCCGTTCAGCCAGAACCAAAAGGAATTGCCCAAGCATTTACAATTGGAGCAGATTTTATAGGCAATGACGACGTTTGCCTTATTTTAGGAGACAACATTTTTTATATGGGAGATCAATTTCACTATTTTCAAGAAGAAGTCCAAAGGAACAAAGGCAAACAAGCCACTATTTTTGCATATCACGTATCAAACCCATCACGTTTTGGCGTGGTAGAATTTGATCAAAATCTCAAAGCTATTTCAATTGAAGAAAAACCTCAAAATCCAAAATCAAACTATGTTTCCGTAGGACTATATTTTTATCCTTCAGATGTTGTTCAAAAAGCTCAAAACTTAAAACCCTCTGCCAGAGGAGAGATTGAAATCACAGATTTAAACAATCTTTACCTCAAAGAAGGAAGAATGAGTGTTGTACCCATGAAACGCGGCAATGCATGGCTTGATGCCGGAACACCGGACAGCTTAGTGGATTCATCATTGTTTGTTCAAATTATAGAACAACGTCAGGGTCTAAAAATTGCCTGCATAGAAGAAATTGCCTATAAGAGAGGGTTCATTGATGACAACCAACTTTTGGCCATTATAAATGAGCTACACCCCGGTAACTACAAAACATACCTTGAAAAAGTATACCGTGAAAAAAATGAAATATTTTACGGAGAAAATGAAATATTTTACGGAGAAGTAGCATGAAGTCTATTTTAGTAACCGGAGGAGCCGGATTTATCGGTTCAAATTTTGTGCCATATTTCACGGAAAAATATGCCCAATATCACATTGTCATGTTAGACAAATTAACCTATGCTGGCAATCTTGAAAATCTCAAAGAGTGTGAAAACATGCCAAACTACACATTCATCCAAGGAGATATTTGCGATGAAGCTCTGATTGAAGAAATTTTTACAAAATATGACATTAAAGGTGTAATTCACTTTGCAGCAGAAAGCCATGTTGACAATTCCATCAAAGGTCCAAAAGCATTCATCAACACCAACGTTTTGGGCACATTCAATCTTTTAGACACAGCTCGCAGACATTGGATGGAAAAACCTTCTGTATTCAAAACAGGATATGAAAATTGTCGTTTTCATCATATCTCCACAGATGAAGTATATGGTGCTCTTGGAGAAGAAGGCATGTTTACAGAAACCACACCATATGCCCCAAACTCTCCATATTCTGCCAGCAAGGCAAGTTCAGACTTTTTGGTAAGAGCATATCATCACACATTTGGTATGAATGTAACCACTTCAAATTGCTCAAACAACTATGGTCCCAAGCAACATCACGAAAAATTGATACCTCACATCATCAAACAAGCTTTGGCGGAACAGCCTCTGCCCATTTATGGCAAAGGCACCAACATCAGAGATTGGTTATATGTTTTAGACCACTGCAAAGCCATAGATTTAATCTATCATGAAGGCAAATCAGGAGAAACATACAACGTAGGTGGCAGAAATGAGCGCAACAACCTTGAAATTGTGCACACAATATGCAAAATTTTGGATGAAAGGAAACCCAGAAAATCAGGCAAATATGCAGACTTAATTACTTTTGTTGCAGACAGAGCCGGTCATGATTTTCGTTATGCAATAGATGCCACCAAACTAGAAAATCAACTTGGCTGGAAAGCAGATGAAAATTTTGACACCGGCATTATAAAAACGGTTGATTGGTATTTAAATAAATAAATGGTAAATATAGCACCCATATATACCATAAAAAACGCATCGGTAAATTTTGGCATAAAACCTCTGTTTACCGATGTGGAATTTTCTATTAACAAAGGCGATAAAATATGCCTTATCGGACGCAATGGTTCCGGCAAATCAACATTACTGAAAGTAATTGCCGGCGTCATAGAAGCTGACGATGCCCAAATTTTCATACAACCGGGCACAAAAATTTCATATATGCCTCAAGAACCTGATTTGAGCAAATACAACACTCTAAAAGACGTTGTTTTATCGGGACTTGAACAAGAAGACAAAACAAATTCATTTAAAGCCGATAAATTAATTGATTTGTTAGGCATTTCCGCCCACTCTTCACCAAAAACCTCTTCCGGTGGAGAATGCAGAAAAGCAGCTCTTGCCAAAGCATTGGTCTGCGAACCGGACATTTTGCTTTTAGATGAACCCACCAACCATCTGGACATATCCACCATAGAAATTTTAGAAAACATCATAAAAAATTTCAAAGGAGCCGTGGTCATAATTTCACACGACAAAGCTTTTTTAAAGAGCATCACCGGCAGGTCTTTTTGGCTTGACAGAGGTTTTTTAAGATACTCTCAAAGAGGCTTTGCATATTTTGAAGATTGGCAAGACCAGGTAATAGAACAAGAAATTATTGCCCAAAAACATCTAAACAAACAAATTGATGAAGAAATGCAATGGTTACACAAAGGAGTAACCGCCAGAAGAAAACGCAACCAAGGCAGATTAAGACGTCTTGAGGCTTTAAGGGCAGAAAGAAAAGAACAAATTAAACAAATTGGAAGTGTCAATCTTGAAATTGCCGAAGGCGATATTCGTTCAAAACTCATTATTGACGCCAAACACATCTGCAAATCTTTTGGCGAAAAAGAAATAGTAAAAGATTTCAGCATTAAAATCATCAAAGGAAACAAAATCGGCATTGTCGGTCCCAACGGTTCCGGCAAAACAACACTGATAAAACTTTTAACCAAACGTCTTGAACCTGACAGCGGGTGGGTAAGAATTGCAAAAAATTTGCAAGAAGCATATTTTGACCAAAACAGAATAGAATTAGACCCCAAAAAGACATTATGGAAAACTCTTTGCAATGAAGGAGATCATATTTATGTAAGGGGGCATTTCAGACATGTTGTTGCATATTTAAAAGATTTTTTATTTAAACCGGAACAAGCTCAATGCCCGGTAAGTTCTCTTTCCGGCGGAGAAAAAAACAGATTAATGCTTGCTTTAGCATTGTCCAAAGAATCAAACTTTTTGGTTTTAGATGAACCCACCAATGATTTGGATATGGACACTCTTGAATTATTGCAAGACGTATTAACTCAATATACAGGCACCATTTTAATTGTAAGCCACGACAGAGATTTTTTAGACAACGTCGCCGGCTCTGTTTTATATATGTCCGGCAACGGCACCATCCAAGAACACGTTGGCAAATATACTGATTTATTGGAAAAAATAAAACCTGCAACACCATCTGACACAAAAAAGAAAAACAAAGAAAAAGATTCAGAACCAATTAAAAACAAAAGCAAAAAATTAAGTTTTAACGAACAATACATACTCAACACTTTCAATGACAAAATGGCAGAGCTTGAAAAAAACATCTCAAATGCAGAACAAATTTTAAGCAATCCCGATTTGTTTCAAACAGACCCGCAAAAGTTTGATAAAACCGCCATTTTACTGGAACAGTTAAAACAAGAAAAAGAAACCCTTGAAAACCGCTGGCTTGAAATTAAAATAAAAGAAGAACAATTTTAGCTGATAACTTTTGCAAAGCAATTGCAAATTAAACAAGCTGAAATATAATACAATTCAAATATAAAAGACATAAGGGACATTAACATGAAAAAGATAGATAATGTAAAAGACTTTGTAGAAAAATTAGATTCTAAAAAAAAGGTAAACCCCAAAGATCTATCATCTGACCAAGATCTTACCATTGCTATTATGAATCTCATTTCAATTGAAGAACATCTTATCTTTTCCGGAGCAAAAACCGGCAAAAATTCTTTTTATGATCTTGTTCAAGACATCAGAGAACTTCGCAAGAATTTAATGTTAAAAGTCATCCCCGCCTATGAAGGTGAAGTTTGGTGCATTTCCAAACACCTTTTAGCCAGTTCAATGCGCTTAATGGAAGTTGGCACAAAACAACAAAGCCTTGGCAACAAACAAGAAGCATATAAACTGTTTAATCAGGCATATGATTTATACTGCCTGTTTTGGGGGTTAAATATGAATATGCTCAATGTAGATGATGTAAAATGGCTTCAAGACAAACAAGAAGACATCAAAGTTCTGTCAGAAAAAATTGAAAAAGCCATGCCAATTGCAGAGCAAACACAAAAAACTGAAGCTCCATCAGGTGCTCTTGCAAAAATGAAAGCTTTTGTAAAAAAAGCCGTAGATTGCTGCATTGAATAATAATATCGGATAAAAATATAAAATTTTGTCATTTTTTGTCTTGACACATATCCTAAAATATGCTACATTGCTCTCAGTTAACAATTATGATGAACATGAACCTGGAGGGCTGCATTCTATAACTCAAGAGACAGCATCTCCAAAAAACAACGATGAGATGAAAGACCAAAAATTCGCTCAAATTCGGGCTCCTACCTGTTAAAGATTTGAAAAAAATTTATTTGACCAAATTAAAAAAAACAGGACCATGAAAAAAAACAAGGACCCCGCCAATTCAACACCGTTTGCAACCTAACCTGCAAACGGTGTTTTTTTATCAAATAAAACAATTTTTCCCAAAAATTAGACACAAAACATTTGATTTTTTCAAAAAAAAGATTAACATCAACACCAATAAAATTAATTATGTTTAACTAAAAATATTATGTATTATGAATAATTATCTCTTTATTGTGCTTGTTATCATTCTATGTGGTTCAGCAGCACTTTTAGCATTAAGCGGTCTTAAAAAGAAGAAAGGCAAAAAAAGCAACCTTTGTACTATGAATAAAAAAGACAAAGCTCCTCAAGTAAAAGATTATTTATGTGGATCAAGAGTTATAAAAAGTAAACCACAAAAAATCACAGAAGTAATACCTGTTGAAAATGGTGGTTACCAAATCTTAACATATGATTCTCATGCTTTTCTACAGTCTCATTCAAATACCATTCCTCAGCGCGGTGATATTATAGTTTTTTATACTATAAGAGAGAAAAAAGTTGTCGGCATTGAACTTAATGGTAAATTACTATATTTTCTTTCTGAAGAAGATATATAGAATTTCTTACCCCCCTCACAATTTTTATGTTGTGAGGGGTTTTTACTACATTCTTTACGCACAAAAAACAACTCGTTCTTCAGCTTGTTGCATATTCACAAATCAGATACATTATTTACTTTAATATCAGTAGAAAATTCTTCCATATATTTCCAGTCACCATTTTCAAATAAAAAATGAAAACACTGACAGTTTTCAATCATCCCAATTTTAACTCCAGCAACAAAACACAATGCCCTAGTAACACCACCATGTGAGGATATTGCAACATTTTTATATTCATCAGATAACACAATTTGCTCTAAACAAATTCTAATCTTATTATAATTTTCGTTCATTTTTACCTGCTTTTTAGCATCTTCAATATTCCAAAAACCAAAAGCAATTTCAGATAAGCATTCATCTGTTAAAATATCTATACTTTTATATTTTGATGCAACTATCTGAGCTGTATCAATTGCTCTTTTAAACGGACTTGAATAAATCACATCCAAATGTTTATCTGCCAAAAAATCTGCCAATTTCAATGCCTGCATCTTACCGGTATCAGTCAAGAATGAATCAATACCTGTTCCTTCCCTTTTTCCTAATTGGTTTTCATTTGTTTGCCCATGTCTAAAAAAATAAAAATGTTTTTTCATTTAGTCACCTTATTTTCATTCTTCACTACCATAATATATTGCAACATTTTTTAACAGAATATCAAATTAATTTTTATATTTTCCAAAATGCATGAATAAAATTAGCCTTTAATTTCAAATCCTAAGTTTTTTGTTATTATATTCCAAAAGACAATGAAGCATAACCAATAACTTCTTAAGCAAAACAAGTAACCCAAAAAGTAAATAAGTTAGCCAACTCTCTAAATTAACAACACTATGAAAAACAAGGACCACACAAGTTTAATACCGTTTGCAACCTAACCTGCAAACGGTATTTTTTATCACACAAACCAATTTTTCCCAAAATTTAGACGTAAAAACATTTGATTTTTTCAAAAAAAAGATTAACATCAACACCAATAAAATTAATTATGTTTAATTAAAAATGTATATATTATGGAAATAGTTGCTTATTGTTTAGGTGGTCTCACCATAGTAGTGGTTATCGCTTTCTGCATTGCTTTTGCTCGTATGCAAGAAGAGCAATTTGCTGAGATAAATAAACAAATCGAAGAAATCAAAAAAAGTAAATAAGTTAGCCAACTCTCTAAATTAACAACACTATGAAAAACAAGGACCCCACAAGTTTAATAGCGTTTGCAACCTAACCAGCAAACGCTATTTTTTATCACACAAACCAATTTTTCCGAAAATTAGACGTAAAAACATTTGATTTTTATAATCAAATAGATTACCATCCACCCACTGTTAAAAATTATGATGTTAAACTATTTAAATATTATAAAGTATGGAAAAAGTTATTGATTTTATTAAAGAGACCTCTTGGGAATTTATTATTCCTTTAACGATGGTTGTTGTTTGTATTGTTTGTTTTTTTGTGACTTTTTATAAAGAAAACAAGCGTGTAAATAAACACAGAAAAGACGTTCAACAAAAAATTGTTAACAATGAATTTGCAAAAAGAATTGCCGACAAGTATAAAGGCAATGATGTGATAGAATAAACAAAAAAGTAAATAACCGTTAAAATTTTATGTTATGGAAACAGAAAAAATTATTTTTTGGACAGTGATTGCTTTTTGCGTTATCGTATTTGTTGTAATTTTCAGTGGGTTGTTAAAAAATTTTGGTAAACTACTGAAAAAAGGCGAGGAATTGAAGAAACAACAAAAACTTCACAATAATAGCAGTAATGGACCTAAAACTTTCCATGAGGTGATTATTGAGCCATATTCGGGTTCGGAGCTTTCTGATGTTTTACGAGAGATGAAAATTTTAAGCACTTTTATTAAACTACCTGTGCGTGCTGTATTTAATAACAAAAAACTCCGTATTACATCAACAACCAATCTTGATGAAGTTGTATCTTGTTATTATAATAACGTAGATACAGATAGTGTGCATAAAATATAAATTTAAAAACTTTGTGTTATGTGCAATAGGATTAATAACATCACGCTCTGTTAAATTTGGCAAAAATATTACCTACTTGAACTATTCAGAGTAACATTTTGGCTTAATTAAAACCCCTCACAATTTTTATGTTGTGAGGGGTTTTTATTACATTCTTTACGCACAAAAAACAACTCTTTCTTCAGCTTGTTACATATTCATAAATTAGCCTTTAATTTCAAATCCTAAGTTTTTTGTTATTGCCCTAAGTTAAAGTATGATTTACAAATTATATTTAACGACCAGACTTATCAAAATGTTTTGAAATTTTTGCTTCAATATTTTTTATTGTTTTAGGAAGTTTAATATCAGATAGATTAGTTCCTAATTTATCATCAATTTTACCTGCTAATCTTTTTCGTGTTGCAGCTAATCTATTGGTTGTATGAAGAGCTAAATATTCATCGTATTTTGCTGCTAATTCTTTTTCTTCAGCAACGAGTTTAATATAATTAGCATATTTCAACGCACAATGACAAACACATCCAAAACTAAAAGCAGAGTGTCCATCATCTAAACCACTAACCATTTGCACCTGTTCTTTGTAATCTGCTTTGATAAAAGCTTGAATTGCTTCAGGTGTCTTTAATGCTTCAAATACTTTCTTTGCATCAACAATTATCCCTTGGTCTAATTTGCCACCATCATCATAGTTTTTATATCCAGTAAAGTATTCATCAAAAGTTTTTGCCTCATCATAGTCTGATTTATTATGTTCTGAATCCAATATATTTACACCATAAGCCAAACATCCAAATCTGGTATCAGTATCAAATCCTCTGTGAAAGCGTCTTTTTTCTCCAAGTATGGTTGTTAAAACCATTCCTTCTGGAATGTCGTTAAAAAAGCTTTCTGGAAAAAGAAATAAGCCTTTATCATATTTTCTTAATCCCAATCTTATTAAATCTTCTTCACTTTGAGTATGTAAATTTGCATAATCTATATTATTACCTAACGACATATTGCATCTCCTAAAATATTGTGTTAAACCGAACATTTAAATCCAATGCCTATATTTATTATGCCATATTTTTGTCTAATATGCAATAACAAAATAAAAACAAGGACTTTCTGATGTGAAGCCAG
>JAZNSB010000026.1:0-14522 GCA_045590955.1 Alphaproteobacteria bacterium | reverse complement strand
AGATGGCAGAGTGGTTGAATGCGGTTGACTCGAAATCAATTATACTCGCAAGGGTATCGGGGGTTCAAATCCCTCTCTCTCCGCCATAAAACAAAAGCCCACGTTGAGTGGGTTTTTGTTTTATTTGCGGAGACAGGGTTTGAAGCCCCGAAACAGGGGGTTCAATACAAGGCGCAGGCAGACGAAGTACGCAGTGTTGCTTTTGTCAAACTTTTACATTTTTCTAAAAGCTGTATTTTATATTTAAAGAGAAAGCGGTGTCATTATAATCAGACCCAAAGGTATGTGCAATATCAGCACCCATACTCCATTGGTTGGCAAGTTCAAATTCTGCTCCAATCTCTAAACGCCCCAAAGTTCTATCTTCGGTTGTGTGAACGGTTTTAAATTGTCCAACGCTCAGTTTTCCGCCACTATGTATGTTTTGTATTATGCTTGGTTTAACATATATTGTTGTTATATCTTTACCCAAAGCCCATTTGTTTTCAAGCTTAATACCGGCTTCGGCGGTAATTCTGTGTGCAGCCTCTGTTTGGATGGTTTTTCCTGCATTGTCTTTGAAGCTGTCAAAGTCTAACATTTGATAACTGATCTGTATTTCTGGCGTCATAAATAATCCTTTGGAAAGTCTATACATATGCGCCATATCCAAAGTTGCTCCTAATTCTAAAGCCTCTGTTTTTGCTTTTACTCCGTCTGCAGATGCAATATCCGCTCTTTGTATTCCGCCATAAATAGAGGCTACAAGCTTGGTATTACATTTGTCTCTACGGAAATACAAGCCTAACAAATAGCTATCAATGTCAACTTCAGAAGCTTTTTCAGAATAATATCTTTCACCCTTGCCATCAAATTCATAATTTCCTTGACGATAAGAAGCTAACACTCCCCATTTATTAAAGCTGTCACTTTCAACATCTATTCCTGCATCAAGTCCACTTATTTTGGCTTCATATTTATATGGTGATTTTATTTCAAGATTATGGTGTACCGGTGATACCCAAGCCTGTCTGCCAAATTTAGCAGCCTCGGTTTTAGAAGCAACAACCCTGTTCAGTTCGCCGGTTTGTTCAAAACCAACATCATATAACCCCATATAGGCAATCATCTCTGGCACAACATTACTTGATTTTCCTTGGCTTTCAACAAAAGTATACCATTTATTGTCTTCTTTTTTTGTATTCCAAACAAATGGGCTACCTTCTACACGCCAAATATCAAAACTACTGTCGGTTGTTTCCTTGTCATTAGTAGCTTCTGCAAATAAAACATCTGTTGTTGGAGACACTGTTGAATTAGATTTTAAGAATAGACTGGTATTTCCTATAACATCACCTTGTACCACTATCTTATCTGCCAAATTTTTCTGTGGTTCCACGTTTAATATCATCAACGCACCGGAAGTTGCATTATAGTCTCCGGTAATTGTGATTGTATCATCTGCTTCACCATCGTTGTCATAGGTAGTAAAGTCCAAAGTTCCGGAATTGGTAACATTTCCGTCAATTGTTATTTCCAAAGGAGAATGTCCGGAAACGTCCAAAATTACCCCATCACCAACTGACAATAGTTTATTAGATCCAACCAGTTCAATATCAGATTCTAATTTTACGACAGTTGTTGGGCTGGATTCCGTTGCTTTAATATTAATTGCATCCCAGCCGGCAACCAGCGTTGTTCCGCTTTTATCTACATTTGCCAAACTATATATTCCACCCTCTAAAGTTAAGGATTTGTTTTTAGAGATATCTTCGTTAATAAGTTTGTTGGCAAAGGCTTCGTTTACACCACCAACCACGGTTAGAGAGTTTATATCTAAATTAGATGATGCGAACATATTAGAAAAATTATAAGAAGAACCGGAAGTGTTTGTATCTTTATTTATCACAATATCACCAGTTAAAACAGTTCCGTCTGCCAAATTTAAGTTAGCATTTTTGTCTGCGGTTAAGCTGTTCAAGGTGGAATTTCCGGTTGCAATTAGTGATCCGCCACCACTAACATTTATATTATTTGCCGTTCCGGCATTTTCAGCTCTAAGCACACTGCCGTCATTAACAGTTAAACCTTCAACTGTATTACCGGCTATAGTGATATCTTGACCAAAAATATTAGCGGTAAGTTGGTTAACATCTGTGCTTATATCAAAATTTCCACCCTCATTTATAATCAAACCTGTCACTGTTGAACCGCTGTTTGCAACAATCAAGCCTCCAGAGTCAACTTCTGTATTTGTAGCAGTTCCGGCATTTTTGATTCTAAGCACACTACCGTCATTAACGGTCAAACCGTCAACCGAATTTCCGGTAATTGCAATATCTTGACCGAAAACATTGGCTGTAAGCTGATTAACATCGGTGCTTATATCAAAATTTGCACCATCTTCAATAATCAGATTTGTGATTGTTGAGCCACTATCTGCCACAAACAATCCGCCGGAGTTCACTTCAGTATTTGTAGCAGTTCCGGCATTTTTGATTCTAAGCACACTACCGTCATTAACAGTCAAACCGTCAACCGAATTTCCGGTAATTGCAATATCTTGACCGAAAACATTGGCTGTAAGCTGATTAACATCGGTGCTTATATCAAATTTTGCACCATCTTCAATAATCAACCCTGTTGTAGTGGTTCCGCTGTTTGCAACAAACAATCCGCCGGAGTTAATTTCTGAACTTGCAACAGTTCCGTTTTCAACAACAAGCGCTCCGCCATTATCTACGGTTATATTTTGGGCGACACCCTCATTCTGAGTTCGGAGAGTGATTCCTTCTTTAAGGGTTATTCCATCAGCCACATTTCCCGAGATATTAACATCTTCTCCTAAAAGATTAGCATTAAATTGTGCAACATTTGTACTTATATCGGCTTTGCCACCATCATTAACAACCAAATTTGTTATTGCGGCTCCACCATTTGCAACAATTAATCCACCTGATTTAACGTCGGTGCCAACTGCTGTGCCCAATACATTAAACACGCCTCCATTTACGGTTGTTGATTTTGCAATTCCACCTGCTCCACCGGCTAAAACATTCAAAGTTCCGGAATTTATTGTGCTGTTTATTATCATGCCACCGCTTTCAACAGTAGCATTTCCTCCGTTGACGGTAGTAAGAGATGCGTTTGCTCCGGATGTTATGGTAAAATTTCCGCCTCTAACATCTGTTCCATTTGCATTTCCGCCTCCTAGAACCATTGCCAAACCGGACATCAAAATTGATTTGTTTGCCACACCTCTGTCTTGAACATACATTTCTCCGCCATCAATAATAACGGAATTTGCTGTAGATCCGGAATACACATCAAACCATCCGCCTTTAACGGTAGAATTGCTAAGAATCCCCCCATCGTAAAGTCTCAAATTTCCGCTGTAATGAACAACATTTTTAGCATTTCCGCCATATAGGTTTAATGCACCTGCCATAATTGTGGCATTGTCAACAAAAGATCCGTGGTGTGCTTCTAAAACACCATTGTTTACGGTTATTCCATCAACCGTTCCGTCAGAATAAACTTTTACTGTTCCGGAATTTACTGTTGTATTCAGAGCTGAACCTCCTGATGAAATTTCAACAGTTCCGTCATTTAGCAGTAAATTTTGCGATGAAGAATTATTTGTCAGATAAACAGATACCCCATTAACAATGGTGTCAATGAAAGATGTGTTGGGGGAAATATATAGATTTTGATCATAATTTAAGGTAAAGCCTTTAACAACATTGTCAATTATAGATACATTGTTTCCATTTTGCGTTGCATTTGTTAACGTCATGGCAGTATTTAGGAAGAATTTTCCATTTTCTGCAACTTGCAATCCGTTAATAACAGAATTTTCTGATGTTGAAACAAATCCGCCATTATTAACAATTAAGTTGCTGGCTTTTGCTCCGTTGTTGATAACAAGAGACCCGCCGTCATTTATAATGGCATTATTGACTTTACCGCCGCTTAAAGCATTAAAACTACTGCCGCTGTTGAGTAAAAGATTGTTTGCAACTTTGTTTTTGAGTGAAAAAGCTTGGTCAAACATGACAGAGTTTGTAATTGTCATATCTGTATTAAAATTGAACTTACCGCCCTCATTTATAACAACATTGTTCATATAAGAATTTTCTGCACCTGATAAAAATCCGCCGTTATTAACAACAATGTTTTGAGCAGTTGCTCCGGAAGCAATGTTTAATTGGCTTTCATTTCCCACAACAAAACCATGGGCAATATTATCTTTAATATAAATCTCGTTTCCGTTTTGAGAAGAATTAATCAGCGTCATATTGGTGCCTAAATTAAACTTTGCACCTTCGTTTAATGTTAATCCTTCAACCACAGATCCATCATATCCGTTAAATCCACCACCGGAATTAACAACAATATCTTTGGTATAACTTCCGTTTTGAGCATAAAAGTTTCCGCCATTATTTACGGTTGTTTGAAAGGCTTTTCCTCCATCATAAACATCTAACCAACCGCCGTTTACAGTTGTATTTTCAATGGTTCCGTTATAACGCACATACAAATTTCCCAAGTTAAGGGATGTTTCTTCGGCTTTAGCTCCGGAATATACGGTTAATTTTCCGTAATTGTTAATTTGTGTTTGTTTGGCAACTCCGCCGGCAAACACCTCGTGCCAATCTCCACCATCAATTATTGCGCCTTGTGATGTTCCATAGATTTTTAAACTATTTTCCCATGTACCGGTTGCATTGTTGACTTCTGTCCCTGCATTTATTATTTGGTCCTCAGCGCTTGCTTCGGCGATACAAAATACCCCAAAAAACAAAACAAAAACTTTGCTACAAAATAAAAATGTGCGCTTATTAAAAGTAACCAACATGAAAGAATCCTCCATAAAGTTAATTTACGATATTCTTTTTTTGGTTAATAAAAAATAAACGCAAAACCCATAATTTCCGGCGATTCTCAGCAAATTAAGGGTGTGATTCGTTTTGAGTCAAATAAAAATAATTTTTATGATGATCAAAAATTATTAGAATCGGCAAGAATAAGCCTACTTTGTTTTTTGAGGTATCAAAACAGATGCCAATACTCCAGAGCCTAGCAATGTAAAGGTAACAATCATTGATACCAATGAAGATACATGGAAACCAAAGAATGGCGCAAAAATCTTTAATCCGATAAAAATCAGAATAATAGACAATGCATGCTTTAAGAAAGCAAAGTGCTTTGTTGCTGCAGCCAGCAAGAAATATAAAGATCTTAATCCCAAAATAGCAAAGATATTACTGGTATATACCACAAAGGTGTCTTGTGTTATAAGGAAAATTGCCGGAATGCTGTCAACAGCAAAAACCACATCCATTAATTCAATTAAAATAAGAGCCAACAACAATGGTGTTGCATAATGCTTATTACGTTTTTTTATAAAGAAATTTTCTCCATAAATCTTTTTGGAGAATCTAAAATGTTGAGCCATAAACTGATATAATTTTGTATCTTTAAAATCTTCTTGTTCTTTATCATGAGAAAATAATAGCTTTAATCCTGTAAAAATTAAGAATACAGAGAACACATATAAAATCCAGTGGAAGTTTTCTACCAGTTGTGCTCCAAGGAATATCATAACGGCACGCAAAACAATTGCTCCCAAGATTCCCCAGAACAAAACTCTGTGTTGATATTTATTAGGTATGCTTAAGCTTGTAAAAATTAAAGAGATAACAAAAATGTTATCCATAGAAAGGCTAAGTTCTACCAGATATCCGGTATAAAATAAAAAAGATACATCAGAACCTCTTTCATACCACACAAAAAGCCCAAATAGTAAGGCAATGGTTATAAAAGACAAACACACTTTGATGCTGTCAGAAAATTTAGGCTCTGCGGCATGACGATGAAATACGTGCAAGTCCAGATATAACAATGTGAACATAATTGCAGAAAAAATGGCCCACAGCCAAGGAGTGCTTAAAATCATCTTTATAACCTTTCTTTTTAAATCAGACGATAATATAAAAAACAAACGTTAATTTTTATATAAAATATCAATTAAACGTTCTGAATTTTTCATCATCAGAGCTTTGTAGTGCAGATTCTAAAGCGGTATTTTTGTTTTTTGGCGCCATTATTTTCAACGAAACAATCTCATCACCGCAAGAAGTTGATGTTTTTATTCCTTTTCCTTTAAGTCTTAATTTATCGCCGGAAGAAGAATAGGGGGGAATTGCAACATTTACATTTCCGGAAATTGTTGGAATTGTAATTTTGGCGCCCAAAATTGCCTCTTTAAAAGAAATTGGCAATTCAAGTAAAATGTTTTGTCCGTCTACGGAAAAATATGGATGCTTTTCAACGTCCAAAGTAATTAACACATCACCGTTTTGACCACCGCCCATTGCTGGCATACCCAAACCTTTAAGGCGCAAAGTTTGACCGCTGGAGCTTCCTGCCGGAATTTTTACATTTAAATTTTTGCCGTTGAGGTTAAGCTTTTTTTCAGCACCATTTACTGCAGAAAGCAAGTCTATTTTTAGCGTGTAAGAAATATCTTGCCCCTTTGCTTGTCTGCGAGGATTGTGTCCAAAATTTGAAAACCCTCCCCCATTTGTAAATTGTGAGAAGATGTCAGAACCTCCGAATATAGAAGAAAAATCAAAACCGCCGGCATCAAATCCTCCCCCAAAAGGGTTGCCTTGATATTGCTGATATTTTGAACCTCCGCCGGAGCCAAAACCTGCACCAAAACCGGTTGGTTTTCCGTCAGGACCAATTTCGTGATTATCGTATTTTTTTCGTTTTGTTTTGTCACCCAATATGTCATATGCACAAGAAATTTCTTTGAATTTTTCTGCGGCATCTGCACCTTTGTTTAAGTCCGGATGATATTTTCTGGCCAGCTTTCTGTAAGCAGACTTAATTTCCGCATCGGAAGCAGATTTTGAAACACCTAAAACACTATATAAATCTTTTGTCATTTTTTTAATTCCTCAACATTAGATTCTATATAGGGTGTTTAATTTATTTTTGCAAGTTTACGCAGTTAAAAGTGGCCAAATGATAAAAGTCTTTAGTAAGAGTAATGTCTCTTAACATTGCAGATTTTTTATCTTTTGTTTCACAATATAAAGAAGCGATTCCAGAAACCTGATCTATTTGCACTTTTGCATATTGATATACCACCATATTATCATCAGCATAACGCAAAGTTACAAATTCTGACAATTTTTTAACATCTGGTTCGTGGGTAATGTTATAAGTATTTGCACAAGCGGTAATCATCAAACATGTCAAAAACAACAAATATCTCATTTTTTATCCTTTGCTTTATTATTGCAACACAAAACAGAAGAAATGTTAGAATTATTTTTTTTATTTTGCAAGACGCTTTGGGATTGTTTTAACAGAGTAACTTTTGCCTTCATAAGCTCAATTTGTTCTAAAATATCTGAACGATTTTTTGCTACCGGAAACATGTTTATCTCCTAACGCATTAAATTAAAGACATTTTTATTCTAATAGAACAAGGTTAAACAAAGCTTAATCTTTTGTTAAAAAGATCTTGTTAAAATAGCAAAAAATGATAGAATAAAAAACAATCTTATTTTATTTGGAGACGTTTAATGACAAAAAAAGTATGGGTTCTTATAGACAACAGAGTTGGCAGCGCAACACAGGCCAGAGGTGTGGCAAATGCTCTGGGTTTTGAGGTGGAAGAAAAGCAAATTGAATATACACCGATAAGTAGGCTGCCAAATTTCTTAAAAACTCGTTCTTTAATGGGAGTAAAATCTTCCAGCAAAAAAGCTCTTAAAGGGCCATATCCTGATTTAGTGATTTCAGCATCACGCAGAACAGCGATGGTTGCCTGTTGGATTAAAAAACGCTCCAAAGGACAAACAAAGATAGTCCAACTTATGCATCCTGGCAATTTTGCCATAAAAGATTTTGATATGTTGTTTGTGCCGGAACATGATAAAAAGAAAAAAAGCACAAAAAACATGATATATATAGTTGGTGCCACTCATGGCTTTACACCAACAAGACTTACCAAAGAAAGAGAAGAATGGATGCAAAAATTTGCCCATTTACCAAAGCCGTTAACTGCTGTTATGGTTGGCGGTAAAACTGGAGGTGTTGAATTTAGTGCAGAAAATGCCACTGCTTTTGGTAAAGAAATCAGACGCATTAAAGATGTAATTGGTGGTTCTATTTTAATAACCACATCAAAAAGAACCGGTGAAAAAGCACAAGCATGCATATTAAAAGAAATAGAAGAAATTCCATCTTATCAGTATTTGTGGGGCAATAAAGACACAAATCCATATGCCGGCTTCTTGGCATGTGCAGATCAAATTATTGCCACGGGCGATTCTGTTTCCATGTGTTCAGAGGCTTGCGGTACAGGCAAACCGGTGTTTATTTTTACCGGAAAAAATTGGATTTCCAACAAATTAAACAGATTTATAGAAAGTTTATATCAAAACGGATATGCCATTAATATCAGCCATCCGGCAGCACTTACATTTTATCCCAAAGCAGCTTTGAATAATCTTGAGTTTATTACCAAACACATCAAAAAGATGTTTAAGTAAGCTTATCAAAGTTTATGCGGGGGTCAACCAGCGAATATATAAAATCGCTTATCAGCTTTAAAATTAAGCCGAGCAAGGCAAAGATATAAAGTGTGCCAAAAATCACGGGGTAATCACGAGTCATGATTGCCTCATATCCTAATAACCCCAAGCCATTTAATGAAAAGATAATTTCAAT
Source organism: Alphaproteobacteria bacterium (assembly GCA_045590955.1). Taxonomy (GTDB): domain Bacteria; phylum Pseudomonadota; class Alphaproteobacteria; order RF32; family CAG-239; genus JAZNSB01. The sequence continues at coordinate 5,792 of JAZNSB010000026.1, read as the reverse complement.
CAACAAAGAGCCGGTAAACAACATTTTTATCAGCAAAGAAGGAAAACCTGCTATAATAATCAGCATTGCATTCCTAAAAACATGGCGATACAAAATTTGCTTATCTGACAATCCTTTTGCTTTTGCTGTTGTTACATATTGTTTATTTATTTCATCTAAAAAAGAATTTTTTGTCAGCATGGTCAGGCTTGCAAACCCTCCTATAACCATTGCCAAAACCGGCAGTGTAATATGCCAAAAATAGTCTGCAATTTTTGCAGGCAAAGACAAATCGCTAAAATTATTTGAAACTAAACCTCTTAACGGAAACCAATTAAAATATATGCCTCCGGCAAAAAACACAATTAAAAATACGGCAAACAAAAACACAGGAGTTGCCGCTCCTACAATTATAACAAAAGAGGTCCATAAATCCATTTTAGAGCCGTCATTACATGCTTTTTTTATTCCCAAAGGAATTGCAATCAAATAAATTATCAGGGTTGACCACAGCCCTAAAGAAACAGAAACGGGCATCCTTTCTGCAATAAGCTTACCCACGGTTTTGTCCTGATAAAAAGATTTTCCGAAATCAAATACGGCATAGTCTTTTAACATCTTAAAAAACCTAATGTGCAAAGGTTTGTCAAATCCAAATTGCTTTTTAAGAGATTCTACCAGTTCATCAGGCACACCTTTGTTTCCGGTATACCTTTCTGTCACATTGTTTGAACCGGTAACAATACTTTTTGCATCAGTATTTAATCCGCGATATTTTGCCATAACATGTTCCACCGGTCCTCCGGGGGCAAGTTGCACAATTGCAAAATTGAGCAACAAAATTCCAAACAATGTAACAGGTATAAGCAAAATTCTTTTCAGCAAATATATTTTCATTGTTTTTTCCACCATGTATGAATTGTAAAGCCGTTTTGTTCCAAGGATTGAGATTTTGGATATTCAAATTTATCCCAAAAAGCCACTCTCTGCACAGGGGAGTACCACTGAAAAATCAAAAAATGATGCCATTGTAAAACTCTGTCCAAAGCAGCTACACAGGCTTCGTATTCATTTTTTGTTTTTGCGTTTATGAGCATATTTATAATTGTGTCAACAGCCTCGTTTTTTACGCCGGCCAAATTAAAGCTTCCGGATACATCTGCTGTTTCTGATCCCCACAGTTCTTTTTGTTCATTTCCCGGCATTTGGCTCATGCCAAAAGATATGATAACCATATCAAAATCAAAATTATCTAATCTGTTTTTAAAAATGTTCGTTTCAACTGTTCTAAAAGAAGCTGAAATTCCTATTTTTTTAAGATTATTTAAGAATGGCAACATAATTCTTGTAAAGGAAGAGCCGTTTGAGGAATTGTCTAAAATCTCAAAAACAAGCGGCTCACCTGTTTGAATATTTACCATTTTGCCGTCTTTAAAGTCATATCCGGCTTCTTTTAATAATTTTACGGCAGTTTGCAGATTCTGGCGAGATTTTTGAGCATTATTATGCGTTGGCACGCTTAAGGGGGATGTAAAAAGTTCTTTTGGGAGCAAATGTTTAACTTTGTTCAATATTTTCATTTCTCTTGCATTTGGTAGTTTTTCAGCTTCCATTCCTGAATTTTTAAAAAAGCTGTCAGTTCTTTTATATTGCTCATAAAAAAGATTTTTATTTGTCCATTCAAAATCAAATGCATAACCAATAGCTTTTCTTACTTTTCTATTTTGAAACATGGGTTTTCTTGTGTTAAACAAAAAACTTTGCAGAGGAGCTGTTTTATTGTGGGTAAATTCTTTTTTTAAGATTTTTCCGGAGGTAACCAGTGGATTATCATAACCTATTTTCCAATTTTTTGCGATATATTCTTCTCTCAAGTCAATGTTTCCTGCAAACAGAGCTTGTTTTGTGATGGTTGTATCTTGATAAAAATCATAACGTATTTCATCAAAATTAAAAAACCCTTTTCTTGTCGGCAAATTTTGGGCCCAATAGTTTTTGTTTCTTTTTAAGATTATAAAATTGCCTTGGTCAAAAGAATCAATATAGTAAGGTCCGCTTGCAAGCATTGGTTCAAGAGACGGTTTTTCAAAATCTTTGTCTGCAAAAAATTCTTTGGAAAGCACGGGCATTTGAGCTATGATAAGTGGCAATTCTTTATTTTCGGTGTTTTCTTTAAAGTAAAAGCGCACATGATGTTGGTTTATTTTTTTGACCTCTTTTACATCAGCATAATATATTTTATAAAAAGGAGAGCCTTTTTTTACCAAGCTTTCAAATGTAAAAACCACATCATCAGCTGTTATTTTTGTTCCATTATAAAAAGTTGCTTTTGGGTTTATAATAAACCCTACAAAATTTCCATCCTTTGAAATTTCAAATTTCTCCGCAATCAGAGGATATGCCACAGAAAAGTCATCAACCGGCACAACGGCCAAAGTGTCAATGGTCAGCCCCACAACAGAACTTGGAGCAATTCCTTTAAAAATAAAAGGGTTAAAACTGTCAAAAGAACCATATTCCGGTAAAGTTACAGAACCACCTTTTTTTGCCTTTGGATCAGCATATGAAAAGTTTGAAAAATCTGTATTATATTTTGCTTGACCATACAAAGCCAAATGGTCAGAAAACACGGAGTTTTCTGCAAAAGCATTAACAGCAAACAGTAACAAAAAAATGTTACTTAGAATAATTTTCTTCATCTGTCCAGCCTGCAAAAGGATGTGCAAAATCATCGTCTACGTTATTTTCGGAAGCAGATTTTTGTTCTGCACGTTTAAAATCTTCCCATTCTTTTTGCATTTCATTTATGGTTTTTTGTGTTTGAGATAAATTTTCTTCTGTCATACTTTCAATTTGTTCGGCATTCATTTCTTCTGCCATATTTTTTTCCAAAGCAATAGAAAAAGCATCTTTTTCTTCAAACTCAGGTTCTTTTTTTTGAAAAACTTCTTCTTTTTTTTCTTTTTTCTTAAACAAAGAAAATCCACCAAAAGAATTATGATTTTTTTGTCTTGAAGTTTTTGGTGTAGATTGCAAATTTTTAACCGGCATAAAAGATTCTTTATCAGATTCTTCTTTTTCTTCAATTTCAGCAGCCAAAGCTCTTATTTGTCTTAATTTGTCTGCAATTGGTGCAAAAATTGAAAATACTTTTCCAAAAACGCCAGTTTCAATCATAGGGAGCAATACGCGTTGAGTATCGTGTTTTTCCAACATTTCCAAAAAAGACATATATCTTGCACAAAATTCCAAAATAGGACCGCTCAACATATTATCGTTTGAAGCCTTTTCAAGCATCCTTACAGAAAAGTTCGGTTGATTATTATATACGGATAAAAACACCTTTCCAAAAGCCCAGCGTCCGCCGTTTTTATTTTTAATCCAAAGTTGCTCAATTTGTTCACGAGATAAGAGATTCGCCGTATACATAATATCTGCCAAGGCCTCGTTTATATCAGATACAAACACATCAAACAAACCGATCATAGATGAGTGTTGTGTTTGTTTTTCGTTTTCCAGCAAAATTCTTGCCAAGAGCTCTGTTTGGTCTGTAGATTTTTTTTGTTGTACAAGCATTTTTTGTATATTTCTATGCACGTTTCTGTTTGCAAAAAACTGATTAATAAAAGCAAAAACAGCCCACAAACAAAATACCGGCAAAATAGTAATGCCGGCATAAAGGGCCAAATCAGTTATACTTAATGTTGCCAAAGAAACATTTGCCATTGCCAAAGAAAGCTGTTTTACTGCAATGCAGATCCATAAAATAGTTGTAAATACAAACAAAAAGAACGTTAATGCCAAGAACATAAGCATCTCCCTTTACAAAATTATTTTTAATGTAGTTTATTCCAAATGCGAGACAATGCAATTATTTTTTTTGGTATTTGTAAAAATAAGAGTCGAAATTTGAAAAAAAACATGCTAAAAAAAAGGAAAAATATAAACATATAGGTGCAAAACATGAAAGAGATAACAGGCCTTGATTTTGAAAAACACATATTAGAGATAGAAAAAAGAATTGCAGAACTATCCGGTTCTGAAAAGTTAGGTAAGCCGGCTGTTGTAGAAGAATTAAAAAGATTAAAACAAAAGCTGACAAAAAATCTTTCGCAAATTTATGGCAATTTAACTCCGTGGCAAAAGGCACAGATTGCCAGATATCCCGGTAGACCACATTGTCAGGATTATATAAGAGAACTCATTACTGATTTTACGGAGCTTTCCGGAGACAGAAAGTTTGCAGATGACGCCGCTATGATTTGCGGAATTGGAAAAATAGATGGTATTTCTGTTGTGGTTATGGGGCTTGAAAAAGGAAGTGATATAGAAAGCCGTATAAAACACAATTTTGGTATGGCAAGACCAGAGGGTTATAGAAAAGCTCAACGTTTAATGGACATGGCTCATAAATTTAAATTGCCTATAATTAGTTTTGTAGATACTTCCGGAGCATATCCGGGGGTTGATGCAGAAGAAAGAGGGCAAGCGGAAGCTATTGCCACAAGCATAGAAAAATCTTTGCAAGTTAAAGTTCCTGTAATCAGTGTAATTATTGGAGAAGGCGGGTCCGGCGGAGCCTTAGCTATTGCCACAGCAAACAAGGTGTTGATGTTAGAGCACTCTATATACTCTGTAATTTCTCCGGAAGGGTGCGCATCAATTTTATGGAGAGATGAAGAAAAATCCAAAGAAGCAACAGAAGCGTTAAAGCTAACGGCGCAAGATTTAATAAAGCTAGGTGTTATTGATGAAATAATAGCAGAACCCTTGGGCGGAGCACATAGAAATCCGAAACAGACAATTAAATCTGTTGGTGAAAGTATTGTAAGAAATTTAAAAGAATTGTCTTCTTTTGACGGAGAAAAATTAAAACAACTTCGTTCACAAAAATTCTTAGACATGGGTAAAAATATTACGGAGTAAAAATGGCAGAATACATAATCATTTTGTTACTTGTTCTGGTTTTTGCATTGCTTGTTTTTTTGCTTTTTCGCAAAAACAATAATTCTGAGATAATAAATAGCATTATAAAAACACAATCAGAATTATATGGTCGTATCAGTCAGTTTTCGGATTCGTCATTAGCGTCACAAGCACAAATTGCAGAAGCAATAAATCAGCAAAAACTGTCAGTATTAAAACTGATGGATGAAAAATTGCTTGCAGTTACCAAAAGCGTTGGAGAGGGTTTACAACATAGCACAAACAAAACAGCGGAAACGCTTACAGACTTAAGAGAGCGATTGGCAAAAATTGATGTTGCACAACAAAAAATATCAAGTTTGTCTGAACAGGTTGTTTCCTTGCAGGAAGTATTATCAAACAAACAGGCAAGAGGAGCTTTTGGAGAAATTCAGTTAAACGATTTGGTTACAGCCTGCCTTCCCCCCAGTGCATATACTTTTCAATGTGTTTTAAGCAACTCAAACAGAGCAGATTGTTTATTAACGCTTCCCAATCCTCCGGGCAGTATTGTTGTGGATGCAAAATTTCCGTTAGAAAGCTACCAGGCTTTAAGAAATGCTCAAACAGACAGAGACAGAGTTGAGGCAGAAAGATTTTTCCGAGCATCTGTGTTAAAGCACATTAAAGACATTTCAAACAAATACATCATAGCTGGAGAAACGGCTGAATCTGCTTTAATGTTTTTGCCGAGTGAAGCTATTTATGCAGAACTACATGCAAACTTTGTAGATGTTTTAGAAGTCTCATATAAATCCAGAGTTTGGATTGTTTCTCCTACCACTTTAATGGCCACTCTCAACACCATCAGGGCGGTTTTAAAAGACGCAAAGATGAGAGAGCAGGCC
>JAZNSB010000025.1:0-6443 GCA_045590955.1 Alphaproteobacteria bacterium | reverse complement strand
ATCACAAACATGGTATGCTGTCAACAACCTATTACAAAATAATTTGTCGGTTTATCAGAATATCGTTCCTGATTTCAATATAATTACAGTTATGCTTTATACAAAATTCTTTCAATTTTGCTCGTTTATTTGCAAAAATATCTTTATAGAGATCTCCAAATTCTTCTGTTGCACTAAAGGTAGCCGATATACCGTTATTTTGAACCATATATTCTCCCTGTTGCGGAGCAACTTCTTCTAACACATCAAACACATTGACCAAAGTCAAATTAGATTTTAGAGCCAAAGCCTTAAGTTCATCAAATTTTTCATCTTGTATATTATAAAAATCACTTATAACAAAAACAATTGCCTTAGATTTTATGTGTTTTTCAAGTTTTTTGATGCATTCATTCAGAAATGTTTTATTGATGTAATTTTCTTCATTTAAAACATTACAAGATACATCTGCTACTTTTTTGAGCATTGCCATAAATGATTGTTTATGATTTTGGGGTTTATAAAACCAATGGTTTTTTCCGTCAAAAATCATCATCCCGAATTTATCTTTTTTTTCCAACGCCATCCAACCAAACGTTGCACATACTTTGGCTGCAGTCACAGACTTTAATTCCTTTTTTGAGCCAAACCTCATTGAAGCAGATAAATCAAGCAATGCAAACACCTTCCTGTCTTTTTCTTCATTATAAATCTTTGAATATGGGGCTTGTTTTCTGGCTGTAACCCTCCAATCAATATCTCTTACGTCATCTCCAACATTATATTGTCTGATTTCTTCAAATTCCAGTCCTCTGCCTTTAAATGCAGACTTAACATTTCCGGATTGTAAAGTAGTGCTTTTGTTTTTTTGAGAATAAAAAATTTTTGCCACATTTTTCCTTTGTGCAATAAGCTCAGATAAGCTCACACACAATCCTTTTTGCTCATATTCTTTTTCTTTAAAAAAACCTTTAAAAAATTTCATTACATTACCTTATGGCAAAGGAACAATTTGCAAAATTTTAGAAATCACGTCATCAGTTGTCATTTCTTCAGCCTGAGCATCAAAAGACAACACAATCCTGTGTCTTAATACATCATACACCACAGCATGAACATCTTCCGGAATTACAAAATCTCTGCCATCTAACCAAGCATTTACTTTGGCGCATCTATCCAGCGCAATTGTTGCTCTCGGACTTGCTCCATAAGCCACTTTACCTGTCAAAGTTACATCATAACGCTGAGCATTTCTGGTTGCATTAATTAATTGCACAATATATTCTTCCATTGCTTCTGAGGTATGCACGCTAAAAGCCTCTTTTCTTGCCTTTAAGACATCATCAATTGTCAATGTTATCGGTTTTTGAACATCTTGTTGTTGAGTTTCAGCTCTTACCAATTTCAAAATTTGCCTTTCCACAGATACATCTGGATATCCTATTTTAATATACATTAAAAATCTATCCAACTGAGCTTCAGGTAAATTATATGTCCCCTCATGTTCAATCGGGTTTTGTGTTGCCATCACCATAAAAAGTTCCGGCAACTGATATCTTTTTCCACCCACAGACACCTGTCTTTCTGCCATTGCTTCAAGCAACGCAGACTGCACTTTTGCCGGTGCACGGTTAATTTCATCGGCCAAAATCAAATTTGCAAATATCGGACCTTTTCTAAATTCAAATTTTGTCTCTGTCGGCACATAAATTTCACTTCCGGTAATATCAGAAGGCAACAAATCCGGTGTAAACTGAATTCTGTTATAATCTGCCTCCAATTTTGATGCCAAAGTTTTAATTGCTTTTGTTTTAGCCAAACCGGGAGCACCTTCCACCAAAGCATGCCCATCAGCCAACATGGTAATAATCAACTTATCTACCAATTCTTCCTGGCCCAAAATTTGAGAATTCATATAATTTTTAAGTTCAATAATTTTTTCACTTGTTTCTGACATATTTTTTCCTTTTTAACCGCAAACTCTGTTCAAAAAATTGTGATATTCTTCAAGCACCATATTTTTCATCATGCTGTTTTCCAAAAAGTCAAACAGCTTGATAGATTTTTTATAATGAGCCTTTGCCCTTTCAAAATCTCCCTGCTCTTTATTATAAGCTTCCACTCTTGCCAAATATAGCAAAGCTTCTGCCTCTGCAAAATGATATTCCACTTTAGAATACAAATACACTGCTTTCATCAGGGCTTTTCTGGCATTTTGAATATCTTTAATAATATATCTTAAAGAACCGATTGCAGACAAAGCACTTGCCTCGCCGAGCAAATCTCCGTTTTCTCTATAAAGATTTCTGCATTTTTCCAACACATCATGGGCTTCATCATAACGTTTTTGTTTCATCAAAATTCTTGCCATTGCACGCAATACTGAAGCTTCTTTAAGAGATATTCTTTCATTTTCATATAACTTAGCTGCCTTTGTATATGCTTTCAACGCTTCATTTTCATCATCTTTCATCAAAAATAAATATGCCTGATAATCAAATGCATCACCCAACATATCCATATATTTTGCACTTTCCAACACATCTTGAGCCATAGCAATTGTAGCAAATGCTTCGCTTTCCATATTCTGCGCACCATAAGCTTTTGCTGTTTTGATTAATATATCTCCGGCCAACAATTGCTCATCATCTGTATTTTTTACCAAATCAAAAGCCTGTCTTAAATTTGATAGAGCCTGATCATATTCATCTAAAGAAATCATAAGCTCTGCCAATCTTAACAATGATGATGATTTTCCGTGAATATCTCCGCTTTTTTCATATAAATCGGCGGCTTGCAAGTAATAATTTTTTGCATCGTCATAAAAACCGGCGTGCCAACTATCATCTGCAAATTGAAAAACTTCTTCCGGATTTGAAGAATTAACATTTGTTGTTTGAGACATAAAAAACTCCTTTGCAATATAAGTATTTATAATATATATTGCATAAAATAAAAAAACAAGCAGTATTAAAAACCATGGAAAACATATTTGAAATAGAAGAAACAAAAACCTTTGATACCACTTCAGCATTAAGACCTGATTATGAGTGGATAAATCAACTGAACCCTCAACAAAAACAAGCTGTATTGCACACACAAGGTCCGCTTTTGGTCTTATCAGGTGCAGGTACCGGCAAAACCAAGGTCTTGACTTCAAGACTTGCATATATCCTATCACAAGGTCTTTGTCATCCGTGGAATTGTTTAGTGGTAACCTTTACCAACAAGGCTGCCAGAGAAATGGCCAACAGAGTATATAATCTGATTGGAGAAATTGCCAACAGTGTCTGGCTTGGTACATTTCATGGAATCTGCGCAAAAATTTTAAGAGTTCACGCTCCCTTGGTAGGCTTAAAAAGCAATTTTATTATTTTAGGTGAAGATGATCAAAAACGTTTAATCAAACAAATTGAAGAAGAACTTGTAATAGACACTCAAAAATATACCCCCCAATCCATATTGGACATTATATCAAGATACAAAGATAAAGGTCTAAGCTCTCAACAAGTTTCCAATCTTTATCCCGGCAGTATTTCTTCTCAGGTATATAGTATATACCAACAAAAGCTTTTGGAACTAAACTGTGTTGATTTTGGCGACTTAATCATGCACTGCACAAACATTTTTTTACAAAATTCCGATGTGTTATTACATTATCAAGATCAGTTCAAATACATTATGGTAGATGAGTATCAAGACACAAACGTTAGCCAATATCTGTTGTTAAGGCTACTCAGCCAAAAACACAAAAATATATGTTGTGTTGGCGATGATGACCAATCCATATATTCATGGAGAGGTGCAGAAATTGAAAACATATTGCGTTTTAACAAAGATTTTTCTGATGCACAAACCATAAGGCTTGAAAGCAACTACCGTTCAACCGCAAACATCTTGGGTGCTGCTTCATATTTAATATCTCACAACAAAGACAGACTTGGCAAAACACTAAAAGTTGCCGACAATTCTCAAGCTCTTTTATGTGAAAATAAAAAAGTAAAACTTGTCAGTTTGTACAGCGGAGAAGACGAAGCCAGATACGTTTGCGAATGTATAAACAACTTACGTCGCCAAGGTAATGATTTCTCTAACATTGCCGTTTTGGTGCGCACGGCCTTTCAAACCAGAGAATTTGAAGAAAAATTTGTAAAAGAACAAATCCCCTATCAGGTTATCGGTGGGCTAAAATTTTATGAAAGAGCAGAAATAAGAGACATTTTGGCATATTTAAGGGTAATTGTAGAAAATTCCGATTCGCTTGCTTTTGAAAGAATCATAAACAAACCAGCCAGAGGCATTGGAGACAAAAGTATCAACAAAATCAAAGAACTTGCCGTTTCAAAGCATATTTCATTGTATGATGCCGCCATTTTGGCTACAGAACAAAAACTTTTACCTGCCAAAGCTCATTCCGGCTTAAAAAATCTGATGGACAGCTTTGCATCTTGGAAAACAATCAGTCAAACAAACTCTTCTGAAGAAATTTGCACCATGGTAGCAGAAGAAAGCGGATACATTGACATGCTAAAACAAGATAAATCTCCTGAAAGCCAAGGCAGATTAGAAAACATAAACGAACTTATTACTGTTTTAGCAGACAAAGAAGCATATTCAGATTTAGGACAATTTTTAGAACACGTCAGCCTTGTTATGAGCGAAGATGATAATTTTTCTCAAGATAAAGTAATGTTAATGACTCTACATGCAGCCAAAGGTTTGGAATTTGACTTTGTTTTCTTGCCCGGTTGGGAAGAAGACTTGTTCCCACACCAAAGAAGCCTGGAAGAACGTGACAGCAAATCTCTTGAAGAAGAAAGAAGACTTGCCTACGTTGGTATGACCAGAGCAAAAAAAGAATTATATATCTGCACAGCATTAAACAGAAGAATATATGGCCAATGGAAAAACAATACACCATCAAGATTTATTAATGAAATAAACCCTGTTTATCTTGAAATTGTCAACAATTCTTCCATGTATTTCAAACAAAATCTAAATAATCGTTATGCTCAAAACAATTATTGGATAAATAAACGAACAAACAAACGTTCACAATACTCTCAAGAAGATTACGATTACACATCTCAATCAGATGATGGTATTGGTGCAAAAGTATATCATCAAACTTTTGGTTACGGCAAAATAACAAACATAGAAAACAACCTTGTAACGGTATATTTTGAAAATGCCGGCACCAAAAAAATTATGGCTTCATACCTGCAAAAAGTAGAATAAAAAAAGGGGGCAACGCCCCCTGCTAATCTCAAATCAGAAATAATTTACTTTGTTTGTGGCTGAGTATTATTAACTATTGCAACAGATTCCACATCCACTTGGGTGCTCATCCAATCTTTATCAACCTCTCCCACAACTTCAATCACGTCATTAGGAGTTACTTCCACACCCATCCATTCATCTCCGTCAATTTCAACAATAATTGTTCCTGTTTTGTCAGAAAACTGATATTTATCTTTTCCCACTTGTTTAACAATGTTTCCTTGCATTACCACCAAAGTATCATCTGGCTGACTCAATACCTCTTCCACAGCAAATGCCTCTGGTTTTGGGCCCACAAAGCCACCTTTTTTATGTTTTTTTGCCACAACAGAAGTTGCCAACATTACTGTCACACAACAAAACAATAGCGCTACTAAAAATTTTTTCATTTTTCTCTCCTTTAACATGTTTCATCACCAAATTTAATTGTTGTTATTAAAAATTTCAACCAAAAACAAAAAAAAAGAAAAAAAACATTGACAATAAAGAGTATATTGATTATTAAATCCCTAGTTAACCGATGGCGGGGTAGCTCAGTTGGTTAGAGCAGCGGAATCATAATCCGCGTGTCGACGGTTCAAGTCCGCCCCTCGCTACCAATTAAAAACCACTCTGATTTAGAGTGGTTTTTTCATTTTAAGTTTATTTTTTTGCATTCTTTTTTCTCTAAAAGCCAACCTCGCCTTTTCAAATTTTAGTGTAAAATAATATCCGGCAACAGCAGATATTATGAGCCAAGGAACACACCCTATCATCATAGAAATGCCCCAATCTTTTACAATTTCATTAAAAAAGTTTGCCCATTGCTGCATAAAAGGAATTTCTTCTGCAAAATTTTTCTGCACAATTTTTGCAATGTTATTATAGTTTTTAATAGACGCAAAATTACCTCTCATTATTTGTCCACTAATATAAAACAAATAATAAACAGGTATCATTGTAAATACATTTGTTACCCAAGTCCAAGCAAGCCCCAAGGGTAAAGAAAAATCCCATTTACAACATTTTTTTGCAAACATCCAGATCAACAAAACCATCCACATCTGGATTCCAATTAACGGGGTCATTGCCACAGCCAAACCCACCGCCACACCTCTGGCTTTATAAACCGGCGGATGCGGAGAACGCAAAATAGGCACAATCAGTTTTTGCTTTATCAATCTAGCAAAATTTTCTGCTATTCC
>JAZNSB010000024.1:0-23820 GCA_045590955.1 Alphaproteobacteria bacterium | reverse complement strand
AAAAGAAAATAATATCAAAACAATAAGACTGGTTACTTCTAATTACCATGTGCCAAGAAGCTTGCAGGAATTTTACGGAAGAGATAAAACAATAAAAATTATTATGCATCCGGTTTATTCAAATAACGTAAATAAAAAATGGTGGAAAAAATGGAAAAGCTTCTGTCTAGTGGCTTCCGAATATAATAAATTTATGTTTGTATATATAACTATAAAGGTGAAAAATGCTGTTAATTCGTTCTTTGATTTTTAATTTAGTCTTTTATCCCTTAATGCTGGGTTGGGCTATGTTAAGTTCTGTGCTGGGATTGTTTGTGCCACGAAAAACTATTATGTTTATGTGGAATAAAATTTTTATGAGAGCGTGCAGATTGTTATTGAGACTTGTCTGCGGAATAACAATTGAAGTCAGAGGAGCAGAAAATATATCAAACAAACCAGCCGTATATGCATGCAAACACCAATCTGCATTAGAGACTTATTTTATGACAACTATCTTGTCTAAAGCAATTTTTGTTATGAAAAAAGAACTGCTCTATTTGCCTTTTTTGGGATGGACGTTCTTGTTCTACGGAATGATACCCGTAGATAGGAAAAAAGGTGGTGCCGTTATGAAAGAAATGCTTAAATCTGCCAAAGAAAGAATTAAAAGCGGGTTGAGCATTATTATATTTCCTGAAGGAACCAGAACAAAAGTCTGTGAAAGAGGAAAATATAAACCGGGTGTTACTTTGTTATATAAAAGTTTAGATGTTGACGTGATACCTGTGGCAACAAATACCGGTTTCTTTTGGCCAAAAAATTCTTTCATGAGAAATAGCGGAAAAGTTGTTTTTGATTTTATGGAACCAATGCCAAAAAATTTGGATAAAGACGAATTTATTAAACTGCTTGGAGATAAAATTGAAGACAGATGTGCAAAAATAAATGCAGAAACCTTTGAAAATTATCCAAAATTTAAAAGGAAATTTAAGTGCTAGAAAAACAGATTAAGATATTAAAAAGCCATGCAAGCACAATGATTGCAATGTTATTAACTTTTGCAATCAGTTTGTTTTGTTGGTGGATAAATTTTGAACGTGGTGCCATTGAAAATGCCGCAAAATTGACCTTTGACAGAACTTATAAATCTTTAGAAGAAAACGGTTATAGCGTAACTTATGATGATGCATCTTTTAATATGCTCTACCCGATGAACATAATGACCGTTAAAAACCTAAAAATTGCCAAAAAAGATGAGTTTACCGATTTTGAATGGTTTATACCAAAAATAACAGCCAGCGCAAATTTATGGAGCAATCTGACTGTAAATATAAGTTTGAGTCATAACCAAAAGCTTACTATTGGCGGTGTTACAAATATATTGGATTTTAAATCTTTTAAAGCATCTGTAAAACTTAATCAAAATATCAAAAATATGGAAACACAATTTACCATTAAAGATTTGTATTTAGGTAAAGCTTTTACTGCAAAGGATGTTAAATTTGCATCAAAAAGGGTATTAAATAAATCTATTTCTGATAAAGCTCCGTCATTTAAAAGCTTTCTGGAAATAAACAATGCATATGTTGATGAATCTACAGGTTTTCCTATAAACAGAGAAATTAAAAAAATTTTTGTGCAAGCAAGTCTTATTGGCGAACTTATGCCGGAAAAAACTTACAAAAAATCTGTTCATAACTGGTATGGCGACGGAGGTTTTATAAGCATTGATTCTTTTGATTTAGATTGGGAACCTCTCCAACTTAAAGGAAAAGGAAAAATATCTTTGAATATGGGAGATACCTTTAAATTGTTTTTAGGAACAGCCTCTCAGGGCTTGATAGAGGACCTGTATATCTTGCAAAAAGAAAAAATTCTTTCTTCTAAAGGTATGTTTGTAGTCAATGTTCTACTTAACGATAAAGCGTTTATGAACTCAAAAGCAGATGAACTGTTAACTGTTACTTCTTCATTTGCAATTGATAATGATAAGCTACTGATTGAGGGTATTGAAGTTTACGAGTTTTAAAAAAACAAACTTTGCCAAACCATAACAACGTTCTTGTTCAATATTAAATTCTGCAGGCAAATTTATTTGTTCATCTTTTTGTAACTCTACAACAATGATGGAATCTTCATTGATAAATCCTTGTTTTAATAGATTTGTTAAAGTTGGAATGCTTAATCCCTTATTATATGGGGCGTCCATAAATACAAGATTATATAATGTTGCAGATTTGCCAAGTTTTGTGGCATCTGAACAAATTATATTATAATTGCTAAGATTAAAAAGTTTAATGTTTTTTTGCAAAATTGCCGGTGATTTATCAATAAATGTTACAAATTTAGCCCCTCTGGAAAGTGCTTCTAAACCAACTGCACCGGTACCGCAAAAAACATCCAGCATTTTGATGTCAGAAAAATTAAACTTGTTACTCAGCACATTAAACAATGCTTCTCTGGCGTAGTCTGTGGTGGGGCGAACATCATCTTTTGGCCCGGGAGTAAAAAGTTTTTTTCCTTTAAATTTTCCTCCTATTATTCGCATAATTTATTTCCAAGCTGTTCTTTTAATACCTTGTCAGCAACTTCTCTAACCTCTCCTTTTTTGAGAGAGCCCAGTTGAAATGGACCGTATGACAAACGAATTAATCTGGCAACCTGCAGTCCTATTGATGCCATAACTTTTCTAATTTCTCTATTTTTACCTTCCATAATAGAAACAACAAGCCAAGAATTTGATCCGTTTTGACTTTCAAGCACTGCTTTCATCGGGCCGTAGCAAACTCCATCTACAACACATCCTTTGCTCAAAGCAGAAAGTTTTTTGACATCTACATTACCGTGGACTCTTACTTTATAACGCCTTACCCAACCGTTTGACGGCAATTCAAGTTTTCTGGCCAAGGCTCCATCATTGGTTAAAAGTAAAAGACCTTCGGAGTTTAAGTCTAATCGGCCAACGGAAATGACTCTGGGAATATTATGCGGCAGATGTTCAAAAACCGTGGGACGATTTTGTTTATCTGAATGTGTGGTTAGCAAACCTGCCGGTTTATGATATAACCATAATCTGGTTTCTTCTTTTTTAGGAAGCTTTTCTCCGTCAAGCAAAATTTTTTCTTCTCCGGTTACCAAATACATGGGGTGTTCTATAACCTCTCCGTTAACGGTAACCCTTTTTTGCAATATCATTTCTTCTGCAGCCCTTCTGGAACAAACTCCGGATCTGGCTATAAATTTGGCTAATCTTTCAGACATGTTATTAATCCCTTTTTAAGATGATGTGATTATAATGCATTTTTGGAGAAAATAAAGATGTTTTATATGAAGCAAGCCATATTACAAGCAAAAAAAGCACTAAAATATGATGAAGTGCCGATTGGTGCCGTTTTGGTTGACTCTAAAACAGGCAAAATTGTGGCAAAAGCTTATAATAAAGTTGAAAAATGTAATGCAACATGTCATGCAGAAATTTTGGTAATGCAGAAAGCTTGCAAAAAATTAAAGCAAAACCGTTTAAGAGACCATGATTTATATGTTACCTTAGAACCTTGTACAATGTGCGCCGGTGCAATTTCTTTGATGAGAATTAAAAATTTATATTTTGCAACAGAAGATAAAAAAGGCGGAGCAATAATAAACGGCGTGAGATTTTTTGAACAAAAAACTTGTCATCACAAACCAAATGTTAATGTTGGGTTGTGTCAAGAAGAAGCTTCTACTCTTTTAAAAGATTTTTTTAAAACAAAAAGAAATAAGTAAAAAGCACCATAAAATATAGTGCTTTTTGTTAATGTGACATGATTCTGGCTTTTTGCCTTTGCCAATCTCTGTCTTTTATGGTTTCTCTTTTGTCATAATTTTTCTTACCTGTTCCCAAGCCAATCTCAAGCTTGGCCTTACCCGAATCATTAAAAAACAGTCTAATGGCAATTAATGTATATCCTTTTTTTGCAAGGGCATTTGATATTTTGATAATCTCTCTTTTGCTAAGCAATAATTTGCGGTCTCTTTTTTCTGCATGAGAAGAATATCCTTTCATTTCATATTCTGCAATATGCATGTTTGAAATGTATAATTCTTCTTGCTTAATCACACCGTATGCGTCATTTATGTTGGCGTGCCCTAACCTTAAAGATTTTACTTCAGTGCCCAAAAGCTCTATACCGGCAATAAATTTTTCTTCTATGGCATAGTTAAAATTTGCCCTTCTGTTTTGGGCAACAAGGCCTTGTGATATAAAACCGCTTTTTATATTTTTGCTCATTATTTTTTTGCTTTTGCTTTATGTTCCGGAGCAACTTCTGTTTCTATATCATCTTTTTTATGAGCTGTACTTCTTAAGCACAATCCGTCAACATATGCTCCGGGTTCAACAGCAATTGAATTGTGAGATGCCTCTCCAATCAGCTTGGCTGTTTTAGAAACAAACAAGTTATCAACGGCGGCTTTGCCTTTTAATGTGCCAAACAAGTGCAAGTTGTTAACTTGTACATCTCCTTGAACAACACCTTTTAAGCCAATAACCAGCTCATCACACACAATATCTCCAACCACTTTTCCGTCAACATGAACTATGCCGCCAGAACTTAAAATGTTGCCTTTTACTTGTGAATTTTCACTAATAATAGATGGAACGGGCATTGCCTGACCGTTACGATTTAAACGTCTGGCAAATTTTAAATATAGGGCTCTTTTAATTGTGGTCATAATCATCTCCTTTAAGAAACTTTTGCTTTGATAAATGTCATGGGATTTATGTCATGTCCTTGATATAATATCTCATAGTGTAAATGAGGACCGGTAGAGCGCCCTGTGGAGCCAACTTCTCCGATTACATCGTCAAATTCCAAATACTGGCCTTTTTTAACGTATATTTTATTTAAATGTCCGTATCTGGTTTTAAAGCCGTTTCCGTGGTCAACTTCTACAAAATTGCCATAACCACTGGTATATTCAGAACGAGTTACCTTTCCTTTTGCTTTTACTTTTATTTTATTGCCTGTCATAGATGCCAGGTCAACGCCTTTATGGCTGGCTTTTTTGCCGGTAAACGGATCATTTCTTGTGCCGTAATGAGAGGTTACCCAATAACTCCATACGGGTTTGCCGATGGGAACATATTGTATAACTTCTTTATAATAGTTGTAGTCGTCTATATTATCAAAAATTGCAGATATTTTGTTATTTAACTTCTTATCTTGGGTTTGCATTGGTTTGAATGGAACATATGTTCCTCCCTTGCCTGCCGTTTTGCGACCAATGGCTAATGCGTTAAAGTACAATCCTTTTTTCTTTAATACAGAATTTATAGATGTAAAAACACTTTTTACTTTGCCAACTTCTTTGGTTACCAAAGAATCAACCTTTTGAAAAACATCTTCTTCTGCAAGTTTAATTTCTTTTATAACGTCTTGCATATTTTCAATTTCTTTTCTTAAATCATCTCTTTCAGAAATTAAAATGTCTCTTTGCAAAAGCGCTTCCGTTAAAGAAACTTTTTCTTGCATTTTTTCAGAGCTAACCCACTCTTTTTCTTCAACAACGTTTTTAATTTTATCTTCTACAACCATTGATTGTTGTTTTAAAACTTCACTGGGTTTTATCTTTTTCTCTTGAATAAAGTTGTCTATGTTTTTATGCAAAGCAGCAAAATCGGAAACAAGTTCAATATATGAATTTCTGGTAGCAACAATTTGCTTGTTTTTGTCTTCTATCTGAAGACCTCTTTGGTTATATAAATGATATGGATATATGCACCAAAACACAAAGCTTAGCAAAACAAAAAACATTATCCACTGCGCTCTGGTTGATATGGTTAACACATGCGCAGATGAACCCGATCTGAAAATAATTTCTTTGGGAGAAAAAAACGGCTTTTTATCAACATAATGCGGATGATAATTAGCGTCTTTTCTTTTAGCAATTTTTGCTTTCATATTTTCCTTTTGTTTATCTATAAAAACTTTGTAGCCTGTATATAACAGAAAAAATTTTAAAAATAAAGTTTTTTTAGCAAAAAATTCACTTTTTAGCTTTATTGCTAAAATTATTAAACTTTTAGGAGCTTAAAATGAAACAACATAAACTTTTAACTTTTATTTGCACTTGGTTTGGAACAGGTTTGTTGCCATTTGCTCACGGAACTTGGGGGGCTTTATTTACTTTGCCCTTTGTATATTTTATGAATTTATATTACGGAATTATCGGTGTTTTGCTGTTTATTGCTGCTGTTACTTTAATTGGTTTTTTAACCGCCGGAAAATTAGCAGATTATATGAATTTACAAGATCCGAGAATTATTGTTATTGATGAAGTGGCCGGTCAGGCTTGCGCCGTGATTGTAGCAGGAACAAATTTATGGCTTTATCTGATAGGTTTTGTTTTGTTTAGAATTTTTGATGTATTAAAGCCTTGGCCTGTATCTTATCCTGATGAAAAAATGGAAGGCGCAAAAGGTATTATGCTGGATGATATTGTAGCAGGCATTATGGCCGGTGTTATTGTTTGGCTTGTGAAAATATATTGTTTCTAATCAAATTAATTAGCAGAATCCAAAATTACAAACTCGTCCTCATCAACGAGTTTGTAATTTTTTCTGGCCTGTTCTTCTAACATATCTAAATCTAAACTTTTGTCAGATAGCAACTTTACTTTTTGTTCCAACTGTGTTTTTTGCTGTTGCAAAACTTCTGATTTGCCGTTGGCTTCAGATATTTGTTTTTGCAAGGAAATATATTTTAGCAAACCTCTGTCACCGGCAAAAGAATAAAACAAAAGGTAGGCGGTGATTATTATCAACACCAAAATCAGAAGATTTTTTTTTGTAAAAATCGCGCCCATATTTTTCCTTTTGTCTTACAATCTAAATTACTTAACCTGTGTTTTATAAAGAGCTGCATATGCCCCATTTGGCTTAGATATCAACTCTTCATGAGAACCTATTTCTGCAACTTTTCCGTGGTTTACAACCACAATTTTATCTGCATTTTTAATGGTAGAAAGTCTATGGGCAATAATTAAAACCGTGCGATCTTTCATCAAATTTTCAATTGCTTTTTGAACAACAGCTTCAGATTTATTATCTAGAGCAGATGTTGCTTCATCAAGGATTACAATCGGTGCATTTTTCAAAAATGCTCTGGCAATACCAATGCGTTGGCGTTGACCACCGGAAAGCAATACGCCCTTTTCGCCAATATCGGTATCCAATCCTTTTTTAAGTCCGGCAATAAACTCTTCCAGGCAAGCATTTTTAATGGCTTTTTGAATCTCTTTTTCATCTGCTTGCGGGTTGCCCAGCATTATGTTGTCTCTGATGGTGCCAGAAAACAGGAAGTTGTCTTGAAATACTACGGCGATATTGTCTCTTAATGAATGTAAATCATATTCTCTTACATCTATATCATTAATGGTAATGGAACCGCTGTTTATATCATAAAAACGGGGCAATATGTTGGCTATAGTAGATTTTCCGCCACCGGAATTTCCAACAAACGCATATGTTTCTCCTGGTTTTATCTCTAAGCTCACATTGGTTAAAACGGGTTTGCCTTTTTCATATTCAAAGCAAACTTTGTTGTATTTTATGCCACTGCCTATGTTGGTTAATAATTTTGGTTCTGCGCAATTTTGAATATCAGAAGATCCGTCTAACAAAACAAAGACTCTTTCCATTGCCAACAAAGAAAGTTGAACGGCATTAAAAGTATTTCCAATGCCTTTAATTGGCTGATAAAGCAATATAAGTGCAGTGATAAATGAAACAAAGTTTCCGGGGGTGATTTTGCCTGTTACAATTAAATAGCTACCAAGCCAGATAACCATGGCAACACCCAATGAAACAATAAAGTGCATCATCGGGGAAAGAACACCCGTTCTTTTTACAACTTTAATTGAAAGCTTAAACAACTTGTGAAGTGTGTTTTTGAATTTTTTGCTAAAATATGGCGCTAAATTGTAAGAAGACACAATTTTGTTGCCGGCAAATGTTTCATTATAATTGGTCATTAATGAAGCAGACTGTTGAACACTTTGATGAACAAAACCTTTTATCTTTTTTCTGATTCTGGTAAGCGGGAATAATGCTGAAAACAAAATTACAACACCAAGAATGGCCAACTGCCAAGAATTGTAAAATAAAACAACAATCAATGAAATTGATGAAAATACTCTGGTAGTAAACAGCTTTACACTACTCAGCAAACCATTGCATGCGGTATCTACATCACCGGAAAAACGTTGCAAAATTTCTCCGGACGTGCGTGTGTCATAAAATTTTGCGCTATATGTTAAAAGCTTTTCAAAAAGTGTGATTTTAATGTTATTAGAAATTTTTTGCCCAACCCAGGCATTTAAGTATGTAGCTGTATAATTTAACAAGCTTTGAACAAAGGTAAATACAATGATGATTAAAGGTAAATATGCTGTGTTAAACTGGGCTTTTTCTATCATCACAACATCCATATACGGCTTTAATGCCCAAGCAATTACAGCATCCATAGCACCCATTGGAAGAGTAATTAACATGGCTATGAGAGCTCTTTTCCAATATGGTTTTACATATGGAAAGATTTTTCTGTAATTTTTTATCATATATGAATTTAGAATTTTATTTTTTATCTTTTTAGTCATCTTAAAAACCTTATTTTTTACAAGTTATAACGGCAAATGCCATTGCGTGGTCAGGACTGTGAGAAATGGAAACTTTGCACGCCACGTTTTGAGGCAAATTGCTATGAAAGCGTATTTGCGGAACACCTTTGTCATTATGAAATACTTCTATGTCTTTATAATGAACACCGGTAATATCTGCCGAATATAAAGCCTTTACCACAGCTTCTTTGGCGCAATATCTACCGGCAAAATGCAAGTGAGGATTAGGCTTTGACAAACAATATGTTTGTTCTTGAGGGGTATAAATCTTGTCTAAAAAAACTTTAGATTTATCAATAAATCTATCTGTTTTTTCAATATCACAACCAATTCCCAAAAAATCATCTGATTTTAGAAGGTCCAGATTTTCTTGCAAGTAATCCATTTACCATCCTATTTTTAAACAACGATTTCAACCTATTGCAAAAACGCATAAATGTCAACATTGCTGATAAATGCTTGCATATATATTTATATGATTGACAACTTTTCTGAATTTGGGTTGTGATAGCTGTGGTAGCACTATGTTACCTGTGGCATAAAATAATTAAATGGATTGTCCACAAAAATAGCTGATAAAAAACTACTCAACACAAAAGCCACTCCTTTAGAGTGGCTTTTGTGTTTTAAATTGACATAGGTTTCCTCTAATCATGCTTGTATAAATCCATACCAACCTTTGGAGTGATAATAACAGAAGCTGCAACTCCTTGGGCGAATCCCATTCCACCAGCAAAATAAGTACACGTTGCAATTATCACCGCAGCTAAAAGCAAGCATATTCCCACTACGGGTAGCACCTTTTTTACCTTGGGGTACGTCTTTTTTCTATTCCTGATAGCTTTTTGGTTTCCATTTGCCAGAGATTTCACTACTCCGCAAATCTCCTCCCAATAAAAGACGAGAAGTCCCCATGCGCTTGAAAAAATAATACATTTTCCTTCGGTACTCCCGAGTACCTCAAATGTAAATATAACTACTATTGCTAATGCAACAGCAATTATCAACAAAACTTTCTTTTTCATGTTCTTGTTGTTTTTTAGTTTATGTTATATATTTTGTTTTTTGATATCAACGCAAGTGCTTCCTTCTAATCGCAACACCAAATAATATTCATTATTGTATTTAGACAAAATAATCTATTTATGGACATATATATACCATAAAAAAGCACCATCGTCAACGCTATTTTTGTCAAAATATGACAAAAACTAAAACATGTTAACTCTGGGGTATATTATAATAAAAAATCCCCGCATTTTGCGAGGAGATAAAAAACATGGTGCCGCCTAGTGGACTTGAACCCCCGACCCACGCATTACGAATGCGTTGCTCTACCAACTGAGCTAAGGCGGCAAAACTAAAACTTCTTATAACATATCTTTTGGCTTTTGCAATCATAAAATAAAAAAAACCCGATATTTAAATATCGGGTTCTTGTTTTTACGAAAACTATTTGCTTTCTGTATTTTTTTCTTTTGCTGTTGCGTTCAAATCGTCGGCAATACGAGCAGATTTTCCTCTGAGCATTCTCAAGAAATACATCTTTGCTCTTCTTACTTTACCAATTCTGGCAACTTCAATTTTTGCAACATTTGGAGAATAAAGCGGAAATACTCTTTCTACGCCTTCACCAAA
This sequence comes from Alphaproteobacteria bacterium, assembly GCA_045590955.1. Classification (GTDB taxonomy): domain Bacteria; phylum Pseudomonadota; class Alphaproteobacteria; order RF32; family CAG-239; genus JAZNSB01. Next base: position 13,542 of record JAZNSB010000024.1, on the reverse strand, counting down.
TGAAATTTTTCTAACTGTAAAAGAAGAATTTAAGCCGGCATTCTTTCTTGCAATGCAAACGCCTTCATAAATTTGGATACGTTCTCTGTCGCCTTCTTTTACTTTTGTATGAATTCTTAAGCTATCACCAGCCTTAAATTCCGGAATGTTCTTACCGGCTGTAAGTCTTGCAATTTGCTCTTGTTCTACTTTTTCTTTCATATTCATTGTCTTAACCCTTTAATTTTTTTTACTTTTGTAAACTAATTGTTCATATAAATCAAGCTTTTTTTAATAAATCAGGTCTTTTTTCGGCCGTTAACAACATAGATTGTTCTTGGCGCCACTGAGATATATTTTTGTGATGGCCAGAGAGCAAAATTTGTGGAACAGATTTGCCCTTCCATACCGCCGGTTTGGTGTATTGAGGATATTCCAGAAAATTGGAAGAAAAGCTTTCTTCCTCAATGGATTGAGGATTTCCTAAGACATCCGGCAAAAGACGAATTACAGAGTCTAACAATATCATGGCTGCTTGCTCTCCGCCTGTTAAAATATAGTCACCTATACTAATCTCTTCTATGTCATAGGCCTCTAAAACCCTTTCATCTATGCCTTCAAAACGAGCACATATAATGCTAAGCTCCGGTTCTTTTGCAAGTTCTCTTACTTTTGATTGAGTAAGTGGGACTCCTCTGGGAGACATGTATATGAGTTTGCCTTTGGCGTTTGCCTCTATGCAATTGCCCAACACATCTGCCCGCATTACCATGCCGGCGCCTCCGCCAAACGGAGTGTCATCTACAGAACCGTGCTTGTCAAATGCATAATCTCTGATATTGACCGTGTTAAGAGACCATATGCCTTTTTCTAACGCCCTGCCGGTTAGCGACGCTCCCAAAAAACCCGGAAACAATTCCGGAAAAATGGTTAGCACGTTAATCTTCATCTTCAGGACCACTGTCAGAAATAAGACCGCTGATAATAATATATCCATTCTTAATGTCTATTTGCGGAACAAAGTTTTGGTTAAACGGTATCATGCTTGTTTCTGTGCTGTTTGACAATTGAATTTCCAATATATCGCCCGCACCAAAATTATATACGGCACTAACCACTCCAACCTCTTTGTCTTGCAAAACGGCTTTCAAACCGATTAAGTCGCAATGATAAAACTGTTCAGACTTTAGTTCCGGAAGACTTGCTCGGGGAACATATAATTCTGTGCCTACCAATGCTTCTGCACAATTTCTGTCTTCAACACCTGAAATTCTTGCCAAAACATTGCTCTTTATCATGCCTTTTATTTGGATTTTATATTCTTTGTCCCCGCATTTATCGTAAAATGTGCCAAGCTTTTTGATATCTGTAACGTTGTCCGTAAAACATTGAAGTTTTACGTCGCCACGAATACCATGCGCTCCGACTACTTTTGCAATATATACAAGGTTTGCTTGATTCATTTGCGCACCTTATTCAGCAGAAGCTTCTTCTTGTGCAGGAGCTGATGCTTCTTCTTGAGCTTGCTTAGCTGCTTCTAATTTTGCAGCTGCTTTTTCTGCTTTCTTTTGTGCCATTTCAACAGCTTTTGCTTTTGGTTGAGATTTAATGGTGGACTCTCTGATTACAGGAGCTGACATTAAACCGGCAAGAGCCAATAATTTGTGCAATCTGTCTGTTGGTTGCGCACCTTTTGAAAGCCAGTATTTAACTCTTTCTTCATTGAAAGAAAATCTGTTTTCATTTTCTTTCGGAAGCATTGGGTTATATGTACCCAATTTTTCAATAAATTTACCATCACGAGGTGCTCTGGAATCTGCAGCAACTACATGATAAAACGGACGTTTTTTAGAACCTCCTCTTGATAATCTGATTTTTACAGCCATCGTTTTTCCTTTCTTGTTAATTTATGTTTGTTTCCGCCTAAAACGGAAATTTGTTATTTCCGCCAAAAATGTTTCCCAGCGGAGAATTCTTGATTAAAGGAGAATTAAGCATGGATGCCATCCCACCCAATTTTCCCATTCTTTTGAACAATGTTTCCATTTGTTCATAACTTTTCAAAAGTTTGTTTACTTCGCTGACATCTACACCAGCCCCAAGTGCTATGCGCTTTCTGCGGTTGGCCTTGATAATGTCAGGATTTTTTCTTTCTTTTATTGTCATTGAAAGAATTATTGCTTCTTGCCTTTTCAACATGTTTGCAGAATCTGCTGAAGCAAGCTTTGAGGCAAATTGACCCATGCCGGGTAGCATGGACGCAATGGAACTTAAAGACCCCATCTTCTTTATTTGTTTAAATTGTGAAAGCATGTCTTCAAGATTAAATTTGCCCATCATTATGCGTTCATTCAACCTTTGAGCTTCGTCTTGTTCAATTTTTTCCATGGCTCTTTCTACAAGACTGACAATGTCGCCATGTCCCAAGATTTTTCCGGCAATTCTTTCCGGATGAAACTCTTCAAAATCCTCAAGCTTTTCGCCGGTTCCCATAAATTTAATGTCTGCTCCGGATACAGATTTCATAGAAAGGGCGGCACCACATCTGCCCGTGCCATCTATTCTGGTTAAGGCAATACCTGTAATGCTTAAATAGTCATTAAATGCTTTGGCAACTTCACAAGATGTTTGACCAAGCATTGCATCTGCAACAAGTAATATCTCAGCAGGATTTGCCAATTGTTTTACTTTTAAAACTTCTTGCATCAAAACTTCATCTATTTGCAAACGCCCGGCCGAATCCAAAACAATGACATCGTAGCAACCTTTCTTACCTTCTTCCAAAGCTCTTTTGGTTATGTCTTCAACACTTTGTCCGGCAATAATCGGCAAACTGTGTCCGCCTATTTGTTCGGCAAGTTGTGCAAGTTGTTCTTGAGCTGCCGGTCTATATATGTCCAAAGATGCCAATAACACTTTCTTATTTTGTTTGTCTTTTAATCTCTTGGCCAGTTTTGCCGCAGTGGTAGTTTTTCCGCTTCCTTGAAGACCTACCATTAAAATAACACTGGGAGATGCCCCGAATTTAATAGAGCAATTCTCTGAACCAAGTGCTTTTACAAGCTGGTCATAAACAAGCTTTATTATCAGCTGACCGGGAGTTACCGAACGAATAAGTTTTTCGCCAAGTGAGTTTGCTTTAACTTCTGATATAAATTTTTTTATAACAGACAATGAAACATCTGCGTCAATCAGGGCGTCCTTTATTTCTTCCATTGCCGCATCTATGTCTTTTTCAGATAAAACTCCTCTGGAAGTGAGTTTTGAAAACACAGAACTTAATTTATTTGTTAAACTTTCAAACATTTCTATCCAATATACCAATTTGCGCCGGTGTGCGAAACTCGCAGACTGGCGTCACTCCGTAGAGTGTAAATTAAAACATAACCCTTTTAAGGCTGAAATTACTGCTTTTATATATCATTTACCATGAAAGTCAAGCAATTTTTCTAATATAAATTTATGTGTTAAAAATGCTTGATTTAATTTTAAGAGAGTTCTATTTTATAAAAAATTTAACAGAAAGGATAACTATAATGAATGAAGCCAGAACCAGATTTGCTCCGTCTCCTACCGGTTATATGCACATCGGAAATTTAAGAACTGCCCTTTATGAATATCTGATTGCCAAAAGCCAAGGCGGAAAATTTATCTTAAGAATTGAAGATACTGACCAAAAAAGACTGGTTCAGGGTGCTACCGAAATTATTTATAAAACCCTTAAATCTGTTGGCATGAACTGGGATGAAGGACCGGATATCGGCGGAAATTTCGGACCTTATGTTCAATCTGAAAGAAAAAGCTTATATGCTCCATATGCTCATAAATTGGTGGAATTGGGCGGTGCTCATTATTGCTTTTGCGCAGAAAGAGAAGACATTGCAAAAAATGAAGAAGATGAAGAAAAAATTGTAAAATTTGAAGATCCGTGCAAAAACATATCTTTAGAAGAAGCTAAAAAAAGAATTGAAGCCGGAGAACCTTACACCATCAGACAGACAATAAATAAAAAAGGAAAAGCAAAATATCATGACGAAGTATATGGTGATATTGAAATTGACTATGATATATTAGATGAAGGTGTGTTGCTTAAATCTGACGGAATGCCAACATATAACTTTGCAAACGTAATTGATGATCATTTAATGAACATTACCCATGTGGTTAGAGGAAACGAATATATTTCTTCTACACCAAAATATAACCTAATATATGAAGCTTTCGGTTGGGAACACCCGATATATGTGCATTTGCCGGCCGTAATGAAAGATGCTCAACACAAACTTTCTAAAAGAAACGGAGATGCTTCTTTTGAAGACTTAGTGAACAAGGGATTTTTGCCGGAAGCAATCATAAATTATTTGGCTCTTTTAGGTTGGCATCCGGGAACAGAACGAGAAATTTTCTCTCTAAAAGAATTGGAAGAAATTTTTGACCCGCAAAGATTACACAAATCGCCGGCAATTTTTGATATTGTGAAACTTACTTGGATGAATGGCGTTTACATCAGAAATTTGTCTGAAGAAGATTTTGCTCGTCTGGCTCAACCTTGGTATGACACTTTCTTGACCAGAAATGTAAATATGAAAGAGCTTAATAAAGCCTTGCAAAATAGAATTGAAACTTTTGCTCAAATTGTTCAACAAGTTGATTTTGTTGAAAAAATGCCCGAATATACAACAGATTTGTTTGTTAATAAAAAAATGAAAACAGATGAACAAATTGCAAAACAAACTTTACCTTTGGCTTTGAACGCTTTGGAAAAAAACAATGAATGGACAAACGAAGCTCTTTTTGAGGTAATGAAAAACGTGGCTATTGAAAACAATTTGAAAAACGGACAAGTTTTGTATCCTGTCAGAATTGCCCTTTCCGGAAAAGAAACAACCCCGGGTGGTGCTTCTGAAATTGCTGTTATTTTAGGAAAAGAAGAAACTTTGCTACGAATAAAAAATGCAATTGAAAAACTTGCTTAATTTACAGGAAACAAAATATGAAACAAATTGCAGGTGCCATCCTTTTTTGCAATAATCAAGTTTTAATCGCTCAGCGCAGAAAAGATAAAGATTTGGGAGGATTGTGGGAATTTGCCGGCGGAAAACAAGAAGACGGCGAAACTTTACAAAATACCCTGATAAGAGAGTTTGAAGAAGAATTTAGTAAAAAAATACAGGTTGATTCATTCTTTATGAAGTCTATTTATAATTACGACGGATTATATGAAATTTGCTTAAACATCTTCTTTGCATCTTGCAAATCTCAAGAAATTGTTACCCATCCGGAACATGAACAGGTTTTGTGGGTAAATATAGAAGAATTATCAAACTTTCAATTTTGTCCGGCAGATGTCCCCGTGGTTAATGCTTTAATAAAAAAGTGCTGTTAATGAACATTTGTTTTTATCACAGTCCTATCGGCAAAATTGCAATTGCCGAAGAAAATGAAAAGATTGTCAGAATTTTTTTACAGACTGACAAAATTCCTTTTGACGCAATTGTAACAACAAACTCAACATTATCTGTGGCAATGAAACAATTAGATGAGTATTTTGCCGGAAAAAGAAAAAATTTTTCTTTGCCGATTGAATTAAACGGTTCCGATTTTAATGTAAAAGTTTGGCAAGAAATCTTAAAAATTCCATATGGAAAAACAGTAAGCTATCAAGAAATTGCCAAAAAAATAGGAAAACCAACCGCTTGCAGGGCAATAGGACAGGCTGCAAATAAAAACCCTTTGCCGTTGATAATTCCTTGTCACCGAATAATCGGCAAAAACGGAAAACTTACCGGTTTCGTTTGTTCTGTTAAAGTTAAACAAAAACTACTTGATATGGAAAAACTTTAAGCCTTTTTCTTTCTTGCTTTTTTTGTTTCAATAACTTCTTGAGTAATATGTAGTTCTCTCTGTGGAAATGGTATTGTAATACCCTCTTCATTAAAACGTTTGTTAATTTCATATCTGATTTGGCTTTCCGTGTCCAATTTATCCATTACGTTAGATAAATAATATCTCATGCTGAATTTAAGACCATCTTCTCCAAAGTCTGAAAACACAACATATGCTGCAGGTTTTTTAAGAACTTTTTTGTGACTGTTTACAATATCAAGTAAAATTTTGGTAACTTTATCAACATCTGAACCATAGGATACGCTTACTTTTATTTCTACTCTGCCCAAGGTATCGTTATGTGTTAGATTTTTAACCTGATTTGCAAGCAGGTCTGCATTCGGAATAATCACACACGCTTTTTCCCAGGTTATAAGCTCTGTAGTTCTTATGTTAATTTGCTTAATAATTCCTTCTTCTCCGTTTATGATTACCCAGTCTCCGGCTTTAACAGGTCTTTCAAACAGCAATATAATACCGGAAACAAAGTTGTTTACCACGTTTTGCAAACCCAAACCAACTCCAAATGAAAGAGCACCGGCAATGATGGCAATGTTATTTAAATCTCCGCCCATTGCAGATATGGCAAGCAAGGCTGCAATGATAAAGCCCACAAAACCCACTCCGGAAACAAGAGAGTTCTTTATACCGTCATCAATATCCATTTTTGACAAAACATTGTTCATCAAAGTCTTTTTTAATTTGCTTACAATGGCAACACCAATAAAGAAAATTAAAAGTCCGGTAATGATGGACACCAAAGAAACCGTTACACCTCCAATGTTAAATCCGGTTACAACTTTTGATAAAACCCTTCTTAAAAGGTCTGTAGAAACTCCCCATAAAGACAGAATATAAAAAATAAACCCAATCCATAAAAACGGATCTAAAATTAAAATGAGCCACAAGCCAATTCTGTGTGTAAGTCTTCTTCTGATTTTGAACATATTAAACCAAAATCTCATCAAAAGAAGTCTGTGCAACCCTTCTTGGAAAGATTTACGCAACATGATGAATAAAACCAAAGAAGCCACAGAACCTAAAAATCTGTTCAAAATATAATCTGCCATAACAGGATATCCAAAAACGGCTATTCCCATTATACTAAGGGCAAATACAAAAACACCAAAACCAACAGAAACCAAATTGTTTGTGCTATTTTGTTCTTCTTCATCAGAACTTTCTTCAGAAATATCTGCGTCTTCCCACAAGCATTTTTTTGTAACCAAAATTATGCATGCAGACTTTACAATACAGTCTATGGTGGTTAGGAAGAAAATTAACGCAGTCGGATATTCTGCCGCTTTGGCTACTGCAATCAGAAAAGCAGAAATACTGATAAGTGTAATACTAAAATATAAAGCAAAAATAATTTTTTTTGATTTTTCCGTTGAGATATTAATCAAACGCCATTTTTCATTATATGGTGTTAAAACAACTCTTGCTACAGCTCTGGCCAACATAACAAACAAGAAGTACAATAAAAAGTTTGATAATACTATGCCAAACAGCCCAAATGACATAAACTGACTGTTTTTTACCCAAAACAAAAGTCCTCCGATTAAAAGTGCCGGAATAATACCATATGCCAAAACCACAACCAGGCCAACAATAAATTTTTTGCCATAGCGTGGGCTTTCAATTTCATGATTATAACCAAAACGACTCATCAAAAAACGGCGTAAATAAAAACCAATTCCTACGGATAAAACAACAAATAAAACAAACGGCACCATTGTTGATTTTGCATCAAACTTTTGTTGCTGACTTAGCTCTTTATACCATTTTACCGGTGAATGAAAAATATCTGCAACATAGACAGCCAGTTGCTTTGAATGATTGATAAATACCGACGGGAAAATGATGTTGTCATGCTTTATGGTCAGATTGCTTAGAAGCTCTTTGTTTTTAAGATTAATTATAATGGCATCTATTTCATCCAATTTGGCCAACAAAATGTCTGCTTCCGCAAGTTGGGCCTTATATGCAACAAGCTCTTTATTAAACTCTTGTCTTTTTTGAGCAATGATTACCGCCTCTTTTTGACCTTCTGCCGGCTCAGGACCTAAAACGTCCATTCTTTTTTGCACAAAACCGAGTTCTATTTCAACCTCTTTCTTGGCAGATAGAATTTTGTCTCTGGTTATAGCAATATCTTGGCTTTTTTCTTGAAGTTGCTCTGCAGTAGTGTCTCCTGATTTGATTGTTTTCTCAATTTTAAGCAACTGTTTGTTTATTGTAGAAAACTTTAGGTTTTCATCCAAAGCAAATTCTGTGTTTTTTGCATTTGCCGTTACAGAAACAGTAATCAGAAACAAAGAAATTAGAATAAAGCATATTTTTTTCATAAAACAATCTCCAAAAAAAAGATTTTTTTGTTATTCTAAACATGCTAAAAATATATGTCAAACAAACAAGAAAAAAAGCCAACATCTAAAAATGTCGGCTTTTTTATTTTATTCAATAATATCCGGTTTGGAACGCTTTCTTAAAATGGGATCCAAAATACGTTTGCGAAGTCTCAGAGTTTTTGGAGTTACCTCTAAAAGTTCGTCGTCTTGGATATATGCCAACCCTTGTTCCAATGTGAGCTTTCTGGGAGGAATTAGATCTATAGCCTCATCTTTACCGGCTGCTCTGATATTGGTGAGCTGTTTGCTTTTGCATGGATTTACTTCAATATCATTTGGCTTGGTATGTTCTCCAATAATCATACCTGTATATACCGGAACAGACGGATCAATAAACATTGGACCTCTGTCTTGAAGCTTCCACAAAGAATATGCCACAGCGGTGCCTGTTTCAGAAGAAATTAAAACACCATTTCTTCGGCTTTCAATGGCTCCTCTGTGAGGTTCATAACCTTTGAATACTCTGTTCAATACTCCTGTTCCTCTGGTATCTGTTAAAAACTCTGAATTGTATCCGATCATGCCTCTTGAGGGCACATTAAAGATAAGCCTTACTTTGTTGCCAACTTGAGATGGTATCATTTCAAGCATTTCACCTCTGCGAGAACCAAGTTTTTCTACCACAACGCCGGAATGTTCTTCATCAACATCTACCACAACTTCTTCAATAGGTTCAAGCAAGTTGCCGTTTTCATCTTTTTTCATTAAAACTCTGGGACGAGAAATGGAAAGTTCAAATCCTTCTCTACGCATGGTTTCAATTAATACGCCAAGCTGAAGCTCTCCTCTGCCGGCAACTTCAAAAGAATCTGAAGTATCTGTTCTGCTGATTTTAAGAGCAATGTTTCCTTCTGCTTCTTTTTGCAGTCTGTCCCATATCATACGAGAAGTTACTTTTGTGCCTTCTCTGCCGGCCAAAGGAGAATCGTTTATGGAAAAGGTCATGGCCAATGTTGGCGGATCAATAGGCTGTGCAGGAATGTGTTCGTTTACTTCCATGGCGCAAATGGTGTCTGCAACCGTTCCTTTGGCAACTCCTGCAATGGCCACAATGTCACCGGCAAATGCCTGTGTTAAACTTTCTCTGTTTAAGCCTCTGTATGCCAAAATTTTGGCAATGCGACAACGCTCTATTTCATTATTATTTGCATCTAAAACTTTTACAACGTCGTTTACTTTGACAGAGCCGGTCTGAATTTTGCCCGTTAACAGTCTGCCTATAAACTGGTTAGCTTCCAACGTGGTAGCAAGCATTGAAAACGGAGCGTCTTGATTGCAATTTGGTTCAGGAACATAAGACAAAATAAGCTCAAACAACGGGGTTAGATCTTTCTTTTCATCAGAAAGCTCTTTTACTGCCCATCCGTTTCTGCCAGATGCATATAAAACAGGAAAATCAAGCTGTTCATCTGTGGCATTTAAGCTTACAAACAGGTCAAAAACCTCATTTAATACATCATCTACTCTGGCGTCTTGTTTGTCTGCCTTGTTGATTACCACAATGGGTCTTAAGCCCACTTTTAAGGCTTTACCAAGCACAAATTTGGTTTGTGGCATCGGACCTTCGGAAGAATCTACCAACAAAACAACTCCGTCAACCATTGACAAAATGCGCTCTACCTCGCCGCCAAAATCTGCGTGTCCCGGTGTATCTACAATGTTGATTAACGTGCCATTCCAGTTTACGGAAGTACATTTTGACAAGATGGTAATGCCTCTTTCTCTTTCAAGGTCATTACTATCCATTACGCAGTCTGAAACTTGTTGGTTTGTTCTAAATGTGCCGCTTTGACGCAACAGACCATCTACCAAAGTGGTCTTTCCGTGGTCAACGTGGGCAATGATTGCGATATTTCTCATAGACATGTTTAATTCTCTTTGTTTAATGTAATTTTGCCTAAAAATAGCAACTTGATTTTAAAATACAAGAAAAAACTTACTTTCGTTTTTTTCTTGCATCAAAGCCTAAAATGTGGTATATTTGAGGTATAAGATATTGTTATGGATGATCTATGTTAAACAAAAAAAAATAACAAAATGGAATTTATCAAAGTTATTTATGCCCTTCCGTTGGGCATTTTGCTCCTTGGAGCCATGTACGACCTGATCGTTTTCTTGTTCATCAAGAAGGAAAATGAGAGTTTTTACCTTTACAAGCAGAGAAAAATAGGTAAATACTTTAATATTGTATCAGGCTGTGCAACACTGTTAGCAATGCTGACAATGTTGTATACGCAAACAATACCCCTGCCAGTACCTTGGCAATTTTGGTTTGCGTTTGCGTTGCCATTTGCAACATTTTCGGGTTCCGTTTTCATTACTCGCATGGTAGCGGCTGTAGTGGGAAGGTTGCTGAAAATGGTCGGTAATTGCCTGTTGGAAATTGGCAACTGTGTTGTTGAGACTCTCCAAGATTTGTGGACAATTCTTGGCAAAGCAGTGACAACGCTTGAGGAGGACTAAATTTAATTGGGGCGAGAAGTTTTTTCGCCCCTTTTTTTATGCCTTTTTTGTTTCTTCTTTCTTATCTTCTTTTTTGCCCTCTTCTTTTTTATCCTCTTCTTTAGGCTTTTCTTCTTTTTGGAGTTCTTCTTTTATTTGCGTAAGCTCTTTTAATCTGCTGCCGTTTAAGTTTTTCAAAAACTGATTTTCAATGCTCATATATTGGTTAAACAGCCATCTGGACTGTGAAATTACCAAAATGGTTATAATAATTAGTCCCCATGTAACAATTTCATTTTCTGTTAAAAATTGGTGTATGATGGTGGCCATAAAAAACATTACCAACAACAATCTAAAGCTTGTTAAAAGAATGAGCGGCAGACGGTTTATCTTCTTTGCACTCCACAATTTATAATATAATGCGGCAATTTTGTTATTGGATATAAAATGGTTGCGGTGTGCCTGACCGTCTTCTGCAACAGAGCAAAAATCTATGTTTTCTTCCAGTCTTGAAACTATGGTTTGTCTGGTTTCGTGGCTGGAGTCTCTTTTTATTTTGCAAAAAATAAGAGCAATTTTTTCTTTCAAATAAAGCGGAAAGATTGTTTCCCAGCCAATCAAAGCCTTTAAAAACGGCGCAGAAAGAATAAATGTGGCAATGGTGGTAACTATTTTTGCCATCCATGCGTTGCTTATAATGTTTGAAACAAACGGTCTGATGAAATATGCCGATAATGCAATGATGGTATATATTATCATGCTAAACAACACCAAACGCAAAAAATAACTCTTGAACAATAATTTCCAACGTTTTTCTTCCATCTGGGTTTCTGTGCCGGTGGCTCTGTTTTTTTCTATCAGGTTGCTCCATTTTTCGGGCATCCATTTAGCAAGTTTTTTAACCACAACATCAGAAGTTTTTATCATTAACGGCGTAATAAACGTGGTAACCACAGAAACAGCAACAATTATGGGATATATTTTTGCATCAATTACTTTTAAGCTCATTCCCAAACTGGCAATAATAAATGCAAATTCTCCAACCTGTGCCAAAGAAAACGCTCCTTGCATAGAGGTTTTTAAGCTTTGACCGGAAACCAAAAAGCCAAAACAAGAAAATGTGACCTTACCCAAAATTACAATGCATGTGATAACAAAAATGGGCCATGCATAGGTAATGAGCATGTGCGGATCTACCATCATACCAACAGATACAAAGAAAATGGCGCCAAAAAAGTCTTTTAAAGGCTTAAAGACTTTTTCCATTTTTTCAATATGCTCGTTTTCTGCCAAAATAGAACCCATGATAAATGCACCCAAGGCTGCAGAAAAACCTGAAGAAGTGGCCAAAAGCACCATGCCAAAGCAAAGACTTATCATCAACAATAAAAGCATTTCTTCATTTAATGAATCTGAAATTTTTTTGATTAATGTTGGCACAAAATATATGCCGATTACAAAACATAAAACCAAGAAAAAGAGCAATTTTGCGGTACTAATCATCAGTTCTTGAGAATTTATGGTGTTGCTGAGTGCAATTGTAGGCAATAACACCAAAAGCAAAATTCCTACAATGTCTTCTACAATTAAAACCCCAAACACCAAGTCCGTAAACCTTTGTTTTTTCACATTTAAGTCATCAAAGGCCTTGATGATAATGGTGGTTGAAGACATGGATATCATAGAGCCCAAGAAAAAGCTGTCTATTACAGACCAACCAAGCAATAACCCCGTGTTATATCCCAAAAACAACATAAAGAAAATGTTGGCCGTGGCAGTTATCATGGCCGACTTGCCAACATTTATCATTTTGTTAAAACTAAACTCAAGGCCAAGTCCGAACAACAAAAAAATAACCCCAATGTCTGCCCAAAGAGTTAAATCTGCTTTATCTGTGACCGTGGGCAACAAATTGATGTATGGCCCGGCCAAAAGACCTGCCAAAATATAACCCAAAACAATTGGTTGTTTTAATTTTTTGAAAATAAGCGTGGTTATTCCGGCATAAATTGTAATTAACGTTAAATCTACTATAAGTGCGTGAATATGTTGCATTTTTTATTCTCTCATTAAATCTTTTTGTAGGATATGCTAACATCTAAATATAAATTTTTATTTAATCTGCGTTTACAAAAAACAAACAGCTATTATTTATAAAAAAGAGGAGAAAAAAATGAAGATTTGGCATTGGATTGTTGTGACAGTATTTATATTTGCAATAATAATTTCATTATTTTTGTAAATAAATACTTGACATATTGAATAAATAAGGTTATTTATCCCCCAGTTGCGATGCATAAGATGATCGCGGGGTGGAGCAGCCCGGTAGCTCGTCAGGCTCATAACCTGAAGGTCGTAGGTTCAAATCCTGCCCCCGCAACCAACAATAAAAAAACCGTCCTTTATGGGCGGTTTTTGTGTTTTGTATTGTGTGGCTGGGTTTGAACCTACGAAAAAGTAGGTTCAACGCGAGACGCAGGCAGACGCAAGTATGCCGGCGGACCTGTCCGGCGACGAGCAGTCAACTCAAATGAAATGAAGAGTAAATCCTGCCCCCGCAACCAACAATAAAAAAACCGTCCTTTATGGGCGGTTTTTTCATTGTGGTTATTTTTTCGTAAAAAACCGAACATTTAAATCCAATGTCTATATTTATTATGCCATATTTTTGTCTAATATGCAATAACAAAATAAAAACAAACACTTCCTGATGTTAAGCCAGTTTATCTCATGATTCCTTAAAACATTGTAAAAAAATGTTCGGTTTTTTACGAAAAAATAACCACAATGAAAAAACCGCCCATAAAGGACGGTTTTTTTATTG
>JAZNSB010000023.1:0-11649 GCA_045590955.1 Alphaproteobacteria bacterium | reverse complement strand
ATAACTCTTGGAACGCCATCAGAATCTAAAACGTTCATATTTAAGGCAAATCTGCTCTCTAGCTCTGTTTGCTTAAACAGATATTCCATTATCATGTTCGGATCTATGTTGCGGTTTTTGGGAATAAGCACAATTCTTATGTCTTGTGTTGATTCATCTCTGATATCTTCCAACATTGGGAGCTTTTTTTCCATCAGAAGAGAAGCTATTTTTTCAATAAGCTTTGATTTTATAACCTGATAGGGAATTTCTGTAATAATGATTTGATATGTGCCGTGAGAAAGCTCTTCTTTATGCCATTTTGCTCTAATTCTGAATGTACCACGTCCATTTGTGTAGTTGTTTAATATGGTGTTGAAATTATCAATAATAACGCCACCGGTCGGAAAATCCGGTCCTTTTATTTTTTTTACAACGGATTCTATGGTGGAATCGGGCTTTTCTATGAGTAGCAATAAAGCATCACAAACTTCTGATAAATTGTGCGGAGGTACATTGGTTGCCATACCTACAGCAATACCCGAAGAACCGTTGCAAAGTAAGTTTGGAACCATGGACGGCATGATTACAGGTTCGTCTTCTTCTCCGTCATAAGTTGGGCGAAAATCAACAGTATTCTCATTTAACCCTTCCATCATGCAAATGGCATATTCCGTAAGTCTGGCTTCTGTATAACGCATGGCGGCGGCGCCATCCCCGTCTATATTGCCGAAATTACCTTGGCCGTCAACCATAGGATAACGAACAGAAAAATCTTGTGCAAGTCTGACCATGGCACCATATACGGCAGAATCTCCGTGGGGGTGATATTTACCGATAACATCACCAACAACTCTGGCACACTTTTTGAAACCTGATTTAGGATCAAGTTTTAATTGTCTCATTGCATATAACAGACGTCTGTGAACAGGTTTTAAGCCGTCTCTGACATCAGGCAAAGCTCTGTCAACAATGGTGGACATGGCATAAGACAGGTATCTTTTGCCAAGTTCTTCCCCTAAATGAACGTCTCTTATATTTTCTTGTATTTCAGCCATTTATTATTCCAAATTTAATTTTGCAAGCAAGCTAGCACGATTTTTTGGCAATTTCAAGTTATGAGTTTGAAAAAAATTTTTATTGAGGAAAAATTCTGTCATTTGTAATAGTTGTTTCTGTTCTGTTGGGCTTGGACAATAGTTTTGCGAAACTATAAAATGAGGATATGCAAATAATCTGTCTTTAAATGGTTCTCCTGCCTGAGCACATACAGCTTTTGCTGTTTTAGGAGAAACGTATTGTAAATTTTGTGTGCTTCCTGTTGCAGAACATTCGCTTAAGTCAAGTCCGATACCCAGGTATTCTAATAAATAAAATTCAAAGTAACAATAATGCGTTAGCCAATTATCTTGATGTATTAGATTAAAAAAACTTTCAACATACCAATAAAATCTTTCCAGAGGTTCTTTTTCCGGAAGGCAGGTATTACATAACTCACAAAATGATGATAAAACAGAAAGCTTTATTTCGTCAAACATAAAATCTACCGAGTGTGGAGTTATGAGCTCAAGTTTAAAGGAAAGCATATTTTCTTCAAGTCTTGAATATGCATTTATCTTTACAAAGTTACCAAGCTGAAATACAGGTGCACTTTTTTTATTGTAACAATGTGAACAATAACCAATAAGTTTACCGTGATCTTTACAGACCACGGTAACTATTAGAGAATTTTCTCCATGTTTTTTTAAATTAACTATATAGCCACAGTCTGAGAATTGCATTTATTTTGTTTTCTCAAATAATCATATTCCATAAGGTTTGCAAGCAATCCTTCCATATCTTTTAACGGAATGCTGTTCGGACCATCAGATAAGGCTTTATCAGGATTGTCGTGTGTTTCAATGAACAAACCTGCAACACCTACTGCAACGGCAGCTCTTGCCAAAACAGGAGCATATTCTCTTTCTCCGCCTGTGCTGGCACCTAAACCTCCCGGTTGTTGAACAGAGTGTGTGGCATCAAATATAATCGGACATCCGGTATCTTTTGCCATTCTCGGTAAACCACGCATATCTGTTACCAATGTATTATATCCGAAGCTTGTTCCTCTTTCTGTTATACAAACATTTGTATTGCCGCTCTCAACACATTTTTGCACCAAATTTTTCATATCCCAAGGTGCTAAAAACTGGCCTTTTTTGATATTTACAACTTTGCCTGTTTTTGATGCAGCAACAACCAAGTCTGTTTGTCTGCACAAAAATGCAGGAATTTGCAACATATCAACATAAGGAGCAATTTCTTTACACTGCCATACTTCGTGAACATCTGTTACAATTGGGCAATTGAACAATTTTTTAACTTCTTGGAATGTTCTGATACCCTCTTCTATTCCAACACCTCTGGCGCCTTTGATTGAAGAACGGTTTGCTTTATCAAAAGAAGCTTTAAAAACATAAGGAAGTCCGAGTTTTTTTGTTATATTCACCATTGAACCAGCAATAAACAATGCGTGATCAAAACTTTCTATTTGGCAAGGGCCACATAAAAGCCCCATGTTTGCTTCATTAGAAAGCTCAACACCATTTACGTTAACTGTTTTCTGTTCCATATTTCCTCTCTCATCAATACTTGTTAGTAAAGATTTGCGTATCATGTTTTGTTTATTTTGTCCAGAAAAAAAACAACAAAATCACCAGATAAGGTAATTTTGTTGTTAAATCAAATACTTATGTGTATTATTCTGCTACCGGAGCAGATGGTAAAGCAGGCTGTTCTTGTGTTGCCGGCGATTCAACCACAGAGTTTGAAACTCTGCCCGCATCTTTATAATATAAAGACAGACCGATTGAAGATAAGATGAACAGTGTGGCAAGAATGGCCGTTGTTCTGGTGAGCAAGTTTCCTTTGCCTCTTGCTGTCATAAAACTTGTGGCACCGCTACCGCCACCTAAGCCGTCTAAGGCTCCGCCACTTGAACGTTGCAATAAAATAACAGCAACCAAAAATATGGCTATCATCAAGTGAATTACTAATAAAATTGTACCCATTTTACATTTCCTTTACTAACAAATTTGTTCTGCTATTGCGATAAAGTCATCTGCTTTAAGGCTAGCACCACCTATAAGTGCACCATCCACATCTTCCAACCCTAAAAAACTCTTTGCGTTTGATGGTTTTACAGAGCCACCATATAGAATTTGCATTTTTGAAGCCGTTGCTTTGCCGAATTTTTTTGCAACAGTTGTTCTGATTGCCGAGTGAACTTCCGCAACATCTTGAGGTGTCGGAGTTTTGCCTGTACCGATTGCCCATACCGGCTCATATGCAATTACGGTGTTTTTTGCATTGCTGTCTTCAGGTAAAGAGCCCAAAACTTGTGCCGAACAAATATCTAAAGCTTTGCCTTTTTCTCTTTGTTCCAATGTTTCTCCAACGCAGATGATGCTGATTAAGCCGTTTTCGTGAGCAAGCATGGCTTTTTTATTGACAATTTCGTTAGTTTCAAAATGGTCTGCTCTGCGTTCAGAGTGACCTAAAATGACATATTTGCAACCAACATCTGTTAACATTTGAGGACTGACATCTCCGGTGTGAGCGCCTTTTATGTTAAAATGAGCATCTTGGGCTCCCAAACAAACTTTTGAACCCCTTAAAGCCTTTTTTACATTGGTTAACAATGTAAATGGAGGACATATCAAAAATTGACAGGTTTTGTTGTCAATTTTTTTGCTCATCTCAGCAACTTCTTTGGCTAATGCTGTGCCTGAAGCAAGCAATAAGTTCATTTTCCAGTTGCCGGCAATTAGTTTTTTTCTCATCTCTTTTACCCTAAAAATTAAAAATTCGTCTCCTTATATCACATACAAAAAAACTTTTCAACAGCAATGTTTTAAGATTGTATATATTTTTTATGTTGTTATAATTGCCCAAGATTAATAATAAATGGATTTGTTAAAATGATTGAAAAACTTAGAAAAATACAAGATACATGGCTTATTAAACTTATTCTTATCTTAACTGCTTTAAGCTTTATGTCGTTGTTTGGCGTAACAGGTTATATTTCTTCTGCGGCAAATAATAATCCTGTGATAACCGTGGATGATGTTACTGTTTCTAAAGATGAAATTTTGTTTCAATACAACAAAGCCGAGCAACTGATGAAGAGTTTCTTGGGTGAAGATTATGAAATCAATGATGCTACAAGATCTGAAATGGTATTGGAAATTGTGCAAAAAGAGTTGCTTGATGCAATTGTAAAAAACTTTGCGGATCAAGAAAATATGTATATCGGAAATGATATGATTAAGCAATTAATTCAATCAAATCCAGAGTTTTTGGATCATAACAATAAATTTGACGTGCAAAAATTTAAAAGAATCTTAAGCGCAATGCAACTTACAGAACAACAATACATTGCAAATTTGAAAACAGACATCATAAAAAATATTTTGATTAATGCTCCGGTAAGCAACATGAACCTGCCAGAAACAATGCTTAATGCCGCTCTTAAAGTAGATAATCAAGAAAAAGTTTTTAAATATATTAAAATTGTTCCTCAAAACATCAAAATAAACAGAAGCATCTCTGATGAAGAATTGCAAATGTATTATGAGGATTTTAAACCTAACTTTATGTTACCTGAAACAAGAGATATTTCTTATATGATTCTTAGTGTTGACCAAATGGCTAAGCAAATTACTCCTTCTGATGTTGAAATTGAAGAATACTATAATGAAAATAAAGAAAAATTCCAAAAACCGGAACAAAGAGAAGTTTTGCAAATGGTGTTTGATAAGCAAGAAGATGCTCAAACCGCAAAAAAAGAACTTTCTTTGAAGAAAAATTTCTTTGAAGTGGCAAAAGCAATTGCAGGTCAGTCAGAAGAAGATACAAAACTAGGTTGGGTTTCAAAAGATATGCTTATTGCAGATGTGGCTGATGCCGTGTTTGAGGCTCAGAAAAATGTGGTGGTAGGACCTATTAAATCTCAAATGGGTTGGCATATTATGAAAGTTGCAAAAATTCAACCCGGAAAAACAACATCTTTGGAAAATGCTAAAAAATCTATCATAGACGAAATTCAAAAAGATACAGCCTATGACAACGCATATGAAGCTTCTAAAAATATTGAAGATAAGTTGGCTGCCGGAACATCTTTGGAAGATGTGGCAAAAGAATATGGGGCGGAAGTAAATGTTGCTAAACAAGTAAATGAAAACGCTGAAGCAAAATCTATGCCTCAGAAACATAAAAAGATAATTGCAAATCAGGACTTCTTGAATACCGTGTTCGGATACAACAAAGGAGAAACCTCTCAAGTGGTGGAATTGGAAGATGGTTTTGCAGTAATTAGAGTTGATGAAATATATGAAACAAAAGCTAAAGATATTGCCTTGGTTAAGCCGCAAATTGAAAAAATGTGGGTTGAAGCAGAGAAAAATGCCATTGCTCAAGAAAATGTTAATGATATTATGCATGATCTTGAAACCGGTGATGACATTAACAGTGTTGCTCAAAGATTTGGCTTTGAAGTTAAAACAACAAGACCTTTGAAAAGAAATGATTCTTTTGAAAACTTAAATAAGCAAAATATGCTAAGCTTGTTCAAGGAAGCAAAAGGAACACCAAAACTATTGGAAACTTCAAATGCAAAGATTATTGCAGTTGCAGACAGAGTAATTAATAAGTCTTTGCCTGCAACCTCAAAACTTGCTGAAGCTACCCAACAAAAAATTACTCAACAATTGAACAATTTTGTAGCAAACAGATTGGTAGAACAATATGGTCATGATTTTGAAGTTAAAGTTGAGTATAAAGAGTTGGGGCTAGCTGATTAATAACTCTTTTGAAACACAAAAAACCCCGTTGAAAAACGGGGTTTTTTTATGGCACCGGTTAAAAGGTATATCTGATACCGGCAGAAAGCTCTTGTAGGTTATCAACGGCTCTCATATCAAGATATGTATATCTTGCCATTACACGTGCAGACCAGTTATCATTAAATTTGTATTCTGCACCGAGACCCATTCTGTAACCTAATTTACCTTTATCGTAGTTGCCGAGCGGGCTTTTAACTTTGTATTCATATTCAGCCAAACCAAGAGATCCCAGCAAGCTGAATGTAGCATCACAGTTCATTGGCATATAGCCATATAAATCAATACCATATGCATAAAAATCTGTTTTTACAGGACCTTTATTTGGTCTGTCTGAAAGCTGAAAGAAAGCTTCTGCACCAAAATAATTGCCCCATTTCATACCCAGATTTACTAAACCTGAATTATATTTGTCTTTGGCATCAAGATCTTTTCTAATATCTGCCTTTGTATATACATAATCTAACCCCATATAAGGTTTGATATTATCCATGTAATCTGTTTCCATTGCGTTTGCACTGAATGAAAACAAACATGCTACTCCTGCTAAAAGTATACTTTTTTTCATAAGTTAACTCCTTTTATTATTAAAATGTAACTTTCCAAGAACTTCTTGGATTAGCATTTTTGGATATAGTATTGCTTTTTATAAATTAAAGTGTAGGATATAAAAAAAGGATAAATAAATGACAATGACACCTTGTAAAAAATGCGATAAATGCCCAAGATTGCTAGCATTTAGAAAACAAAATCAGATTAAATTTCCTGATTATTTTAATGCTCCCGTTCCTTCTTTTGGCAAAGATGATGCAAGCATCCTTATTGTGGGACTTGCTCCGGGGTTGAACGGCGCAAATAAAACCGGCAGACCTTTTACAAATGATTATGCCGGGGATATATTATACCCAACATTAAAGAGATTTGGTTTGGCAAAAGGAAGTTATCTTAAAAATGCTAATGATGGTTTTGAATTAATAAATACCAGAATTACAAATGCTGTAAGGTGTGTGCCGCCACAAAACAAGGTAAATGCAGATGAAATCAATGCATGTAACAAGTTTCTGATTGATGAAATTGGCTCAATGAAAAATCTGAAAATAATTCTCACTTTAGGTTCTGTTGCCCATAATGCAATACTTAAAGCTTTAAAATATAAGCAAAGCCAATTTAAGTTTGCTCATAATAACGTGCATTATTTAGAAGAAAAAAATCTTTATTTGGTAAACTCTTATCATACATCAAGATATAACATAAACACTAACCGCCTTACTCAACAAATGTTTGATGAGGTTTTGCAAAACATTGTAAAGATATTAAAAGACTAATTACCTATTCCGGTAAATCCTATAAATGCCATGGATAACAGTCCTGCTGTTATTAATGCAATGGGGGCTCCTTGCATGGCTTTGGGCAGTTTTGACATTGACAATCTTTCTCTTAGACCTGCAAAAATTACAAGAGCCAACATGAAACCTAATGATGTTGAAAAACTGTACCATAAAGCTCTACGCAAATTGTAATCTTTTTGAATAACTAACAAAGCAACACCCAATACAGCGCAGTTTGTGGTAATAAGAGGCAAAAATATGCCAAGTGCCTGATATAAGACCGGAGATGTTTTCTTTAAAATAATCTCAACCATTTGAACTAAGCTGGCTATTATTAAAATAAACACAACAGTTCTGATGTATGCCAAATTAAACGGAACCAACAATGATTTATATACAATAAATGTGACCAATGTTGAGAGTGTGAGTACAAAAATTACGGCAAACCCCATACCAACAGCTGTGGATGTTTTTTTGGAAACCCCCAAAAACGGGCATATACCCAAAAACTGAGATAAAATTATGTTATTAACAAATACTGATGCTATGAATATATCAAAATAACTCATTAATTATCTCCTTTTCTTTTCTGTGTAAGTAACACAAACAGTCCCAAAGCTAAAAATGCTCCGGGTGGTAATATGAATAATATCATGGGGTATACATCTTCTCCCAAAAAGTTCCATCCAAAGATTGAGGCATTACCTAAAATTTCTCTAAAACTGCCCAACAACAAAAGAGCTAGTGTAAAACCTATACCCATGCCAAGTCCGTCAAAGAATGATTGTAAAACGGTGTTTTTTGAGGCAAAGGCCTCTGCCCTGGCTAAAATAAGGCAGTTTACAACAATTAAGGGAATGTATATTCCAAGCTGAGAATGTAAGGTGGGTAAATATGCTTCCATAAGCATATCTATTAAGCTTACAAATGATGCTATAATAACAATATAGCATGGAATTCTTATTGTATTTGGAATAAATTTGGCAACTGAAGATATTACCACATTTGACAAGATAAGCACAAAAAGTGTGGCCACCCCCATACCAAGTCCGTTTATGGCAGATGTGGTAACGCCAAGTGTTGGACACATACCTATCATCATTACAAAAACAGGGTTTTCTTTTATTATGCCTCTTTTGATATTTGATATGCTTTCTTTATTCATTTTAATTGTCCATTTTAAATTTTAGATAAACCTCATACGCTTTTTCCAGAGCATCTAGCACAGCTCTGGAGCTGATTGTAGCCCCGGTTACGGCATCTACATCTCCACCATCTTTGGTTACTTTCATTACATGATATCCTGGATCATATTCTTCAAATTGAGATAAAAATTTATTTTCTGTGATTTTTGAACCAAGTCCCGGTGTTTCTGTTTGTTTTAATATATTTACTTTGTGAATTTTACCATGAGGATGAAATCCTACCATTACTTCTATTCTGCCGGAAAAACCTTTATCGGAATAGCTTTTTACCACCATTGATGTGATTCTGCCTTTATTTCTTACCGGATATATCTCTACTTTTGGTTTTCTTTTACCAACAGAACGTGAACTTACTTCTTTTATCGGGTCGTTGTCAAAATCTTCAACAACAACGTCTTTTAATGCTTCGTACTCTTTGTCTTTTTGTGCTTGAATTATGCTTTCTTTAGTCAAGTGATGTCCTAATCCCAACATTAGTGATGACAACACGCCAACACTTAATAAGACCAAAACTATTTGTTTAAAATTTAAATTGTTTTGTTTTGACATTATTTGTTGCTCCCAAAAAAAGGTTGTCTGACGTATTTATCTATAAGCGGAACAAATGCATTCATAATCAAAATGGCAAAAGAAACGCCTTCGGGATATGCTCCGTTTATTCTAATTACGGAAGTTAGAAATCCGCAGCCGATTGCAAAGATAATTTGTCCTTTTTTACTCATGGGTGACGTAACATAGTCTGTGGCCATAAAAATGGCGCCAAGCATCAATCCTCCAGACATTATTTGGAAAAACGGATTATAGTAATCTGCTTGTCCGTTTATAAGCCATACTAAGCCAAAAATTGTAAATACGGTACCAACAAAAAACACAGGTATGTGCCAGCTTATAACTTTTCTGAACAATAAAAATGCAAAACCCAACAAAAGAGCTAATACAGATGTTTCTCCAAGACATCCGCCCATATTACCTAAAAACAGGTCAAGATAACTATCTATATGAAAGTTTTGTGCTGCCAAGTCTCCTTGCCATGTTGCTGCTGTTTGTGTGTCTGAAAAAGCCTGTGCAGATTTTGCTAATCCTAACATGGTGGCGCCTGTTTGTGCATCTGCGTTAAAGAATGATGCAAATTTTGGTGTAAGCCATGTGGTCATGTGTAAAGGAAAACATATGAATAAAAACACTCTGCCGACAAGAGCCGGATTGAACAAATTTTTACCAAGTCCGCCATATGCCATTTTAGCCACTAAAATACACACAACGCTTCCTACCAAAACCATTGGAACCGGCAATCCTGACGGAAGATTGTACGCCAACAACAATCCGCTGACTATTGCAGATAAGTCTGTGGTAGTATTTTTTATTTTAAGCAAATATTTACATACAAAATATTCTGTTAGCACACATGCCGCTACAGATGTTAAAACAACTATTAAGGCATTTGCTCCAAAAAATAATACCGAAGCAATGAATGCCGGTGTTAATGCAATGATTACGTCTAACATTATTTTTTGAGTTGTTTTTGGCGTACTCATATGTGGCGAAGTTGAAATAGTCAGCATCTGATAATCCTTATTTTTGTTTTTTTAGTTCTTGTTTAGCAAGTTTGCAATAATCTGTCAGAGGTATTCTGCTTGGGCATATGTATGAACAACATCCGCATTCTAAACAGTCTGTTACTCTTAACGTCTTGGTTTCTTTTATCATGTTGTTTTTAACATATGAGGCAATGTTGAATGGTTCTAATCCCATGGGGCATGATAAAGCACATTTTGCACATCTTATACAAGCATACTCATCTTCTTTATTGGTAAGTTGTTTGCTTAACAATAAAACTCCTGATGTGAGTTTAGTAACCGGAGCCAAAGTATTGACAACAGATTTTCCCATCATAGGGCCACCAAATATAATTTGATCTGCATCTTGTTCATTTTCTCCAAAATGTTCCAGAATAAATGAAACCGGAGTACCTACTCTGACCAAAAGATTGCGTGGTGTTTTCATTTTATCTCCGCTAAATGTAACAACCCTTTCAAATAACGGCTTGTGCTTAAAAACAGCTTGATATACGGCAAAAACAGTGCCGACATTTTGAACAACACAGTTTACATCTATCGGAAGTTTGCCGGACGGAACTTGTCTGCCGGTGATGGCATCTATCAGTTGTTTTTCTGAACCTTGAGGATATTTGGTCTTGCAGACTGCCACATTTACACCTACATATCTTTTGCAAACATGGGTTAATTTTTCTATTGCTTGGGCTTTATTTTCATCAATGGCTATAATAGCATTTTGTATGCCAAGTAATTTGTTAATTAATTTTGCGCCAATAACAATCTCTTCTGCATGTTCTACCATAAGCCTGTCATCTGCTGTTAAAAACGGCTCACATTCAATTCCGTTTATTATCAGAGTATCAGCCTTTTTTCCTTCAGGAATACTGACTTTTACCGGTGTTGGAAAACCTGCCCCTCCCATACCTACAATACCTGATTGCAAAATTGCTTCTTTGATTGTGTCTGCATCTTGCGGAATTTGAGAAATAATTTCCGGACTTTGATCTATACTTTCTTCCCACTCATCACCTTCTACTTTGATTGATATCATCAATTCCATGTATCCGTCGGCGCTTTTTACTTCATCAATTTTAACAACTTCTCCGCTAACTGATGAATGAACGTCGGCAGAAATTAAACCGTCTGAATCTGCCAAAAGTGTTCCAACTTTTACTTTTGAACCTTTTTCAACCAAAACTTTTGCCGGTTTACCAATGTGTTGTCTGACCGGAATATAAACCATTGGCGGTAATGGGGCTTGTTCTATCGGACAAGATGATGAAAGCTTGTATTTTTCTATATGTAATCCACCCATAGAAAATGTTTTTTTAATACTCATCTTAATCTTCCTTTACTATAATTGCGCCTGTAGGACATGCCTGAATTAATTGTGAACCATATTCTTTAACATCTACCGCTTGAGGTATGTATGATAAATTATTGCTTATTTGTATTGCAGGGCAAACTTTGGCACATTTTGAACAACCGATGCATGCTGATTTGCAATTTTTCATAGCTAAGGCACCTTTTTGTGTGTTTGAACAAGCAACATATACTTTTGGGCCTTTGTTTCTTAATTCATAAAGCTGTCTGGGGCAAGTTTTGGCACAGGCTCCGCATCCGGTACATTTTTCTTCATCAACCGTGGGTAAACCGGTTACTTCATCAATGTGTAAAGCACCAAATTTGCAAACCTTTACGC
>JAZNSB010000022.1:0-3608 GCA_045590955.1 Alphaproteobacteria bacterium | reverse complement strand
TACATTTTATCCATGGCAAATTCTCTTACAGCCAAAGAAACAGCATGCAAAGTTTCCTCTTTGCTGAGTTCACAAGCTCTTTTTCCGATAAGATATTTGATATGATGTTCAATAGAAAGTTTTAATCTTGCTTTGTCTAATTCATTTAAAATATCAGAATTTTTGTTCATAACATTCTCCCAAAATACAAACATGCCAACATCATAAGAGATATTGGTTAATAACTTTCTAATTTATACACTTTTTAATTAAATAAAGTTGCTAAATTTTAACTTTTTTGTATATAATCATTGCAAATAAATAAGTTAAGAGGAAATAAATGAATAAAACATATATAGCAACATCACTTACGGCCATGTTAATATGTGCCAATGCACATGCCACCACTTTAACAGAGGCTTTGGTTAATACTTATAATACCAACCCGTCTCTTCAAGCGGCCAGAGCATCACTCAGAGCCATAGATGAAAATGTTGCCATTGCAAAATCCGGATACAGACCAAACATATATCTTCAAGGTTCATACGGACAGGGTTCATCAGATTTTAACGGAGATTCACCTGATCAGGATGTGACACAAAAAAGTGCATCTGCAGTTGTATCGCAGTCTTTGTTCAGTGGTTTACAAACTGTAAATTCTGTAAAAGCGGCAGACAAAAGATCTTTAGCCGGACAAAGTGATTTGTTGCAGACAGAACAGGGCATATTGCTTTCTGCTGCCACTGCATATTTAGACGTATTGCAAAATGCCGCCATTGTAAAATTGCAATACAGTAATGAAGATCTGCTTCACAAAAAACTTGAAGAAACCATTGAAAGATTTAATGTTGGAGAAGTTACCAGAACAGACGTTTCTCAAGCAAAAGCCAGATATTCCAGAGCAAAATCAGACAGAATTTCTGCACAAGGCAATTTAGAGGCTTCAAAATCAACATATATACAAATAATCGGTATGGAACCAAAACTTCTTTCAGAACCCAAAGATGTTAAAAAAATGTTGCCTAAAGATTTGTCCGAAGCTCTTTTAATTTCTAAAAACAAAAACCATTTATTACAAGGAGCAAAACTTTCTTTTGATGCAGCAGATTATACTGCAAAAAGTCAAACCGGTGCCCTTTTGCCTGAGCTAAATGCAAATGCTTCTGTGTCAAAAAGCGAAAATGAATATGATTCGGGTATTAGCAGAGACAGCGAAGTAGATAATTGGCAATGGTCATTAAATATGAAAATACCTTTGTATTCATCTGGCCAAACCAGAGCAAAAATAAGACAGGCAAAATACAACAAATGGCAAGCTCAGGAAAATGTTTTGTCTGCAGAACGCAGTGTTGAAGCAAACACCAGAAGTGCATGGGAATATATGGTTGCTAACGATTCGCAAATTTTGGCCATCAAAGATGAAGTAAAAGCCAATGAAATTGCGCTTGACGGTGTCCAAAAAGAAGAAGCCTTGGGTAACAGAACGGTTTTGGACGTGCTTGATGCATATCAAGAGCTTTTAAGCTCA
Organism: Alphaproteobacteria bacterium; assembly: GCA_045590955.1. Lineage (GTDB taxonomy): Bacteria > Pseudomonadota > Alphaproteobacteria > RF32 > CAG-239 > JAZNSB01. The sequence goes on along the minus strand of JAZNSB010000022.1, from coordinate 2,101 downwards.
AAGGTAGAAGAAGTTAAGGCTCGCAGAAACTACTATGTATCTGCATATAGTCTGCTTATGGCAATGGGTAAATTAACAGCTTCAGATTTATCGTTGCAAGTAGACATATATGATGCTAAAAAATTATATGAAGATACAAGAGACAAAATTTTTACAACGTCAATAAAATAAGGATTGTTTGTATTGGATAGTTACGATAATACCGCAGACAAGACTATGGAAGAAATTCTTGCTTCCATTAAAGATATCTTAGAAGAAGATTCTAACGATAATTCTTTGCCAGTGGAAGATACATTATCGCCGGCAATACAAATTGATCTTTCAGATGTTAAAGAAGAAACCCCTGAACCGGTGATGAATACGCAAGATATTCTTGCCAACATTGGTGCAAAGGTTTTGCAAGAGCCTGTTGATCCCGTAGCAGAGGTTATAGATTCGTTTTCTTCAGATATGGGTGCAGATGACATTATAGATTTGTCATCTGACCAAATTATTTCCAAAGAATACATAAAACCAGCTCCAATGCCGGAACCTGAACCAGCTCCGATGCCCGAGCCGGAACCTGAGCCAGCTCCGATGCCAAAGCCGGAGCCAATTCCGATGCCCGAGCCAAAACCTGAGCCAGCTCCGATGCCCGAGCCAAAGCCAATTCCGATGCCCGAGCCAAAGCCGGAGCCAGCTCCAATGCCAAAGCCGGAGCCGGTTCCAATGCCTAAGCCAGAACCTGTAAAAATATCTGTTCCAGAACCTCAAGATCAGACCAAACAGTCTTCAATAGATGTCTCTGCCGGCATTATTAATGACTTTGCAAAGTTTTTTGCTCAAAGCCAACAAAGCGCCCCAACACCGGAACACAAACCATTAAAAATTGAACCGGTAAAATCTTATGAGCCGGAGCCAAAATCTGCAACTTCACTTGAAGAGGTTGTTTCTCAAGCCGTAAAATCTATTTTAACGCAAGAACTGGTGTCTTCAGCCTTAGAAGAAGTTGCCAAAGAATATATTTCCAAACAATTAATCGGTGAACTGATAAATACATCAGAACTTGAACAACTTGCCAAATCACAAATTTCAAAACAAGCCACACAATGGCTAGAACAAAACTTGCCTCAAGTGGTCAATAACATTGTCCAGTCAGAAATTAACCGAGTGATGGAAAAGGTTGGGCGCTAGCTACTGATAAAAGTAGTTGCTCACCTGAAAAAATGTGTTATAAATAATCAAATCATTTTAATTTTTTAATAAATGGAAAAATAATATGTTAGACAAGACTTATAATCCGCAAGACTTTGAACAGCAAATATATGCCCAGTGGGAAGACACATCATCATTTACACCGGATATAAAATCCAAAAAAGATGCATTTTGCATTGTAATTCCCCCACCAAATGTAACTGGAGTGTTACATATGGGACATGCTTTGAACAATACATTGCAAGACATTCTCATCAGATATAATCGTATGCTGGGCAAAAATGTTTTGTGGCAACCGGGAACAGACCATGCCGGTATTGCAACTCAAATGGTTGTAGAACGACAACTTGCTCAAAAAAACATTACCAGACACGATTTGGGAAGAGAAAAATTTATTGATACCGTATGGCAATGGAGAGCTCAATCCGGTGGTACCATTTGTAAACAATTACGTAGATTAGGTGCATCTTGTGATTGGAACAGAGAACGCTTTACAATGGATGAAGGGTTAAGCCAAGCTGTTATTAAGGTGTTTGTAAGTCTGTATAAAGATGGCCTTATTTACAAGGCAAAAAAACTTGTAAACTGGGATAGTAAGCTGTTGACGGCAATTTCAGACATAGAAGTGGTTCAAAAAGAAACCGTCGGCAAAATGTATTATTACAAATATCCGATAGAAGGAAGTGATAATGAATATGTTCATATTGCCACAACCAGACCAGAAACCATGTTTGGAGATACGGCGGTAGCCATTTCAAAAGATAATGAAAAACTCTCACACCTTATTGGCAAAAATTGTATCATTCCAATAATCAACCGCACCATTCCGATTATTGCAGATGATCATGCAGATCCGCAAAAGGGAACCGGAGCCGCAAAAATTACTCCTGCGCACGATTTTAATGAC
>JAZNSB010000021.1:0-21999 GCA_045590955.1 Alphaproteobacteria bacterium | reverse complement strand
AATAATAATATGATCCAAGATTGGTTATAAATTTATTAACATAAGTAAAAAAGTCTGCAAATTTTACATTTGCAGACTTTTTTACTTGAGATTTCAACCTCTAACCAAACAGCTTGGCAACTGCTTTGTTGCGACACCCAGAAAAAGAAACACTTTTTCTGAAATGACCTGCATCATATTGTTCCAATCATCCGGAACAACCTCCAAACATTTCAAAGCAGCTTCCAACGACTTTTCATGCTGGGCATAACTAATTGCCACACCCAGTTTTCCGTAGTTTTTCTCGTTTTGTGCCTCTCTATGGACCCAGCTTACATACCGACCCAAGATTTTTAGCACATTTTCATTCTTGGGTTCATTTTCAAGACGGTCTATAATTGCAACCAAACCTCTATTAATGAGGGTGTGCTTGTCTTCCGCCTTGTATTGTTTGGAAAAAGTTACCTTTTTCCTTTTTGGTGCTGAGGAATCAAATTTTCCCCAATAACGATAGCGTTTCTCAGGATCAACTTTACCTGGTAAAGTATTCTGCGCACCTGCTTGGACTTTCACCCTTCTGGGCTCTGGTATAACAAGAGCCCCTTTTACAGGTTTTGCTTCCATCCTGTCAAATTGATAGCTTCTCTCCATATTGTAAATAATTAGGTTAAACTTACTTTTGAGCCTTAAACATACCTTAATTTGGCTATTTTGTCAAATATAATTTTACAGGTTTATAAGATAATCTGTGTTCCGGCGTAATTCCATACGCTTTCAAGCCTTCAACATGAGCTTTCGTACCATATCCTGCATTTTTTTCAAAAGCATAATACGGATATTTTTCCGCCAATTGCTTCATCAATCTGTCACGATATACCTTTGCCACAATTGAAGCTGCCGCAATAGACAAAGACTTTGCATCTCCACCAATACATGTCTGTGTTTGGCAGTTAAAACATTTTGGATTTTGGTTTCCGTCCACAAGCACGGCATTATGCTCTGTTTTTATTTGGCTCACAGCCCTTTTCATTGCCACAAAAGTTGCTTGTAAGATATTTAACTCATCAATTTCTCGTGCACTTGCCTGACCAATTCCAATTTCCAAATTTCCGTTATTTTGTTCATTAAAGAGCATTTCGTATAATTTTTCTCTTTTTTTTGCAGAAAGTTTTTTAGAATCGTCCAATCCGCAAATTAATTCATTCGGCAAGTTTTTATTTTTAAACAGCACTGCCCCTGCCACCACCGGACCTGCCCAAGGACCTCGGCCGGCTTCATCAACGCCAACAGACAATCCGTTTATATTATTTTCAATTTCAAAATCCGGCATTTTACCCCAACAAAGCACTAAAAGTTGCCTGAGAAACAAGTTCATCATTTACAAAACACTTGCCTTCAAACACAAATATAGAGCATTTTTCCTTTATTTTTTTCACACATATTTTCAAATCTGATGGCGGAACAACTGTCTTTTTAAACTTTGCGCTTTCAACAGAAGTTAAAAAGACCCTTAAATTTTCTTTTTTTTCATGTGCATGCAACACAACCACACCTGCGGTCTGGGCCATAATTTCTATTTGCAACACCCCCGGCAAAATAGGATTACCCGGAAAATGCCCCTTAAAAAAATCCAAAGTTGGCAACACATGAAAAACCGCCTCTGCCGTTTCACCTTTTTCTAAAATCTGCACTTCGTCAACCAACAAAAACGGATCTCTGTGTGGCAATAAATTCATTAAATCATGTTTATTAAGCAACTCTGACATTATTTCTTGCTACCCTTAAGCATTTTTCTTATAAAGGCGCATTGTTTCATAAAGTCTTTTGCCGGCATTGCCGGAGTTCCCAACATGGTTGCTCCAGGTTCCACGTCTTGGAATACGCCCGTTCTACCGCCGAATCTTGCCCCACTGCCAATGTTTATATGGTCTGCAAAACCACATTGTCCGCCGTTTATCACAAAGTCTCCCAGTGTTGTGGAGCCGGCAATTCCGGTCTGGCTTGCTGAAACACAACCTCTGCCCACATGCACTCCATGACCTATTTGAACCAAATTATCATATCTGCATCCATCGCCAATTACTGTATCTCCCAGCGCACCTCTGTCTATACAAGTATTTGCACCAATTTCCACATCATTACCGATAATTACCAATCCCAGTTGCGGAATTTTCTTGTGTCTGCCTTCCACAAACATAAAACCAAAACCGTCTTGTCCGATTCTGCAACCGGCATACAAATAGCAAGAATTACCCATTTTACAATAACTGATTGTAGCATTAGACTCTATTCTACAGTCGTTACCTATTTGGCAGGCTCTACAGATTACCACATTGTGTCCTATACGGCAATTATCCCCTATTACAACATCGTCTTCAATAACAACATTTTCTCCTATTGTGCAGTTTTGGCCGATTTTTGCTGTTGACGCAATTTTAGCAGAAGCTGAAATTTTTACTTCAGGCACATATTCGTCATATAATGCATATTTAAGTTTCAAAATTGCCAATTTAGGGTCTTCGGCAACCAGCGCAATTACATCTGCCGGTATCATATTTTCAACATCTTCAGATACAATACAAGCAGTTGCTCTCATATGGGCTGCTTTATCCTGAAACTTTCTATCATAAAAGGAGCTTATTTCACCGTCTTTTGCAGCATCAAGTTCTGCCATATCAAAGATTTTTACATCTTTTTTTGTTTCATCTTTCAGCTTTGCACCTGTAATTTGTGCAATTTGTTCCAAGGTAAAAGGACCTTTATTTTTAAAAAATGTTGTATCTACCATATTTTTATCTTTCTTTTAAATTTTTATAAACGAGTTCCAAAATTCAAGCGGAACACTTCTGTTTCGTCATAATCTTCTTTAACCACAGGGAACGCAAAATCTAAATCAATTTGTCCCATAGGAGAATTCCATTGCAATCCCACACCTGCTGCCACTCTTGGTGTTGAAGAATACTCAACATCGGCATTATTTGCAATTGAATCCGGTTTTCCTAGCATTCCGGCATCTACAAATGTTTTTCCTTTAATTCCCATCTCAGTCAAACCAATCGGGAAGCTCAGTTCTGTTCCTGCATATACCATCCAGTTTCCGCCAAGAGCATCTTTTGTATTTTTATCTCTGGCACCAATACCTGCTACGGCAAAACCTCTAAGAGTTGAGCCACCCAAATAATAGCGATTAAACAACCTAACGTCATCATCTCCAAAACTTGTAATGTATCCGCCGTTTACAAACATTTTCAATGTATAGTAGTCTGCAAATGTATAAAATTTATATGCTTTTGCATCAACTTTTATATATTTTTCGTCACCGCCGGCTCCTGCCACATCTGTTGACAAAGACAAATAATGACCGTTTTTAGTATTCATTTTGTTGTCTCTCTTATCATATACCAAAGACTGTCCGAATACAGACGCATCATAAGAACCTTCTTCTGCCTTAATATACGGAGAAGCATTGCTGTCTACGTTTGTAATTTCATCTTGACGATACGTATATCTTACAAACTGATATAAATCGTCTGTATAATTCCATCCAAAACGCAATCTTCCGCCCATTGTTTCCGTATCATAAGAAGCTTCATCCTGATAGTCTTCTTCCATCATAAAAGCATCTATTCCGGCACTAAGTCTTCTTCCCAAGAAATATGGTTCTGTAAAGCTCAAATCATATTCCTGAGTTCTTTGTGACACAGCCACGTTTGCGCTAAGTTGCTGAGCTTTTCCTCTAAAGTTATTTTCAGTAACTCCTGCTCTTACCAAAGCTCCGTCAACTGTAGAATATCCGATACCAACATTAAAATATCCGGTAGATTTTTCCTCCACATTTACATTAATGTCTGCTTTTGTCGGATCTTCTCCCGCTTGAGAAGTAATATCAACTTTGCTGAAATAATTAAGGTTTTCAATGTTTCTCTTTGAGGCCCTTATTTTGGCTGCATTAAAGGCATCACCTTCATCCAGTCTAAACTCTCTTCTGATTACTTCATCATGAGTTCTGGTGTTTCCGTTAATGTTAATACGGTTCACAAAAACCCTTTCCCCTTCTCTTACATTAAATACCACTTTCATTGTAGCTTTATCTGTATTTTTACTTACGCTTGGCACCACTTCAACAAAAGCATGTCCTTTATTATTCAGCGCATCTGTCAAGGCAAACACAGATTTTTCTATTTTTTCTGCATCATACCAATCACCTTGCTCAAATTCCAGTTCTTCATACAACGAATTTACGTCAACATATTCAAGGTCTGAACGAATTTCCACTTTTTCAACTTCATACTTAGGTCCTTCATCCACAACAAAATTAAGAACAAAAGATTGTTTATCCGGACTAAGTTCTGCCACAGCAGACTTAATTCTAAAGTCAGCATAACCTTTTTTTGCATAAAATCTTCTGAGCAATTCTTTATCATAATTCATTTTTTCTGCATCATAGTTTTCTGCTGCAGAAAAAATTCTGTACCAGCGAGATTCTTTGCTCATAATTTCATTAGCCAAATCGTCAGAAGAATAGTGTTTATTTCCAATAAAGTTTATCTTAGAAATTTTTGCAACCGGACCTTCATCAATTTCAAAAATCAAATCCACTCTATTCTGATCTCTCTGAATAATTTTAGGATCTACCACTGTTGCATATCTTCCGGCTCTTTTATACAACTGAACAATTTTATTTACGTCTTCTTGCACTTTTGCACGGCTATATACAGCTCTTGGCTTAAGCTGAGTTTCTTTTTCTAACATTTCTGCATTAATTTTTTCATTACCTTCAAATGTCAGCTTATTTATTACCGGATTTTCCACCAGTTTAATCTTTAATACCCCGGATTCTGTCACTTCCAACGTAATATCTGCAAACAAACCTGTTGCATACAATCTTTTAAGTGCCATATCCAAAGATTGTTGATTTATTGCCATATCTTGTTTAACACCGGCATAAGCCAACACAGTCTCCTTTTCAACCCTTCTAAGTCCGGATAATTGCACACTGGTGACAGTTATTTCTCTTGCTTGCACATCCAGCGCCAACAAAGAAGTTCCCAACATTAGTCCTAATACATATTTTTTCATATTTTTATCCTTTAAGAAAACCAACGATTAAACAATCTGGCAAAATCATTCCAAGTTGCAAACACAAGCAAAGCCAAAAGTAAAGAAATTCCTATTTTAAGTAAAATTTCTTTTGCTTTTTCATTAATTGGTCTGCGAGTAACAATTTCCACCAAAGAAAATAATACATGGCCGCCGTCCAATGCCGGAATTGGGAACAAGTTAATCAACCCCAAATTAATAGACAGCAAAGCCATAAACATCAACAAATCAAGCACGTTATTATTTTTTGAAATATCACCTGACATTTCTGCAATACGCACAATTCCGCCAATATCTTCACCACCTCTGTCACCTTTTATTATCTGAGCCACACCTCTCATTGTCACTTCGGTAATTCTCCAGCTTTCTTTCACTGCTTCTGCCACGGCAGGTCCAAAGTTCATTTGATCTCCGGTTACTTCTGTTGCATTTACGGACTTAATTCCAAGCATTTTTCTTTTTTCATTAACACCGTTTTCATTGGTAGGCATTTCAATAAGAGTAACATTTTTTATAATTTTCTTGCCGTTTCTTTCAATTTCCAATACAAGCTTTCCGTCCACAGCCAAAGCTACTTCATATCTTACAGCCTCAAAAGTTTCTGTTTTTTTGCCGTTTACAGACAAAATTTTATCTTTTGCCATAAGGTTTGCTTTTTCTGCAGCACTGTTTGGCATCACTTCACCAACCACCGGCGGAAAATCCATTTTACCAAAAGCCATAAACATCATTGTAAAAATGGCAATTGCAAACACATAGTTAGAAACAGGACCGGACAAAGCAATCAAAAGCTTTTTCCACGGGGGTTGAAAATTAAAAGCTTTTTTCTTTTCTTCGGCAGATAATTCTTTCACTTTTTTATCTGCACTTGCAGAAGTCGGATCTGCATCACCAAACATTTGCACATATCCTCCCAAGGGAATTGCACAAACTTTCCATTGCGTTCCTGATTTATCTGTAAATCCCATCAGCTTTTTACCAAAACCGATTGAAAAGGCCTCAATTTTAACACCGCTAAGCTTTGCCACAACATAGTGTCCCAGTTCGTGAACAAAAACCAAAACACCCAAAATTAATATAAACGGCACAACATAATACAACGTATTAATTGCATATTCACTTATCTTACTACCGTTTGCTGAAAAAAAATCAGATAACCACAAAGCCCAAGCAAAATAACAAATCAGCAAAACCGGAGCAGCAAATATAATTCCATCAATCCTGTCAAACACTCCACCGTGTCCGGGAATTAGGTTACTGGAATCTTTTACGCCCACGTTTCTTTTAATTGCAGATTCGCACAAATCACCAATTTGAGCAATTACAGCTGTCAACATTGCAATAACAGTATAAAAAAGCAAATAATTTGCAGCACCAAACACATAAGCATATCCAAAACTTATAGCTCCTGCCATAATCATTCCGCCAAACAAACCGGCCCAAGTTTTATTAGGGCTTATTTTAGGCGCAAGCTTTGGTCCGCCAATTGTTTTTCCAAACAACATACCGCCAACATCCGTGCACCAAACCACCAACAAAAACCACAAACAAGTAAGCGGACCGAAAAGATCATATATCCATACCACAGATGCCAAGCCAAAAGAAATATAAAATGCGCCTAACATCAACAACTTTCTTTTCTCTTCTCCTCTAGATTTCAACCAAAGCAAAACCGCTACAAAAACCAAAGATAGCATCATAGGCAAAAAGAATGGTGTAAAAATAAACACGGCTGACATACCGGCATATGACAAAGCATATAACATCGGTCTTTTGCTTGGCACAATGGTTGCCCATTCCCAAGCAAGCAATAAACCCACCAACATTACAAATATCTGTACATAAGGATATCCGGAAAACAAAATTGCCAACACCAGTGGAATTAGCAATAAAGACATAAACACCCTTTTAAACAAAGATGACTTTGCAATTTTTGCAAACAGTCCACATATTGGGCAAGAGCATTTTTTCTTTTTAGCCTGCACCATATCTTCTCTCCCTTTTATTAAATTGTTTTATAATATCTCGCAATTCTTCTGCAGAAAAATCCGGCCACAATGTATCGGTAAAGAAGAACTCCGTATAAGCCAATTGCCACAACAGATAATTGCTTACTCGTTTATCTCCGCCCGTTCTTATCATCAAATCCGGATCAGGTATATTTCTTGTATACAACATATCCGAAAATGTTTTTTCATCAATATCTTCAAGATTTATATCACCTCTTTTTACCAAGGCAGATAATTTTTTTGCAGCATTAACAATCTCTGTTCTTGAGCCATAGCTTAAAGCCATAATTAAAGTAATTACATCATTTTTTTGTGTTTGTCTTTCCACATCTTCAATGGCAGCCACAATATCGGCATCAAGCATGCTCTTTTCGCCGATAAACACAATTTTCACACCTTTTTTAACCAATTGAGCAATATCTTGTCTAATATACTGACGCAACAAATCCATCAAATTTTTTACTTCTTCCTCAGAACGTTTCCAGTTTTCTGTAGAAAAAGCATACAATGTCAAAAACTTTACTTTCTGTTCGGTAGCTTCTTGCACAATTTTTTCCAAATTTTGCGCTCCGGCTTTATGCCCCGCAGCCACAGAAAGCTTATTCTTTTTTGCCCAACGTCTATTGCCGTCCATAATAATGGCAATATGTGATAAGTTATTATTATCGGTCAAAACTGTAATCCCAAGACTATACTTGCAAAATATCTTTTTCTTTTGCTTCTGTCATTTCATCAATTTTTTTCACAGAATCATCAGTTAATTTTTGCACTTCGTTTTCATAACGTTTTTCGTCATCTTCTGTAATTTCACCGTTTTTCTTTAATTCTCTTACGGTATCAATTGCATCTCTGCGAATGTTTCTGATTGCCACTTTATTTTGTTCTGCATATTTTTTGGCCACCTTAACCAATTCCACACGTCTTTCTTCAGACAAAGGAGGCACGGGTATTCTTATCAAAGTTCCGTCAGAAGAAGGATTTAATCCCAAATCTGATTCCATAATAGCTTTTTCCACAGCATGAACCAAAGACCTGTCCCATACACTCAAAGAAAGAGTTCTCGGGTCTGGAACAGAGACGGTTGCCACTTGGTTAATCGGGGTCGGACTACCATATGCATCCACCATAATTCCGTCAACCATTCCCCTATGAGCTCTGCCGACACGCAATGAACCAAAATCTGCCTTAAGAGCTTCTAATGTTTTATCCATTTTTTCTTTAGTTTCAGTTTTAACCTGATTAAAATCTGTCATAAAAACCTCTATAAAAAAATTACAACTGCTGGCAGTTTAGATATAAAGAAGAAAAAAATCAACAAACATCTTCAAGTTTTCCGCTACATAGTTTATTTTTGCCCCTTTTGCATTTTTGCACAAAAAAAGAGGGCAAAAAACCCTCTCTTTTAATAACTTACGGCATCAAGACCATTTTCAGTCCATCAGCAGTGTTTGAAACAACAAAAACAGCAACAACCAGATTGAAGCGTAAATCCAAGCGACATAAACCCACGCCCCCACAGTTACCGCAATCATCATCAGGCTCGCAATCATCCTAATCTGACGCTTTCTGGCTTCGGCAGCATGATATATGCGATATACATCAAATCCATCAATCAACAAGACTGAAAGGAACATCGCGGCCAACACCAAAATTAATGTCAGCTTAATCCAGCCTTCATCAAATTGCACGTCTCGGCCAACATAATAGCCTGCCATCACAGGCACAGACAAAACCAAAAAATATCTGGTGGCTGTCCAAATTTTTTTAAAGATTTCTTTATTTACTTTCATACACATAATTATTAAATGAAACTTATGTTTTGAAAAATTCATATCATACAATCACCCCTATGGCAACACTTTTTTATTCAAAAGGCCATATTAAAAAAACCGCCTATTTTCAGGCGGCTTTTATTTTTAAGATATAACAGAAAACACCCCTTGTTTTTGCACTGCCTCAACAATGGCATTTTCTTTGGTTCTGTTAAATACCAAAACCGGAATTTGGTGTTGTTCTGCCATATTGATTGCCATCAAATCCATAATTTTTAGTTTTTTATCCATTACCTGCTGGTAAGATATATTATCAAATCTTTTGGCATTTGGATTTTGCTTCGGATCATCGTCATAAACACCATCAACTTGCGTTGCTTTCAACACCACATCACAATTTAACTCACAAGCTCTAAGCAATGCTGCACTATCTGTTGTCACATACGGATTAGCCGTTCCGGCCACCAACACCAAAACCTGTCCTTCATCAAAAGCAGATAAAGCTTTTGCATACATATAAGATTCTGCTATTTGTGGCATATTTATGCTGGACAACACTTTTGCTTTCACACCTGTTTTTTGCAACATACTCTGCAAATAAATTCCGTTCATTACGGTTGCCAACATTCCAATTTGGTCTGCCACCGGTCTTTTAAGGGCTTGGCAAGCATGTTTTGCACCTCTGAATATATTTCCGCCGCCTACCACCACAGCCACTTTTACACCGGTTTCATGTATTTGTTTAATTTGTTCACAAATTTTAAGGGTTGCTTCTTCAGACATTCCGAAATTACAATCGCCCATCAAAGCTTCACCCGACAATTTTATCAAAATTCTGTTAAATTTAGGCTCCATGTTTATCTCCTTATGTTTGTTGATAATATATTATTTTATAATTATTTTGTCATCATATTTAAACAAGTTGTTCTAAATTTTGGTTGAAATTTTTATAACATACGTTTAAAGATATATAAAACACTTTTAGGAGAAAGACATGACAAGCAACCTTATTTTTGGAATTTGCGCACTTTTGGGTTATTTACTCGGTTCTGTTCCCTTTGGCCTGGTTTTAACCAGATTAGCCGGTCTTGGCGATATCAGAAAAATTGGTTCCGGCAACATTGGTGCCACCAACGTTTTGCGCACCGGCAGAAAAGACTTGGCATTACTTACTGTTTTGCTGGATGCATCAAAGGCAGGACTTGCTGCATTTATTGCATACAAACTTGTAAATCCCTCTCCTGTTTTTTTCTTCAATGTTTTAATCAACCAAAACATTGTTGCAGGTTTAATTGCCGGTTCATTTGGCGTAATTGGTCACAACTTTCCCGTATGGTTAAAATTTAAAGGCGGTAAAGGCGTTGCTTCCACATTTGGTTTCATATTGTTCACACAACCTGTTTTGGCATTATATGCTCTTGGTATTTGGCTTGCAATGGCGTTCATTTTCAAATACTCATCATTGTCTGCATTAACGGCAGCCATAAGCATTCCTGTAATTTCTTATTACACTTGCCCGCTCATATACACATATTTTTATTTTGCTATTGCTGCTTTAGTCATTGTAAGACACCGCCAAAACATTATCAGACTTCTTACCGGCAAAGAAAGTAAAATAAAACTCAAAAAATGACAGATTGTGAAGAAATCATAGATTGGATTCAACTGGCCAACAGCAATAAGATTGGTCCCGTAAGTTTTTTTAAATTGCTGAACAAATATGCAAGCGCCAAAGAAGCTCTAAAACACCAAACAGACATATGTTCCAGAGACTTTGCGGTAAAGCAATATGAAACGGCATTAAAGAACAACATATCCATATTGCGTTACTGCGACAAGAATTATCCGTCTCGTTTAAAAGATTTAGCAGATGCGCCTCCTGTATTATATGTCAGCGGCAACATTTCCAATCTAACGTATAATTTGGCAATATCTGTTGTAGGAAGCCGCAACGCCAGTATTAACAGTCGTAAACTTGCTTCTCGCATTGCATACGATCTTTGCAATAACGATATCATGATAATTTCAGGCATGGCCCGAGGCATAGATACTTCAGCACATAAAGGAGCATTATATGCTCAAAACCAAAAAGGAAAAACCATAGCTGTTCTTGGCACCGGCATAGACATTGCATATCCATCAGAAAACCAAGAACTTTATCAGCAAATTTTATTACAAGGAAACCTAATCTCAGAATTTCCATTTGGCACCGGAGCTCAAATCAGCAACTTTCCCAGAAGAAATAGAATAATTTCTGCTTTGTGTGACGGACTTTTAGTTGCCGGAGCAAGCACAAACTCAGGTTCTCTCATAACAGCACAATATGCAAAAAAACAAGGAAAAACAATTTTTGCCATACCCGGAAATCCTTCCGACGGACGCACTCTGGGATGCAACCAATTAATTAAAGAAGGCGCTGTTCTGGTAAACAATAGCAATGACATTTTTGCCTATTATCACCTTAATAATAAGCATGAAAAAAAAGTTTATGTTGACAATTTGCAAAAAAATAATGATATTCCCAAAACAGAAGAAACAGATATTTTAAGTTTTCTGGACTATGATGGCACTTCTATTGATGAGATAATCCGCATCAGCGGTAAGCCCCCTCAAGAAATTTTGCTTTCTATAACAGAACTTGAAATGGATTCTAAAATTCAAAGAATATCTGGTAATAAAATTGCATTAAAAAGATAGGTAAACAATATGAAGCTTGTAATTGTAGAGTCTCCGGCAAAATCAAAAACCATAAACAAATACTTGGGTTCAGACTACAAAGTTTTGGCCAGCTTTGGTCATATCAGAGATTTGCCCAGTAAAGATGGCTCCGTTGACCCTAACAATGATTTTTCTATGAGTTGGGAGTTAAGTCCGGGCGGACAAAAACACCTAAAAGACATTATAGATGCCACCAAACAAGCCGATACCATTATCCTTGCAACCGACCCGGATAGAGAAGGAGAAGCTATTGCTTGGCACATCTTAGAAGAATTAAAAGCCAGAAAAAAACTAAAGGACCACAAAATTCAAAGAGTGGTATTTCATGAAATTACCAAAACAGCCGTAACCAATGCCATCAAAAATCCAAAAGATATTGATGACAACTTGGTTTCAGCCTATATGGCCAGACGCGCTCTAGATTACTTAGTAGGTTTTAACCTGTCTCCGGTATTGTGGCGCAAACTTCCCGGTTCAAAATCTGCCGGCAGAGTACAATCTGTGGCTTTGCGATTGATTTGTGAAAGAGAAAATGAAATTGAAAATTTCAAACCGGAAGAATACTGGACCGTTGATGTTGATTTACTTACCAAAGACAAAGCAGTTATTGCTTCTCACTTAATAAATTTAGACGGCAAAAAACTTGAAAAATTTGATCTTAACACTCAAGAAAAAGCTTTAGAAGCAAAAGCAAAAATTGAAGCACAAAACTTTCACATTCATAGTGTTGAGCGCAAAAAAACAAACCGCTACCCGTCTGCACCGTTTACCACTTCAACATTGCAACAGGAAGCTGCCAGAAAATTGCGCTTTTCAGCAAAAAAAACCATGCAAATAGCCCAAAAACTATATGAAGACGGTTTAATTACATACATGAGAACAGACGCCGTTAACCTCTCTCAAGAAGCAATTAACGGTTGTAGAGAAGCCATTTTAAAATACTTTGGAGAAAACTATCTCCCGAAAGAACCAAAAGAATATAAAAACAAAACAAAAAATGCCCAAGAAGCACACGAAGCCATTCGTCCGGCAGATTTAATGAATGCTCCCAAAAAAATGCAGTCAAAACTTTCTGACGACGCATATAAATTATATGAGCTTATTTGGAAACGCACGGTTGCCTCTCAGATGAACCCGGCAATTTTAGACAAAGTAACCATAGACAGCCTTTCTCAAGATGAACAAATCCTACTCAGAGCAAACGGACAAGTCATTGCTTTTGATGGATTTTTAAAATTATATCAAGAAAGCAAAGATGACGACAAAGATGATGACGAAAATAAAATTTTACCTAATGTTCAAGAACAAGAACCGGTAGAAAAAGACAAAATTAACATAGAACAACATTTTACCATTGCACCTCCACGCTTTACGGAAGCAAGTCTGGTAAAAAAACTTGAAGAACTTGGCATCGGCAGACCATCCACGTACGCATCCATCATTGCCGTATTGCAAGAAAGAAAATATGTAAAAGTTGAAAAATTACGTTTTATTCCAGAAAACAGAGGACGCATTGTTACCATTTTCTTAGAAAATTATTTCAAAAAATATGTTGAATATGATTTTACTGCACAAATGGAAGAATTTTTAGATGATATTTCTGCGGGAAATTTAGAATGGAAAAAACTTTTGACCGGTTTCTGGGAAAAATTTATCAAAAACATTGAAGCCGTTCAACCTCTTCAAATCAGTCAGGTAATTGAAAAAATTGAAGAAGTAATGGCAAACACACTGTTTCCGCCAAAAGAAGACGGCTCAGATCCAAAACTTTGTCCTGAATGCAAAAAAGGTAAACTTTCTGTAAAACTTGGAAAGTTTGGCGCATTCTTAGGTTGTTCAAACTATCCTGAGTGCAAATATACCCAAGCTCTCACAGACAGTTCTGATGAAGAAGCTCAAGAGCAAGAAAAAACAACAGAAAAAACAAAAGACAACAAAGTATTAGGACAACTAAATAGCCAAAATATATATCTGAAAAGTGGACCATACGGATGGTATGTTCAACTTGGTGAAGACGCCACTGCCAGAACAGAAAAACCCAAAAGAGCACCTCTTCCAAAATGGATAAAATCTGAAGAAATTACTTTAGAACAGGCTTCTATATTGTTGACTTTACCTAAAGATCTTGGTGGCGGTATTGAAGTAAATATCGGCAAATATGGTAGTTACATTAAACAAGGAAACAAATCAAAATCAATCACTTTGCCGGATAACATCTTTAACATCACTCTGGAAAGAGCAAAAGAATTATTACAATCATCAGAAACAAAAACAACCGGTCAAATTTTGGGCACCCACCCAAAAAACAATGAAGAAATCAGCTTAAACAACGGCAGATACGGACCATATATCAAATGCGGAAAAAATAACTATGCTCTGCCAAAAGAATATAAAGATAAACAAATATCTTTGGAAGATGCATTAAATATAATTTCTGCAAAAAAATAACAAAAACCCCGATTTAATCGGGGTTTTTCAATAAAAAATTCATATTACACAGCCTTACGAGAAGTTATTGCCATTTGCAAAGTTCCCTCATCCATATAATCAAGTTCTGCTCCAATCGGAATTCCTTGTGCCAACGTAGAAACTTTTACATTTAAAGGTTTAATTCTTGAGATCAGATAATGCGAAGTAATCTGGCCGTCTATTGTTGCCGGCAAAGCCAAAATAATTTCCTGCACATTGTCTGTCTTAATTCTTTCTATCAGACTTTCCACATTCAGATCCTGTGGGGTAATGCCTTCAATTGCAGATAAAATTCCACCCAAAACATGATATTTACCCTTAAATTGCGATACTCTGTCCATCGCCCACAGATCTGCCACATCTTGCACCACACATACAACAGATGCATCTTTTTTTTCATTTGAACATATTGAACAAGGCACTGTTGTATCAAAATTACCGCAAATCGGACATACTTTAATTTGTTCTTGCACGTTGGTCAGTCCCACAATCAAATTTTTAAGAGTAGTATCATTATTTTTAAGCAAATTAAGCACAATTCGCCTTGCTGATCTTGTTCCCAATCCCGGTAATTTTGCAAAAATTTTAATCAGTTTATCAATTTCTTGACTAGCCATTAAAATCCTCTCCTACATTTTCTTCTTCATTTTCTTTTTCATTAATTTTCAGACATGCAACATCTATTTTTGCCTTTGGAAACGCATTAAGTACAGCTTTTACCAAAGGAAATTCAGATACATTATTTTTATTTTGATTATCTTGCGCCTTTTCCTGCATATCCATAGTGTTTAGGACTTTACCGTAAGAATAATCTACCACCCATTTTTGAGCTGTAATTTCATATAACGCAGAAGTAAGTTTTTGCACAAAATCAGTTGCCACATTCTCCGCCAACACCAATTTGATATGATTATTTGCAATATCAATCACTTCTGTATTACACTTTAAGTTATACAACAAGATCATCTTTTTATATTTTTCTAAACAATCTGCCAAATCTTTTGGTGTTTTGATTATACTTTCTAAAACTTCGGATTTTTCTTGTTTAATCGGCTCTAATGCTTGCGGTTGTTGAACAACTTCCAGCTGTTTAATGTTTCTAGCTTGCTCCGGCAAAACTGTTTTGACCGCAACTGTTTCTTTTAATTCAGATTTTTTTTTTATTTCTTCCAGCAACTGAGCCGGAGAAGGCATATTGGCACTATAAGCAATTCTGAGCAATATCATTTCCAGTGCACTAACCGGAGACGGTGCAATTTGCAGTTCTGATATGCCTTTAATCAGCATCTGCCACATTTTGTTTAATATGGCCATTTTAATAACCGGACAAAACTGTTTGCACAAATTTTTTTCTGCTTCCGTCAAATTGTTATCATGCTCATAATTATTCAAAACTTTTGCTTTTGTAAGCATATGAACAATATTTATCATTTCTTGCAACACATTAAGCGGTGATGCACCTGCTTTATACTGCTCTGCCACAAGTTTTAAAGTTGCATTTACATCACCTTTTACCAGAGCTTCAAACAACTCAAATGTTTTTACTCTGTCTGTAAGTCCCATCATAGATGTTACCACATTTTCGGTTATATTTCCGTTTGACAAAGCTATTGCTTGGTCTAATAGAGACAAACCGTCACGAGCAGAACCATCTGCAAACTGGGCAATCAATTTCAAAGCCTGAGGCTCTGCTTGTATTTTTTCTTTGGCCAAAATTTGTGTAAACAAATCAAGCAATGTCTGCGTTTCAATTCTTTGCAAATCAAATCTTTGACATCTTGAAAGCACAGTTACCGGCACTTTTCTGATTTCTGTTGTTGCAAACACAAACTTCACATGAGACGGAGGCTCTTCCAAAGTTTTGAGCAAAGCATTAAATGCCGGAGTTGTCAGCATGTGAATTTCGTCAATAATATACACTTTATATCTTGCCGAAGTTGGTTTATACCTTACTCCGTCAAGCAATTCTCTCATATTGTCAACACCGGATTTTGATGCAGCATCAAGCTCTAATACATCAATATGTCTGCCATTTGCAATAGCCAAACAATTTTCACATTTGCCACAAGGTTTTACTGTTGGTTTATCACCATTTCCCGTACAGTTTAGAGCTTTTGCAATAATTCTTGCTGTTGTGGTCTTACCCACTCCTCTAATACCTGTAAGAATATATGCATGGTGAATTCTGTCTGACATAATTGCATTTGTAAGTGTTTGCACCAAAGCATCCTGCCCCACCAAATCTTCAAAACTCTGTGGTCTATACTTTCGTGCCAGCACAACATATTGATTATTATTTTCAGACATTAGACTTCTTTCAGATACAATAAGTGGAGGAATTTTGACCTTGCACAAATCGTTACGGCTGCTTTCTTCCGAACCTGACCGGGTTGGCGACCGTTACAATCCAAAACCCTCCAAACTCAATATGGCAAATTTTATTTTTTTTTCAAGTAAAATTTTTCTCTTACGGGATAACAATTCTCATTTTTGCCACTTCTTTATTTACCAGCTCCTTTTCCTCTTCTTCGGACAACTCTCTTGAGTAAATATTTTCCGGATTAAAAATTTGTCCGTAAATATCAAAATAAGCATCTTGAGGATTTTCTTTTCCAAATATCATCGGAGCCATAAAAGTTTCTGATCTTTGCAAATCTGCAAAATAATCATCATTAGCAAAACTTCTTGGAGCCGCATCAACCATAACATCTGACTCACTTTGCACTTCATAAACATTTAAACTGTGCTGATTTCTTCCATTTGGAAACAATCTGAAAATTCCGCTAATACCGGCATAACCACTTGGTCTTGCAATTTCTTCCAACATTTTAGATTTATCATCTGTCTGCTCCAAGGCGCTTGCCAAAGCCACAGCATCATAAGCCAAAGCAAACAAAGCATTGGGTTTTGTACCAAATAAAGCATTATATTTAGAAGAAAAATACAAACTGTGAGATCTTGACAAAGCCGGATACCACGCACCATATACTCCGGTCTCTTTATTCAGCAAAGTATTTTCCCACATAGATGTCCCCAAAAATTTGACCTTTGGCGCATTTACATCATAATATGCAAACATTGCAATTGCAGATTTTAATTGCACACCGCTTTCAGCAATCAGCACAGCATCAAAATCTACACCACCGATTGTATCCACCTGCTCTAATTTTGTTTTTGCTCTGATTAACTGTGGGTCTTGCGGATTAACTTTTAAAGCATTTTCAACCTTGTCCATCAAATCTTGATGTCGTTTATTTCTTATGTCATAATTTGTAAGTTGTTTTAATATTGTAGAAAAATCTGATGTATCCGGTTTATACATTGCCACAGCTACCAAATTTGCATTTTTTTTCTGCAACACGTCTACTGCAGCTTTTGCCACATCTACACCGTTTTTATTATCAGGAACTAGCAACGCAAAATTTTTTCTTCCCTTATCTGTCGCATAAGAAAGTATTCTATCAACCTGCTCTTCAATCATCAAACCCAAAGTAAAAACTCCCGGCTCAAGTACTTCTGCAGATGTTGAAAAAGCTACCATTGGAACATCTTTATATGTTATTCTTGGTTTAACAGCCATTACTGAAGAACTTGTAAGAGGGCCTATTACCAAATCCGGATTTTTTGCCAAAGCATTTTCTGCAGCAATTCTGGCTCCGGAATTTGAGCTTGCCGTATCATAATAATGCAACATCAAATTTGGATTTTTTACATCTTCCAAAGCCATATAAGTTGCGTTTTTCAACCCCTGACCAAACGTTGCATTTGCACCCGAAAGGGGCAATAAAACAGCCACATTAAACGCATCTTTTTTATTAAATGTAGAAAAAGTTTCTTCTTCCATAAAAGAACCGCCGGTTGTTTGCACTTTTGTTGCACAGGCAGACAACAACATAAACAAAGAAATATAAACTATTTTTTTAAACACTTGCAATTTTCCCAAAAATATAAAACAATTACAGGTAATTTAGATTAAAAAAAACAACTTGTAAAGAACAATGACAATGCAAAACGGATTATATATTGTTGCCACCCCCATAGGCAATATCAAAGACATTACTTTCAGAGCAGTTGAAACTCTGACAAATGCTCAAGTAATTGCTTGTGAAGACACCAGAATCACGCAAAAACTTTTAAATTTGTTAAACATAAACGGTAAAAAAGAGTTTATTACCATTGCCGACCACAATGAAGAAAAACACATTCAAAAAATTTTACAACAACTTGAAGCCGGCAAAACTGTAGCTTTAGTAAGTGATGCAGGTTCTCCTCTGATTTCTGACCCCGGATTTAAGCTTATCAGAGAAGTCCGAAAACACGGATTTTACATTACAACCATTGCCGGACCTTGTGCATTAATTTGCGCTTTACAACTTTCCGGACTTGCCTCAGACAGATTTACATTTGTAGGTTTTATCCCCACAAAAGACAAAGCAAAAAAAGATTTTCTATCATCATTCAAAGGTGCAAATTTTGGCACAATAATATGTTATGAAAGCCCAAACAGATTGCAAAAAACTCTTAACGTTATTAAAGACGTTTTTCCGCTTTCTCAAATTTGTGTTGCCAGAGAAATCAGCAAACTATATGAAGAAATTTTCACCGCATCCGTTGATGAAGTAATTACTCATTTTGAGCAAAAACAAATCAAAGGAGAAATCGTTATCTTAATCAGCCCGCAAGAAGAAAAACCTGCCATAGATATAGATAAAGCCCTTACAGAAGCCTTAAAAACACAAAACCTTAAAACGGCGGTAAACAACATTTGTAACCTATACGGGCTCAAAAAAAATGAAGTATACAAAAAGGCATTGGAATTAAAAGATGAACAATTATAAAAAAGGACACCTTGCAGAAAAATTTGCTGCCATTTTTTTAATTTGTAAAGGATATAAAATCGTTGCACTAAATTATGTTACCGGCAAATCCACAGGGGCCGGTGAAGTTGATATTATTGCCTCCAAGAAAAACACCCTCATATTTGTAGAAATTAAATTAAGAAAAAGTATTTCAGATGCAGCATATTCAATCAGCCAAAATCAAAAACACAGAATTTCTACCGCTGCCAAATCTTTTCTCTCCAGACACAAAAAATATCGCAATTTTGATATAAGATTTGATGCCATATTAATTAAAAACTGTTTTAATTTTGAGCATATAAAAAATGCATTTTAATAATACCACAAATTAAAAAAAACCACCTCTAGGGTGGTTTTTTGTTATTGATCCAGGAAAGAACGTAATTTTCTTGATCTTGAAGGGTGCTTTAATTTTCTTAAAGCTTTAGCTTCAATCTGTCTGATACGTTCACGTGTTACATTAAATTGTTGTCCAACTTCTTCCAATGTATGATCTGTATTCATACCAATTCCAAAACGCATTCTCAACACCCTTTCCTCTCTTGGTGTCAAAGAAGAAAGTATTTTTGTGCATGTTTCTCTCAAATTAGAATGAATTGCGCTTGTAAGCGGTTGCAATGCAGACTCATCAGCAATAAAATCTCCCAAAGAAGAATCTTCTTCGTCTCCCACCGGAGATTCCAAAGAAACCGGTTCCTTAGCAATTTTCATAACTTTTCTAACCTTATCTAAAGGCATTGAAAGTCTCTTTGCCAGCTCTTCCGGCACAGGTTCTCTACCTGTTTCAGACAACATTTGTCTTGACGTTCTAACAAGCTTATTAATTGTTTCAATCATATGAACCGGGATTCTGATTGTTCTAGCCTGATCTGCAATAGAACGTGTAATTGCTTGTCTTATCCACCATGTTGCATATGTAGAAAACTTATAACCTCTACGATATTCAAACTTATCCACGGCTTTCATCAAACCGATATTACCTTCTTGTATCAAATCCAAGAATTGCAATCCTCTGTTAGTGTATTTTTTGGCAATAGAAATCACCAATCTAAGGTTTGCTTCAATCATTTCTTTTTTGGCGCGTTCAGCTTCTCTTTCACCCTTTTTAATGGTATCAACCATTCTTCTGTATTCTGAAATGGGCAAACCGCACTCTTGTGCCATTTTAGCCAAAGATTCTCTAAGCTCAGCAATTTCCACGCCATATTTTTCTACAAAAAGTTGCCAATGTTTATCTTTCTTCTTAGCCATATTCTCAATCCATTTTGGATCGGTTTCAGAAGTCTGATACATTTGCAAGAAGTCTTCACGTTTAATTTTTGAAGACATGGCATATCTCATCAACTTTCCTTCAAAGCCCATAAGTCTTTTATTCAAAGAATTTAACTGTTCAACAAGTTGCTCTACTCTTTGAGCGTTCAAATGAATGGCACTCATTAACTCTACCAATTCTTTTTTAACGTTCATATATTGCTTTTCAACTGCCGGCGACACTTGTTTACCAGACTGTAAAGCCTTCATTCTTTGTGCCTGAATTTTATTTAAATCATCATAATAGCTTGCTATTTTATTCAAAATTTCAAGCACAGGTTCTTTCAATGCTTCTTCCATTGCGCTGATAGATGCTGATCCGTGAGAGACATTTTCTTCATCATCTGTTGCGCCCTCTTCTGCCCCTTCTTCATCTTTTATTTCATCATCGTCATCATCTTCATGGTCTTGGGTATCATTATCTTCCAAATCCATATCTTCATCAGCCAAATCTTCATCAATATCATCAAGATTGTCTTTGGTTTCCAGTTCATCTGCCACTTTGTCCAGATCAACATCACCTTCCATCTCGTCAAAGACCATGGCTTCTGCGTCATCACCATACATCATTTCCAAATCTACAATATCACGCAGCTGCATCTTTCCGTTGACCAAGTCATCACGCCATACAGAAATTGCATTAAGTGTCATAGGACTTTCACACAAACCGTCAATCATCACGGTTTTTCCGGCTTCAATACGTTTTGCAATGGCAATTTCGCCTTCTCTGGACAGAAGTTCAACCGTTCCCATTTCTTTTAAATACATGCGCACCGGATCATCAGAACGGCCAAGTTCTTTTTCGTCAAAATTTCCCTCAACATCATCATCTTCTTGGGCTTCTTGGCTTTCTGGTTCAAAAGAATCCACATCAGCCTCTGCAATCAAAGAAATTCCCATATCAGAAATTGCAGACATAATATCTTCTATTTGCTCAGAAGTCTCTTTTTCTGAAGGTAAAACCTTATTAAGGTCTTCAATCGTTATAAAGCCTCTTTCTTTACCTCTATCAATAAGTCTTTTAACTGCACTACCCAACGAATCGATTAACGGTGCATCCGCATCATTAGCCTCATAAAAATCCGGATTCTCTATATCTGACATATACAATTTCCTAGTAAAAAAGTTCCATTTTGCCCAAACTAGCAACTTTTTATGTTTTTATTACAAATTTGTCAAGAAATTATTAACGCTTACGCATTTAATAGCGATTCTTTTTCTTTTTTATAAAATTCATATTTTTCCAGCAAACCATCATCAATGGTTTCACAAGTTTCAATCTGACGCAGACACTCTTTAATTTCCCTATCCAAAGTTTTTATCTGATTTTCCAACATAATCAAATCTAAAGCTTTCTGCATTTCCGGCAAATTTAGCTTTTGCTGTCTTATCATGTCAATTTGCCACATATTTTTTAATTCTTTTTCAAATCCGGCATTTTGCATCAAATTAAACATATCCTCATAAGATTTCACATTGTCAACATCTTCATTATTCAACATCACGTCCAACATTGACTTCATCTTTTCATCTTTAATCATAAAGCCTGCTAACTTTTCTTCATAATAAGGAATAAGCTGCGGATAACACATCAATGCAGCAATCAATTCTTTGGCATTTTTATCATCCAAATTTGTAATTGGTCGGGCAATTTTTGGTTTTTTATCATAAACTTTCTTATCGGCTTGCATTCCAAACACATTAAACATGCGTTTTTTCATCTCTTGCCAATAATATGACCTAACCTGTTCATCGGCAATTTTAGCAAGTCGGATCGTAGCC
>JAZNSB010000020.1:0-89137 GCA_045590955.1 Alphaproteobacteria bacterium | reverse complement strand
AACTTTGGAAATTAAGTATAAAGGAAAATCTATTGCCGACGTTTTGGATATGTCTGTTGATGAAGCAGCAATCTTTTTTAACAATATACCGTCAATAAAGAAACGTTTGCAATTATTACAACAAGTGGGTTTGGGATATATAAAACTCGGACAACAAGCTCCTACTTTATCCGGTGGAGAGGCGCAAAGAATAAAACTATCAAAAGAATTGGCTAAAAAAGCAACAGGAAAAACAATTTATATATTAGATGAACCAACAACAGGCTTGCACTTTGAAGATATTCAAAAACTTCTTAAGGTTTTGCACACTTTGGTAGATCAAAACAACACCGTAATTATAATTGAACACAATTTGGATGTTATTAAAACAGCAGATCAAATTATTGATTTGGGACCGGAAGGTGGCGAAGGTGGAGGACAAATTATTGCCCATGGAACTCCGGAAGAAATTGTAAAGATAAAAGAAAGCTATACAGGACAATTTTTGAAAGACAAACTCAAATAATTACCCTTTAGTTATAAAATTGTTGTAAATGCATTTTTAGATAATACATCTTTCTCGCTTAATTTAATTTTTTAGGAGAAAAGATATGTCTGAAGGTGTAAGATTTCCTACTTTTGCATTCATAACCGGCGGTAGCGGTCAGTCAAATGATGGTATTCCCCCTCAACCTTTTGAAACTTTTTGCTATGATTCTGCTTTATTACAAGCAAAAATTGAAAATTTTAACATTGTGCCATATACATCTGTGTTGCCAAAAGAATTATACGGTAACATCGTGCCTTTGAATGATAAAATTGTGCAACAATTTAAACACGGTGCCGTGTTGGAAGTGATTATGGCCGGAAACGGTGCCTCAAGAGATGAACATAAAGCAATTGCCACAGGTTTGGGAATTTGTTGGGGCAAAGACAAAAACGGCGAACTTATCGGCGGATGGGCTGCAGAATATGTGGAATATTTTGATACGCCAATTGATGATGAAATTGCAAAAGGTCATGCTCAAATGTGGCTTAATAAATCTTTGAACCACGAGTTGGAAATAAGAGGAGTAGAAAAACATTCCGATTTTCAATTTTGGCACAACTACACAAACATTACCGAGCAATTTGCTTATTGTTTGACAGCCATGGGATTTCTTAATTTTGACCATGCAAATCCTGTTCAAAAATAAGGAGCTAAATCATGGTTGATGATGACAAAACAAAAACAAATAACAATAAAAATTATTTAGGAGTTTGGGCTTTGGCCGGTATTGTGGTCAGCTCCATGATTGGCGGAGGGATTTATTCCCTCCCTCAAAATATGGCCCAAAATGCCTCTGCCGGTGCAGTGCTTTTGGCATGGTTGATAACCGGTTTGGGAATTTATTTTATTGCAAATACTTTTAGAATTTTATCTGCCACAAAACCGGATTTGACTGCCGGTATTTATATGTATTCACGAGCAGGATTTGGCCCATATGTGGGATTTACAATCGGTTGGTCTTATTGGCTGTGTCAGGCTTGCGGAAATGTCGGATATGCCGTAATTACAATGGACTCTCTTAATTATTTCTTTTCTCCGTTTTTTGCAGGAGGAAATAATCTGCCGTCAATCATAGGTGGTTCTTTACTTATTTGGGGGTTTAATTATGTGGTATTAAAAGGCGTAAAACAAGCCAGTTTTATTAACTTAATCGGTACAATTGCCAAAATTATGCCTTTGATTTTGTTTATTGTATTAATGGCATTTGTTTTTTCTCCGTCAAAATTTGACTTTGATTTTTGGGGAGAAAAATTATCTGACACTAAAGGCTTGGGAAGTTTATCCACGCAAATTAAAAGTACTATGTTAGTTACTTTGTGGGCTTTTATCGGTATTGAAGGTGCTGTGGTAATGTCTGATAAGGCAAAAACTCCGCAAGACGTGGGTAAAGCAACTTTACTTGGATTTGTGGGATGTTTGGCCATTTATATTTTGCTGTCTTTAATTCCTTTCGGATTTTTATCTCAAGCTGAAATTGCTCAAATACCAAATCCTTCTACTGCCGGAATTTTGGAAAAAGCTGTGGGAAAATGGGCTGCTTGGTTGATGAATTTGGGATTGCTGATTTCTGTGCTCACCTCTTGGTTGGCTTGGACAATTGTAACAGCTCAAATTCCTCAGGCTGCTGCAAAAAACGGAACTTTCCCTAAGTTTTTTGTAAAAGAAAATGTTCATGGTTCGCCAAGTGTGTCTTTATGGGTGACGAGTGCTGTTATGCAATTGTTGATGTTTATGGTATATTTTTCAAGCAATGCTTGGAATACCATGCTTTCAATTACCGGAGTTATGGTTTTGCCGGCATACTTTTGCTCTTGCCTTTATTTATGGAAAACTTGTGAAGACGGTGAATATCCTTCCGGTTTCTACGTTAAAAGATCTACGGCTCTTCTAACCAGCATATTAGGATCTTTATATGGTTTGTGGCTGATTTATGCTGCCGGATTAAATTATTTGCTAATGGCAGTGGTATTTATGGCTGCAGGTATTCCTATTTTTATCTGGTCAAGAAAAGAAGCTGATCCCAATAATCATGCTTTTGAGAAATGGGAAAAATATCTGGCATTGTTGATTATAATCACTGCATTATGGGCAATATATGCTTTTGCCAGAGGAATTGTTACAATCTGACAATAAAAAAGCCACCGAGCGGTGGCTTTTTTTATTATGCAATGTTTAGCTCAGCCATAATATCTTTTTTCAAGGTTACATTATCTATTTTGCCTGTGGCAAATGTTGGAATACAATCTTTATAAATTATTGTTCTTGGAACATACAATTCAGGAAGACCGTTTTGTTTGGCATAATCTTTGAGTTGCTCTATTTGCATTTCTTTTTGATTTGTAACAACCACGATTTGCTCTCCTTTGGTTTCGTGCGGAACAGAAACAACTCCGATTTCTACGCCTTCCTTAAATTCCCCGATGGCTTTTCTGACCATGTTTTCTACCGCTGCCAAACTTACCATTTCTCCACCAATCTTGGCAAAACGTTTGATGCGGTCTTTAATCTTGATAAAGCCTATGTCGTCTATATCAACTACGTCTCCGGTATGGTACCAGCCGTCTTTAACAGGAACCAATACTCCGGGATTTTCCGGCAATATATATCCGGCCATTACGTTTGGACCTTTAACACAAAGTTCTCCGCCGGTTTCAATGCCGTCAACAGGCTCTAATTTGCACTCCATTCCGGGAGCAAGCTTGCCAATGGTGCCAAACTTGTTGAAAATTTTATTGTTTCCAGATACTGCCGGTGCGCATTCGGTGCATCCGTATGCTTCCATTAATCTTACACCCAAGCGTTCACTAAGAAGGTTTCTGGTATCAAGTTTTACCGGTTCTGCTCCGGCATATACCAAACGAAGTGTGCTAAAGTCATAAGGATGAGAAATTTTTGCATAACTTCTGTAGAATGTATCTGTTGCAATCATTACCGTGGCGCTTATTTCATACAAAAGCTCGGTAATTACTCTAAAGTGCAACGGTGACGGATACAAGAACACTTTTGCACCTTGGCTTAAACCTAAAAATGTGCCTAAGTTTAAGCTAAAACTGTGAAACATTGGAAGTGAGTTAAATACAACGTCTTGAATGGTAAAGTTTTCAAAAGATGCTACTTGCCAGATATTTGAGACTAAATTTCCCTGAGTTAGAACAACAGCTTTAGGCATGCCTTCAGAGCCTGATGTGAACAAAATGGTGGCAATGCCTGTGTTGTTTTGTTTGTATGGAACCGTCTTAAATTTATAATGATACAACCCTCGTAATTTATCAAACAGGGTAATTTTTTTGCCAACGTCTTCAAGGTATATGATTTGCATTCCGGCATCTTTTAATGCTTGCATAAGCTTTTCCAAACCGGCATTTTTTACAAACAGTCGTGAAGAAATTACTTTTTTAAGACATACTGTTCTGCACATGGACAATACATTATCAACTCCGGCCGTAAAGTTTATCATTACCGGAACTCTGCCATATGCATTTAAGCCCAAAAATGTGCAAACCGTGGCAACCAGGTTGGGCAATATAATACCCATATTTTCTCCTACAACACTTCTTTTTTGCAAAGCTTTACCCAATATGTATGACTTTACCAAAACATCTCTGTAAGTGTTTGGTTCTCTCTTGATGTCTTCTAAAATGTATCTGCGTTTACCTTTGTCTTTGCCATAAATTTTTGAGGCTCTTAAAATTTGTTCAAATATGCCGATATTCGGATCAAAGGCATTTAAAAAGTATTTGTCTCTCATAATCAAATACACTTCGTTACTGATGTGATCTCTGATATGTCTTAAATTATCTTGCAATTTTAATGGTTGAGGAGGATATACTTCTATCTTTGTTGTTGGAAAATTACGGTGAGGTAATTTGCCGCCGGTTCTGGCAAAACAAGAAAACTGCGGACCGTCTATCCAAACCGGGATAACCGGAACATCTGCTTTATCTGCCAAAAGTCCGGCAGATTCATAAATTTTCATTAGACCGCCGTGAGATGTCATCCTGCCTTCGGGGAATATAACGCATAATCTTCCCTGCTTTACTTTTTCTATCAACTCTTTTAAGCATCCGGCGTCAATGTTGTTATATTCAAATACATCTGCAGTATGCAAAATCATTCTTAACCATGTTTTTCTGGAAAGTTCTCCGTGCAATACAAATAAAGGATTGCCGGGCAAAAAGGCAAATAATAATACTGCATCAAGGTATGATACATGATTGCTGATATATACCCCCTTTTGCGGTAAATCATTTATATCAAAATTAAAACGGCACTTTACTTTGCATACTCTGAATATGCATCTCAAACAAAATCTGATAACGTCTCTCACTAAATTTCTCCTACTTTTAAACTGCATATAATTTAAATAATTGATATCGTAAGTCAAGCAGGCACCCTTTTTTCCCTTAGTATCTTTGAGAAACTATTGTATGTTTTTTGGGATTTTTTATAAAAAAAAACGGTGGAATAAATCCACCGTTTTTGCATAATTATATTAACTATTAATCACAAGCACTTGCTTTTTGATCTGCAGGGTTTGTAATGTTTAGTTCTGCCATGACATCTTTTTTCAAAGTTACGTTATCTGTTTTACCGGTGGCAAATACAGGCAACTTGGCTTTGCTCAAAATGAGTCTTGGAATATATAGTTCCGGAAAACTATTTTGTCTGGCATAGTTTTTAAGTTCTTCAAGAGTAAATTCTTTTTGGTTGGTAACAACCACAATTTGCTCTCCTTTTGTTTCGTGCGGAACGGAAACAACACCAATTTCTACGCCTTCTTTGAATTCTCCAATGGCTTTTCTGACCATGTTTTCTACCGCAGCCAAACTTACCATTTCTCCGCCAATCTTGGCAAATCGTTTAATGCGGTCTTTAATCTTGATAAAGCCAATTTCGTCTATGTCTACAACGTCTCCGGTATGGTACCAGCCGTCTTTAACAGGAACCAATACTCCGGGATTTTCCGGCAAAATATAACCAGCCATTACGTTTGGACCTTTAACACAAAGTTCTCCGCCGGTTTCAATGCCATCAACAGGCTCTAATTTGCACTCCATTCCGGGAGCAAGCTTGCCAATGGTACCAAACTTGTTGAAAACAAGGTTGTTTACTGTTACCACCGGAGAACATTCTGTTGTGCCATATGCTTCCATAAGACGTTTTCCCAAGCGTTCGCTGAGCAGGTTTCTGGTGTCAAGCTTTACGCCTTCGCCTCCGGCATAGCATAATTTTAAGCGGCTAAAATCAAACGGGTGCGAAATTTTTGCATAACTTCTGTAAAAAGTATCTGTTGCAATCATTACTGTGGCACTTGTTTCATTCAAAAGCTCGGTAATTATTCTGAAATGCAAAGGTGACGGGTATAAAAAGACTTTTGCACCTTGCATGGGGCCAAAGAATGTGCAAACAACCAAGCCCAAACTGTGGAACATAGGCAGTGAGTTAAACACAATATCCGTATGGTCTAATGTTTGGAAAGAAATTATTTGCAAAATGTTGGAAACAAGGTTGTTGTGTGTTAAAACAACAGCTTTGGGCATGCCTTCCGAACCTGAAGTAAACAAAATTACTGCTGTATCTGAGCCTTTGGCTTTGTATGGAATGCGTTTAATTTTATAACGCAATAAACCGTTAATCTTTTCCCACAAAGAAATCTTTTTAGCCATGTCTTCAAGGTAGATAATTTCTAACCCTGCAGCTTTTAAGCCTTCCATTAATTCTTCTAAGCCGCCGTTTTTAACAAACGCATGTGAAGTAATGATTTTTTTGAGTTGAACGGTTCTGCACATAGACAAAACATTTTCCAAACCAGCAGAAAAGTTAATCATCACAGGTATTCTGCCATATGCGTTCATGCCCAAAAAAGTGCAAACAGTAGCAACCAGGTTGGGCAATATAACACCAACAGGCTCTTTTAATGATGTTCTTTTTTTAATGGCATGTCCCAATACATATGATTTGATGATAACATCTCTATATGTCTGAGGCTTGCGTTGAATATCTTCATACACATATGCTCTTGAAAAACCTTTTTTGCCATAAATTTTGGCGGTTTTTACAAACCATTTAAACAATGTCATTTTCTTATTATATACAGATTGGAATCCATGCTCACGCAATATCATATAAATTTCGTTACTGATGTGGTCTCTTTGACGACGTAATTCGTCCTGCAATTTAAGGGGTTTGGGCTCGCCAACAGAAACTCTGATTCTTGGGAACGGTCTGTGAGGCAATTTGCCCTTTGTTTTTGAAAAATAACTGAACTGAGCGCCGTTAATCCAAATTGGAATTACCGGAGCATCGGCTTTATCTGCCAAAAGACCTGCAGATTCATAAATTTTCATTAAACCGCCGTTGTCAGATATTCTTCCTTCAGGGAATATCATAACAAATCTGCCGCTCTTTACTTTTGTAATAAGATCTTTTAATGCCATCGGGTCAATGTTGGAATACTCCACCATATCAGCTGTTTTCATTAAAAAACGAATCCATCGGTTACGATAAATTTGACCGTGCATTGCAAAAATGGGGTTGCCCGGCAAAAAGGCAAATAATATAATGGGATCTAAAAATGAAAGGTGGTTACTTATATATACACCTTTAGTCGGAAGGTCTTTAGTATCAAAGTGAAATCTCACTCTAACCTTCATTGCTCTTAAGATTATTCTTAAGCAAAATCTTACGAAGTTTCTCAAAGTCTTTTCTCCATATAGTTAAACTATTTTATCTTTTAAACTAAAAAACGTCTTGTTGTAAAGCACAAAATATATTTTGCTATTTTGTAAAATATAAAATTCAATCAAACGATTGATTTTTATATGCTTTTATGGCTTTATTTTTTTGTGGAAAAATTTTTGTTGTAAATTAAATTTATTTATTCATAATCCTATAAAAATGCATAGGATTATTTAACATGGCAAAAAAAGACACGAGATTAGAACTGATTAACAGCGCAATGATTGAGTTTGCTCAAAACGGTTATGACAAAGCAACAACAAGAGATATTGCAAAAAGAGCAAACATAAACCTTTCTTCCATCTTATACTATTTTGGCGGAAAACAAGGAATTTATAAAGCAACGTTGGAAACTATCGTTCAAAAAACTTTGGCTCTGACCGAAGATATAAATACAGAATGTGCAAATTTGAAAAAATCTAAAGACGAAAAAAAAGCATATGAAGTCTTAAAAGAATTTATTGACCGTTTTCTCTCAATTTTGTGCGGTAAAAAAATATCTAAATATATGTTGGAAATTTTCTTAAATGAATATGCCCACCAAAGTGAAAACTTTCATATATTATATGAGGGATTGGTTTCTCCTTTTCAAAAAATCTTTGCAGAACTTATTGTTTTGGCAAGCTCTAAAAAAATGCCGATGGAAGACGCCATTTTATATTCTTTTCCCTTCTTTGCTCAGTTGTTTGTTTTTGCATCACGAAAAAACACCATTTGTCAGACAATGAATTGGCAAGATTATGAAGAAACACAGATAAAAAAAGCATACAGATATATTATCTATCAGATTGATTTTGTGATACAAAATTATAAATAAGCACAGGTTTTAAAAAAATCAATCGTTTGATTGACATTTTAAAATTATGTGATATAAGGTCTCTGATATTTTATATTAAAGGAGACTAAACTTAATGAAAAAACTTTTAACTCTAACTGCCATTGGCAGTGTTATGTTAGCAACCGAAGCGTTTGCTTCCGGTTACAATTTAAGAGAACAATCTGCAGCCGCTCAGGGTAATGCTTTTGCCGGTTCTGCAGCTGCCGCAGAAGATATTACTTATGCAATTTTTAACCCTGCTTCTTTAACAATGGTAAAAGATGCGCAAGCCGCATTGGGTGCTGCGTATATTTTATCAACCGTTAGAGCAAACAACTTAAAAACAGGCGACCCTTCTTTGTCTACGGAAGTTGCAAAAAGTGTAATTTCTCATGCCGTTATTCCTTCTGCAGCTTATGCAAAAAGATTAAACGACAAAACAGTGCTTGGCATTTCTTTTAACGTAACAGACGGAATGGCTACAGACTATTCTGACTATTGGGCAGGTGCTTATCACGGAACATTGACTTCTTTGAAAACATATCGTTTAACACCTATGCTTTCTTATGATTTGACAAAGAACTTAACTATTGCCGGTGGTCCTACTCTGCAATATGCCGAAGCAATTATGAAAGGTTATGCAGGTGCTGCAAAGGGTCATACCAGATTGAATGGAGACGCTTTTGACGTTGGTTACAATGTTGGTATGATGTATAAATTTAATGACCAAACAAGAGCCGGTGTTTCTTACAGAAGTGAAGTAAGACATAAAATGAACGGAGACATTACATTTGCTGTTGCTACTCCGGGAAACCAAAAGATTAGAGCAAACATCTCTTCTCCTGCTGTTTTGGCAATGGGTTTGTATCATGACATTAATGAAAAATGGGCAGTTATGGCTGAAGTTGAAAGAACTTTCTGGTCTTGTTTTGATGAGCTGAGAATTAGAGGTGCAAAATCCGGTATTTTAGAAGTTGTTCCTGAGAACTGGCATGATTCTTGGTTCTATTCTGTAGGTGCAAACTACAAAGTGAATGATCAATTAAAACTTCGTTTTGGTTTAGGTTTTGACCAAACACCAGTAAAATCACAATTCAGAACTCCTAGAATTCCTGATGGTGATAAATACTTGGCTTCTGTTGGTGCAGAATACAAGTTGAACCAAAACTGGACAATCAACGGCGCTTACTTGTTTACACATGTTAGAGCCGGCGGTATGAACTTAACGGAAAAAGTTCCTGTTTCCGGTAAATACCAAGGTAACATCCACGTGTTTGGAGTATCTGCTATTTACAACTTCTAACAGCTTAAGTTAAAGTAAGAAAAAAATCCCTCAAATTGAGGGATTTTTTTATATCTCTATAGGTTTTCCTTTGCGCAAAATTTTGCCTGCAAGTGTGTTATATGAACCATCTTCTTTATGTAAAACAAGCGGTTTTTTTATTTGCAACGGAGAAGCATTGTCTTTTTGAGCAACCACCAAAATGCGTTTTGCTTCTTTATCTTTGGCTTTTGAAAAAATGGGAATTATTTTTATATTTCCTAATTTTCCTTCAAGAGCACAAATAATTTCCGACAAAGCCTCTACTCTGTTTATCATATAGAAACAACCCTTAGGATGAATTTTTTTGATACAATAATTTATCCAATCTGTTAAGTTCATATTTTCAAAATTGTGTGCCTGAGCTTTGCTTTGTTTTGGAGATTTCATATCTTTTTGAGCATATGGCGGATTGGTTACGACGTGTTGATAATGGCAATTTGGCAGAGAAGATTTTTTTTGCAAAATATCTTCTGTTACATATTCTAAAAACCCGTCAAAACCGTTTTCTTTTGCACTTTTTCTGGAAAAATCAGCAAGTATGGGCTGTTTTTCTATGCCGGTAATGTGTACTCTTTTATCTGCAAAACGGTGTGCCAAACATAAAGATACAGCTCCTGTACCGGAACCGACATCTAAAATTTTATCTCCTTTTTTAATTTTTGTTACCAAAGCCTGAAGCAAAACGGCATCTGTTGAAGCCCTGTATCCTTCATCTGATTGATATATGGCAATTTTTTTATCTAACAGGTAGTCTTTTTTACAGTCCATTGTTGCACCTCTTTTTCGTATTGACCAACCCCCAAAAATGTGATATGGGATTCTATTGTATTTTACCGAAAGGATTAATTATGGCAATAAAAAATATATTTTGGGATGTGGATGGTGTATTGGCTAATTTAAATTATGCCTATTATAATTTTTTGACAAAACACCCTAACTATTCAAAATTATATGGAAACATTACTTGGGATCAACTACCCGAAGTTTTGCCGATTAACCCAAAATATGGTGCATTAGAGCTTAAAACTCATCCCACAATGGGAACGCAAATGGATTATGACTTTTGTCATTCTCCGGAATTTTTTACAAATCGCCCATTGTATCCTGAGGTAATTGAAACGTTAAAGGAATTTAACGAACAAGGATTTAAGCAGTTTACAATGTCTGCAACGTTTGACGTGGAGACAAAAACAAGGTTTTTGAAACAACTTTTGGCACCGGTTACAGATTTTTTGGTAATCAAGTGTGTGCAACATGGCAAATTTATGCATGATACTGCCAAAGAAGATATGCTTAAAAGCTGTTTTGAAGAATATAACTTAAATCCTGAAGAAACTATTTTGGTTGATGATAGAATTTATAATCAGTATGCAACTATTGCTGCAGGAGCCCACCCTGTAAGATTTCGTTGCGAATTTACATCTGACCTGCCGGAAGAACTTAAACATGTTCCGGAAGTGCACAGTATGCAAGAATTAAAAGATTGGATAAAAAACTTTAATAAGAATGACTAGTTTTCAAAAGGAGATGAAAATGGCTAAAGTTATAACTATGATACCAGCCAGATTGGCAGCAACAAGATTGCCTAATAAACCGTTGTTAGATATTAACGGCAAACCTTTAATTCAGCATGTATATGAAAACGTAAAAAAATACGTAAAAGGAGATGTTTGTATTGCTTGCGGAGATCAGGCTATTGTTGATGCCGCACAAAAATTTGGCGCAAAATGCGTGTTAACAGATCCTTCTTTGCCATCTGGCACAGACAGAATTGCCGTGGCTTTGGAACAACTTGATCCAACAGGTGAAAAATATGACGTGGTGGTTAACTTCCAAGGAGATAACATTAACGTTGACCCTTCTATTAATAATGAGTTGGTTAAAATTGTGGAAGAAACAGGTTGTGATATGGCAACTTGCGGAATGGTATTTAAAAGCAAAGAAGATGTAGAAAATCCAAACAATGTAAAAATTGTTACCGGACTTAAAAAAGGAGACAAAAAAGGCAGAGCTTTGTATTTTACAAGAGCTGCCGCTCCATATATCAGAGATCCGCAAAAAATAGAAAATCAAGACTATTATCACCATATCGGCATTTATGTTTTCAAAGCTTCTACATTGAAGAAGTTTAGAAAAATGGATGTTGGTGTGTTGGAAAAAAGAGAAGCATTGGAACAATTGCGTTTCTTAGAAAACGGTGCTCATATTCAAACAATGCTTGTTGATGATATTAAACTTAATAAAAATGCTCCGGCAGATATTAATACGCCGGAAGAATTGGAAGCATTCAAAAAAGCTATGTAGAAACTTAAAAACTTACAAAAAACCACATCAAAAATGATGTGGTTTTTTTATATTGACCACCAGGAGATTTTTTGATATACTTGGACAAAATTAACAGGAAAGGGAAAATTATGGCTTATTTAGTTTTACCAAAAGACTTGTATGATTCATTAGTTCATATAGGAATGGGAAAAGCGGCAAAAGATCCGTATGTTCCTTCTATTCGCAGAAGTTGTTATGATGTTATTGCAGATGTTAAAGATACTGTTCTAAAACATTATGACGAGCACAATGCCAGAACTGAATTTAATGCACCACAAGCCATAAATGTATTTAAGGTATTTAAAAGAGCTGTAGATTTTGTAAGACGACAAGAAAAAACAGATTTGACAAGATTGTATAAAGAAACAGAAGAAAGATTAATGCCCAGTATATTAGCATTTGACCTGTCTGATTCTACAAAAATATACATGCTGAAAGAGTGTTATAACAGCAGTATCCCTTTTTCTGCTGATATATACACCAAAATGGCAGATGTTAATGTCTTAAAATTATCTGAACCTTCAAAAGGCTATGTACGGTTAATTTTACAGCAAACATTAGATTCTTTGGAACAGTATGGTTTAAATTACAATCTTAATCTAGAAACTTTTACCCAAAGAATGGCAGTTATGGAAACATTGGCAAAAAGGTGTGACAGACAAGATAAACACTTAGAAGAAATATTTGCCAGAACAGAATTTGCTCTAAGAGGAACACAATATGCAAGTAAGATAAAAGATGCATATTTTTCAAGCGGTAATGAGTTGCAAAAAACAGCTAAAAAGTATCATTTTCAGAAAACTTGGGCCGGAATTTGTGCCGGTGCAGATGCAACCGGAAAGAACAAACCTAGAAAAGTTGATGGAATAAAACCAACATCTAAACCAGAAAATAAACCAAATGTAGTGCAAGGAACATTTAACTTTCCTGATTTTGAAGGCGGACGTTAAAAAGTAATTCCATATTCTCTTAAAACGTAGTATATCTCTGCAATATACACTTTTTCTGTATATTTAAAAACGCCATCAGACATGGTAAGCTTAATGATATTTTGCAACATGTCTGATATGCGTGCCTTATGTTTGGTTTTGATGATATTTAATGCGTCATAAAAGTTTTTTTCTGTGGGCTTGGCAGAAACAAGATATTTTCTAATATATTGGTTGCTCAAACTTTTGCATTCCGGATATCTTTCTACAATATATTTGCTGATATTGTTGATTTTATATTCTGTGAGCCCCTCACCTAAATTGGCAATAAATAAAATAATATGAAAATCAGGTCCAAGATTATCTAAAACATTGGCATTTTTTTTATCTTGTAATGCATCTGCTTCCGGAACCTTTTCTCCAAGTCTTTTTACATATTCGTCAAACATTTCTTGCGGGCAAGAATACACCTTGCCGGTATTTAAATCTGTCATGCCGTGAATGGCCATAGAATCATATACTTTTGACTCTTTGGTCTTATAAAAATATAAATCGCAGAAAATAAGATCTTCATTTTGCCACATTTTTTTTACGGCAACGTTTTCTTGCACAATTCTATTGCCTTTTACAAAATCGGCAAGCATGTTATAATATATGAGAGATACATCTGACATTAGGCCAACTCTTGCAGTTTTTTAAGCTTGTTTTCTATTTGTTCCAACACATTGTCTGTTGTATTATTTACAAACAAAAGTGTTTCATCAGGTCTTATTATAACTTTTCCAAAAGATTTTGCAATAAATTCTATCAATTTTTCAGGATTGGCAAACTGATTGTTTCTAAATTTGACCAAAATTCCTTTTTGTCCGGCATCTACACGCTCTATGTTAAGAGACTTGCACATCAGTTTTATTTTTACAATATCCAGCAAATTTTGAACTTCTGACGGAAGTTTACCAAAACGGTCTATCAGCTCTTCGGTTATCTCCAAAATTTCTTCAGCAGATGAAAGCTGTGCTATGCGCTTATACATATTTAACCTTACAGAAAAATCTGTTATATATGTCTGCGGAATTTGAACTGATAAACTTACAGATATTACCGGAGAAAAATCTGATCTGCCTTCTTTAATTTCTTCCATTGTTTGGGC
Organism: Alphaproteobacteria bacterium; assembly: GCA_045590955.1. Lineage (GTDB taxonomy): Bacteria > Pseudomonadota > Alphaproteobacteria > RF32 > CAG-239 > JAZNSB01. Next base: position 75,325 of record JAZNSB010000020.1, on the reverse strand, counting down.
TTTTTGTCTGTTTATTTCTTCTTCTAACATATGGTGATACAAAGACATTCCCACATCTTTTATGTGTCCGCTTTGTTCGTCTCCCAATACGTTGCCGCACCCTCTGATGTCCATATCATAGCTTGCCAAAGAAAAACCTGCTCCAAGGTTGTCTAAAGCCTGTAAAACTTCTAATCTTTTTTGTGCAATCGGTTTTAAATGTTTTTGTTTGGGTATGGTAAAATAACAATATCCTCTGCGTTTGGCTCTGCCAATTCTTCCTTTTAGTTGATATAACTGTGCTAATCCGAACATATCTGCACGGTGGATTATCATGGTGTTTACGTTTGGCATATCTATGCCCGACTGAACAATGGTGGTTGCAAGTAAAATATCTGCCTTGCCATCGGCAAAATCTGTCATCACATCTTCTAATTGAGAAACAGGCATTTGCCCGTGAGCTACTGCAATTTTAGCATCGGGTGCAATGGTTTGTAATTGCTTTTTTATTTGCTCAATATCGCTTACTCGTGGACAAACAAAAAATGTTTGTCCGCCTCTGAATTTTTCTCTGTATATGGCCTCTTTTATCAACACACTGTCAAAAGGCATAACAAAGCTTCTGACAGCAAGTCTGTCTAACGGAGGAGTAGCAATGATGCTAAGTTGTTTTACGCCTGTTAAAGACAATTGTAAGGTTCTGGGAATTGGAGTGGCTGTTAATGTCAAAACATGGACATCTGCCTTTAGGCTTTTTAATTTTTCTTTGTGTGTTACACCAAAATGTTGCTCTTCGTCAATAATCAACAATCCCAAATTACAAAAAGAAATGTCTTTTGCAAGTAATGCGTGGGTGCCAATGACAATTTCAAGAGCACCGTCTTTTAGTTCTTGCTTGGTTTGTTTTGCCTCTTTGGCTGAAACCAGACGTGACAACATCTTTACCCTTATGGGAAAATCTTTAAATCTTTGCTTAAAATTTTGGTAATGTTGGCGGGCAAGTAATGTGGTGGGAACAACAACTGCAACTTGGGCTCCGCTTGATGCAACCTCAAAAGCAGCTCTTAAAGCAACTTCTGTTTTGCCAAAACCAACGTCTCCGCAAACAAGTCTGTCCATGGGAATGCCGGCCTTAAGGTCGTTACTTACATCGGCTATGGCATTTAATTGGTCTTGGGTTTCTGCAAAACCGAAACCTGAACAAAATTGGTCATATTTTTCAACTGATGCCGTATAAACATCTGCAGATTTAAGCTGTCTTTGGGCCGCAAGTTTGATAAGCTGTTCTGCAATGTCTTTGATTTTTGATTTTACTTTGTCTTTTTTGAGAGACCATGAAGCTCCGCCAATGGTATCTAAAACAATGTTTTCATCATCAAAACCATATCTGCTTAAAACTTCTATATTTTCTACCGGAACATATAGTTTGGCAGAGCCGGCATATTCAAGTTTTAAACAGTCATGCATAATCCCGCCGGCAGATAAACTCTCTAATCCCAAAAAACGCCCTGTTCCGTGTTCTATGTGCACGATAAGTTCGCCGATATTTAAACCTGATATGTCTGAAATAAAATCTTTTGATGTCACTTTTTTTATTTTGCGGTGCTGTCTTGCTCCCAAAATCTCCTGCTCGCTTATTACGCACAAATCTTTGGTCTTAAAACCTTCATCAAGTTCCATGTTACATATGGCAATTTTCTTATGTGCAGCGTATGAATATGAATCTTGCCAATTGTTGGTTATGACAGTGTCTGTCCTGTTTAAAATTTGTGAAATTCTTTCTTGTGAACCCGGACTGTAACATGCAATTATTCTTTTTAATTTGCCATTGGCGTTAAGATATTCATTAAGTTCTTTTATGCCTCCGGATTGTAAAAAATTGCGAGGAGGAATAACATCTGTGGAAATTACTTTATCAGATATTGGTAAAGTTAAAGCAGAAAAATATGTGCAATGTCGTTGTTTAAAGATATTAAAAATCTCATCTTTACTCAAATACATGCTTTCTACGGGCACCGGATAATATCTGTCTGTGTCTGTGGCCGACTTAATTTGAAGTCCATCCAATCTTGCCTGATAGTAATCTTTTATGCTTTCCTGTTTGGAAGTAACTGCCGATTCAACAGAAGTGCCAATAACGATTATGGCATCGGGCAAATAATCAAAAATTGTGGGAAGGTCTTGTTCGTAAAAAAGAGGTAACCAGTTTTCTATACCAGAATAATTTTGTCCTTGAGAGACGGCTTCATAAATTTCTGTATTTTGAAAATCTGAACCGGATAATGCCCTGTATTTTTCTCTAAAAGTTTTAACTGATGCAGGAGTGAGCATTACCTCTGATGCAATGCCTATGGTATATTCATCTAACTGGCCGGTTGTTCTTTGGCTGATAACGTCAAAAGTTCTTATTCTTTCTACTTCTTCAGAAAAAAGATCTATTCTGAGTGGTTGCTCGGTTCCGGTTGGAAAAATGTCTATAATATCTCCTCTTAAAGCAAATTCTCCCGGTTCTAAGACCTGCTCTACCCTTTGGTAGCCGTTTGATATAACAAAATCTGTAAATAAACCCACATTTAATGTTTGCCCCACTTTTATTTGCATATTGCTTTGATCAAACACACTCTGAGGAACAACTTTTTGCATTACAGATGAAACAGAGGCAACTATAATTTGTTTGCCCTTATTTTGCAAAACAGATGATAATGTTTTTAATCTTTGCGAAATAATCTGAGAATTTGGAGATGCTCTGTCATAAGGGACTGTATCCCATGCCGGAAAAGCCAAAACCTCTGCCTCAGGCTCAAGATATTGCAAAACGTTTACTGCCCTTTGAAGTTGAACCCCTGATGAGGTTATGTATAAGATTTTTTGGTTGTTTTGAGCATAAATATCACGTAACAAAAAGGAATCATATCCCCCTGTTATTGATGAAAACGTGGCATCTTTTATATCTTCTTTTTTCATTATTTTGCAGATTATACCTATTGTGTTTTTTTGCAATAACATTTTTCTTTTGTTTTCTAAAAATATATTTATAATGCTTATTGAGGAAAATATGAGACCGCAGATTTTATATAATTTATTTGCTCCGATAGAAAATTTGGACGGCATTGGCACAAAAACAGCCAAATTGTTGTCCAAATTAGATATTTTTAAGGTGGTTGATTTGCTGTGGCAAATGCCTCATTCAATTATTTGCAGAAAATTTGTTCCAAATTTAATGTATGCCAGACCAGGCGATATAATTACTCTGAAAATAAAAATAATAAAACATGAACCTAATAAACAAAAATCAAAGCCTTATAAGGTAATATGTTCTGACGGCACTTTTGATATTGTCTTAAACTTTTTTAATGCTTATCCAAACACTATTGCAAAAAATTTGCCAATAGACGCAGAAAAATTTGTAAGCGGAAAAATTGAAAAATTTAATAATCAATGGCAAATTAATCATCCTGATTATATTACAAGCGACATAACTCAAATTCCGCAAACAGAACCGGTTTACGGACTGACCGCCGGAATCAGCAATAAGATGATGCAAAAATTTATTAAACAGGCTTTGGCTTTGACCCCAAAGTTGGACGAATGGCTTGATGAACATTTTCTAAAGAACAACATTCTTCCTTCTTTTAATCAAGCTTTGATACAAATTCATAATCCGCAAAGTATAGAAGACTTATCTCAAAAAAACGCAGCAAGAACCAGACTTGCCTATGATGAATTGTTGGCCAACCAACTGGCTTTGGCAATGCTTAGACAAAGGCAAAAACAAAAAGACGCATTAAAAATTTGCGGGAACAATATGTTGCGTCAAAAAGTGCTGAATATGTTGGATTTTGAACTTACAAATGACCAACAACAGGTTCTGAATGAAATTTATTTTGATCAGGCCCAAAATTATAAGATGATGCGTCTGCTTCAAGGAGATGTTGGCAGCGGAAAAACTATTGTGGCTTTTCTTGCCATGTTAAATGCCGTTGAGTGCGGTTTTCAGGCCTGTATAATGGCCCCGACAGAAATTTTGGCATCTCAGCATTTTGAAACATTGTTGCCTATGTGTGAAGAACTTAACCTTAATCTGGAACTGCTTACCGGAAAAACAAAAAACAAAAAACTGATTTATGAGAATTTGGCAAAAGGCAAAATTAATATCATCGTTGGAACACATGCCCTTTTTCAGGAAAATGTGGCTTTTGAAAACTTGGGACTGATTGTAATTGATGAACAACACCGGTTTGGTGTGCATCAAAGGCTTAGTCTGTCTAATAAAGCAAAAAAAGCTGATGTGTTGGTTATGACCGCAACACCAATTCCCAGAACTTTAATGTTAACCGCATATGGCGACATGCAATCATCACAAATTATGCAAATGCCAAAAGGAAGGTTGCCGGTCATTACAAAGGTTATGAATTGCGATAAACTTAATGATGTGATTGCTGCTTTGAAAGAAAAAGTAAGTGATGGTGCGCAAGCTTATTGGGTTTGCCCGTTAGTAGAAGAAAGTGAAAAAACAGATCTGGCTGCAGCACAGCAACGTTTTGAAATGTTGCAAAAAACTTTTGGAACAAATGTGGGGCTTATTCATGGAAAAATGAAAGAAGCTGAAAAAAATCAGATAATGCAAGATTTTCAGGCTAAAAAATTTGCTGTTTTGGTAGCAACAACCGTAATTGAAGTGGGGGTTAACGTTAAAAATGCCACAATCATGATTGTTGAACATGCCCAACGCTTTGGGTTGGCGCAATTGCATCAGCTTAGAGGCAGAGTAAAAAGAGGAATCAAACAAGGAACTTGTTTGCTTTTATATAACACCCCCTGCTCTGCAGAAGCAAAAGAACGTCTTGCAATTATGAAAGAAACAGAAAACGGTTTTGAAATTGCAGAAAAAGATTTGCAATTAAGAGGTGGCGGTGAATTGCTGGGAACAAAGCAAAGCGGTTGGCAAAATTTTAAAATTGCAGACCTATCCATGCATAAAAATTTGCTTATAACCGCCACAAATGATGCAAAATTTATTTTACAGACCGATACCTCTTTTACATCAGAAAGAGCAAAAAATTTGAAAAATTTGCTCTATCTGTTTGAAAAAGATGAAAGCGCCAAAACCTTTAAGGCCTGATTAGAGTTTATAAAAGTGAATATATGTAACAGGATCTCTGCCGGTGGCTTCCTTTATATGTTTTTTGACCTCGTTTCTGATAAAATCCAAAACCTTTTTTTCTTCATATTTTAAGCTTTCTAATTTCTCAATTACAGATTTTGAAACTTCTTTTTCTATTTCATCTCTAAGAGGTTCAAATTCTTTCTTTTGCCATATGTCTCTGGAAGAAAGCTTCAATCCCTTAAGTTGCCAAGCTTCATCAAACACGGCACTGATAAAAATTGAACCGTTGGTTGCAACATCAAGCCTGTCTTGCATGAGTTCAGAATTTATAGGGGTTAAAACTTTATAATCTACTGCCAACACATCTGTTTGCACTTGACCAACGTTTTGAATTTGTCCGCCTCTGATTAACATTACATCTCCGTTATGGACAACTCCAACCGTTTTAATACCTTGTGAAAGAGCAAATTTTTGATGTTCTCTGATAAAACGTTTATCACCATGAACCGGAATTACGATTTGCGGTTTTAAAAGCTTATACATTTTTTCTAAATCTTCTTTGCCCGGATGACCGGACGTATGAACCAGAGCGTCGTTTTGAGTAATTACATCAATCCCCTGATTATAAAATTCTTCTTGCATTTGCTCAATTTTATCTTCATTTCCGGGAATTATCTTTGAAGAAAAAATGATGCTATCTCCGGATTTTAACTTAATGTTTTTATTTACACCTTTAAGAATATTCATCAGAGCAGAACGTTCATTACCTTGTGAACCGGTACAAATATAAAGCGCTTTTTCAGATGGAATATCACTTGCCTGTTTATCATCATAATACTTAGGCAGGTCTGTAAAATATCCGCATTTTTTTGCAGATTTCATGTTATATAACAAACTTCTGCCAACCAAGACAGGTGTTCTGCCTGCCTTATCTGCTGCCAAAATAAGACTTTCTAAACGATATAAGTTAGAAGCAAAACATGTGGCAACCAAACCATTTTCAAACTGCGGAATCAGGCTTTCTAAAGACTTTCTGATAACAAGTTCTGAAACCTCTTTGTTGTTGTTCATAACATTGGTTGAATCGCATACAAACATGGAAACACCTTCTTTAGCAATGTTTTCAAGAGCAGTATAATTTGTGTGCAAAAGAATATCTTCGTTGTCATCAAAACGCCAATCTGTGGCGTGAACAACATTGGCATATTTGGTTCTGATAATTAAAGCACATGTTTCAGGCACAGAATGAACCATTGAAACATATTCCACTGAAAAGTTTTTTAGGTTTATTCTTTGTTTGTCTTTTACAGAATTTAATGACACCTCATCTTTTAAGCCATGTTCTTTTAGTCTTTGCTTAATCAGTTCCAGACAAAAATCTGTGGCATAGATTGGGCATTTTACCTTTTGCCAAACATAACCAACCGCTCCAAAATGGTCTTCATGAGCATGGGTAATGAACATTGCTTCTACGTCATCGGCATATTCTTCTAAAAATGACGGATCTGCCAAAGATAAGTCAAGACCGGGGTAATCATTTAAAAAACCATATCCGCTGTCTACAATAATTAATTTGTTATTACAGGCATATACATATAAATTTATGCCAATTTCATCTGCTCCGCCAAGGGGCAAAAAATATAATCCTTCTTTATCAAATTTATTCATTATTTACCCTTATTAAAAAATACATCTCCGGCATAAAATGCTTGTATTTTGTTATTTGTTTGCAATAAAAGTTCTGCATTTTTGCCAATAGAGATAAATGTTCCTTCATATAAATTATCTGCTGTTTTTATGCTTATTTCGGTATTTAAGCCGTAAGCATTTTCCAGCCATAATTGTTTAATTTTTTCAAAGTCGTATGTTTTTAAGCCGTCAAATTTTTGCAAAAACAGAGATAAAAATTCTGTAGCATTGGTTTTTATGCCATGTTTTGCCAAATCTGTGGCACTAAAGTGGTCTGTTACGTCCGGACTGTCAGATATGTTTACTCCAACTCCGATAATAAATGAGTCTTCAAATCTTTCTATTAAAATGCCGGCAACTTTTTGACCATCTATTAAAACATCATTTGGCCATTTTAACCTGACATTTGTGCCAGAAGAAATTTGCTTTATAGTGTTCAAAACAGCTAAAGAGGTAAGCAAAGAAATTTTTGGAGCATCTGATATTGAAGCTTGCATTTTTAAGGAACAAAACAGATTTCCTTCCATGCTGATCCATGTTCTGCCAAGTCTTCCCCTGGATTTTGTTTGCATTTTGGCCACAACAACAGAATCGGCAGGCAAAGATTTTATATAATCATTGGTAGAATCTACAACCAGTAAATTAATACAGTTCCACAAATGACACCTTTTTTATGCAACAATAACTTTTTTGAGCAAATTCTTAATATCGCTAACGAGTCGCAATGGAACCATATACTCTCTTGCCACTTCTTCATTATCGTCTAATTCTACAATCAATATCTCATTTACGTCTTTAATGGCGTTTGCGGCTTCAGGAGATATGTCCATCAAATGAACAGAGCTGTCTTTTGAGCGATAGAACAAAGCTTCATCTGATCCGTCAAAGATAAAACGCGGATTTTCCGGTCCGCCGGCTTTTTTGCCGATAATAATAAGAATTTCTCCAAGTGCATTTTTTACAATTTCACACATTTGATCATTATTTTGCATAATTTTCCTCTAATTTTTATAAAATTTAGCTTATATTAACATCAAATTATTAACAAATACAATACAATTTTAAAAAAAATAAAAAAAAGTTATATTTTTGGTTGACGTATTAAAAATAATCTTATATGTATGTTTTCAATTGTTGAGGGCTCGTAGCTCAGTCGGTAGAGCATTTGACTTTTAATCAAAGGGTCGTGGGTTCGAATCCCGCCGGGCTCACCAATAAACAAAAAACACTCCCCGTTGCGGGAGTTTTTTTGGTTTAAAGACAAGGAAAAATATATTTTTAAACAAAAAGCAACTCTTGTTTTGTAAAATAAGAGTTGCTTTTTTCAATTCGGAAAATTTTAGTAAACTTTCCAAGCCAGTACCGGACGGTACCATTTAAGTAGATGCCCAATAGATAATTTTCTTTTTTAACAATTTATTATGTTCTGCTCAAAGTGTCTATGATTAAAAATGTTTTTACACCAACAATGTTTGACTTTGTTTTAATTTTGTGATATATTGGTTACATAAAAGAGTAATTAATAAATTATTAAAAACCGATGCCCGATGGGATATAACAGGGCACAAAACAAATGATGACAGCAATTATTGTATTGAGTATTTTGTGGGTAATATACGTGCTCAGGTACGCATTTATACGGTTGAGACCCACAAGATTTACCAAAAAAGTAAAGCTTGATCAACAAGATCGAGAAGCTGGAATATTTAGTTACACCGCCTACTGGTATAACGTAATTAGGTACGGTCGCCATCGCCATGGGAACTTGAGACGCTTCCTGTTTCTGGTAACCGCAGCTCCTATCTGGGGTTACCTATTGTACGTAATGGTAGCGGCGACCTTCATTGCAGTAAAGTGGGTATATCGTAAGCTTTAATAAAGCCAACGATATGAGTAAAAGAAACCCTTAAGTTTGTGGTAACACATCTTAAGGGTTTTTTTGTATCAGAAAATCTGAGTTTCAGATTTTATTTGATTTATTATCACAAACAAAAAAACACTCCCCGTTGCGGGAGTTTTTTTTGGTTTAAAGACGAAGTCTGGGGATTTGAACCCACGCAAGTGGGTTTGACTACAAGCGAAAGGCGGGCGAAAGAACGCCGGTAAGCTTATAGCTTATGAGCGAAGTGAGGCGAAGCCAATCCCGCCGGGCTCACCAATTAAATAACCACCTGAAAAGGTGGTTTTTTTTGTTGTTTGCTCGGCTCGGAGAGAACCCACCGGTTCGGAGCGGATAGTTGGTGAGAACGAGTGTTGAGCTTAGCAAATCGCTTAGCGAAATACGAAGTTTGAACCTTACGACGTGAGGAGGACCCGCAAAATTTTGAGCGGGAGTACCCAATCCCGCCGGGCTCACCAATTTGAACAAGTCGTCTGAAAAGGCGACTTTTTGCGTCGCTACGGAAGATTTTATCTTCCTACTTACGCGAACAACTACCCTTTGCTTCGGATAAATCCTCGCAAAGCTAAGAGATGTTTCTTTTATTTTCAATCATTTAAGCTGGTTCGATTGGACTTCACACAAACAGCATCAATTTTCGTGGGCAATCGAACTCATATGCTTTAAAATGCTTGATTTTATTGCATTTCACATTTTTAGCGTTTTTTGATAGCTTCTGAAACATTCGAACTTTTTGGTTGACTAAATGGAATAATTTTGTACAGTACCAAAAATAGACCAAGGAGAACATATGTTAAAAATGCCTGAAAAAATTAAATCAGAACGGATCATTTTGGAACGACCCGTTTTTCCAACATTTAAATTAGCAGAAGAGATTTTTGATAAGGTCGAACTATCACGCAAGACATTACGTGAATGGTTGTCTTGGGTAGATGGCACAAAACGCCCAGAAGACAGATATGGCTGGTTGGTTAATGGGGCACAAAAAAGTTGGGAAACTGGTGAAGGGTATGCTTACCTGATAAGAGATAAAAAAACTCAAACTCTTCTCGGGGTTATTGATTTAATGGATTATAATGAAAAGCATAAATCTGCTGAAATTGGTTATTGGCTTAGCGATGATGCGGTTGGTTATGGCTACATAACAGAAGCTGTAAGAGCTCTAGAAACCACTGCTTTTAAGAAGGGTCTTAATCGTATCATGATTAGAACTGATGTACAAAATAAACGATCTGATAATGTACCAAAACGCTGTGGTTATTATTTAGAAGGAATGTTGCGTTCATGCAAGTGGGACAAAATGCACAAAAGATTTACAGATATTCATGTTTGGTCTAAGCTTAAGGTTGATTTTAATAAGGAACAAAAAAGTAAATCATAAAAACAATTCATGGCATCGGTGTCTTAAATTAAAATCAACAAAAATAGCTCGCGCCTTGCAAGATACCCCTCACCAATTTATAAAGGGGTTGCTTTTTAATGTAACTCCTTATTTTTTTTCATATAACACAACAATGAGGAATTAATACAAATGATAAACAAACATAAATATGATATTATATACTCCTTAGGCTCTAACTGCGCCTGCGCTTTATATTTGAATAAATATGCATTAAGAACAACCTCCGGTCCGTTTGATTGGGTTTCGGAAATGAGCTTTGAAAACAGAATTGACTTGATTTTAAAGATTATTTAAAATTAAGCGATATGATAAAAATTACTCCCGAAATTAAAACAGATGATCTTAAATGTGAAGTTTATAAAAACAAAAAATTAGGTTGTGTTTTTCCTCATGATTTTGCTCTAAATCTGCCTATTGAACAAACTTATGACGAAGTACTTACAAAATATCAGCGCCGAATAAACAGATTTTATAATAACATCAAACAAAAACAAAAAGTGCTTTTGATATGGTTTAGTTTGGATTATAGCACATCAATTGAGCAAATTAAGGAGGCTTCAGACAAACTGAACAAAAAATTTAACAAAAATGTAGATCTTTTAATTATTGAACACTGCGATGAATTATTAAATAAAAATATGCAAATTGATTATATAAATAAAAACTGCACAAAAATCAGTTTGTTTGCAAAGAAATTGGAAGAAACAACAGGCTTTACAAAAGGTAACACTAAAGTCTGCGGAAAGATATTTAAAAAGTATCGTTTAAATATTCCTATGCTCAAAAGTGCAAAAATTACTTTTATAAAACTAATATGCAAACTTATCCCAATAAAATCAAAAAGAAAACAAATTCGCGCTAAGTTATTGTATAAAGATTGATGCTCAACATTTTATTGTTATTAGCGAGAACAATCATTTGCATTTTGGATAGGATTTACAGGCCTTTGGACTGTATTGTCATTTGGTTGTTGTGTTACTCTGTTTGTTATACTTATTAAAGATGCTTTTGTAGGATTGTTATCATCAAGAGATGATAAAACTTCTTGAACATCCGGACAATTTTGCATCTTTATACCTTTGTTTAAGCACGCTAACATTAATCTGGCTTTAAATTCCGGAGATTTTATTTCACCAAAATTGATTTCTTTATTATCTCTATAAGCCTTGCTAACCAAGTTATCAAAAACTTTCTGATCAGGAACTTGCGGTGTTCCATCCGGTTTTTTTGATGACAACACAACGTTTGTGGAAGAAGAAGCAACAATGGATATTGTTTCTCCGTTCGGTCTCTTAATTTTGGCTGAAAAATTGTCTGATTCTTCATCTATTGTTACACAAGTATTATCATGGTAATCAATTCCAAGTCTTCGTACAAAAGCAATCCATGAAAGCTTATAGGTATCATCAGGTTCTTGATTTTGAGGTAAATCTTCTTCACTGTCGTGAACTGTAATTGCGTTTGAATTCGGATTGGTATTTTCTTCAAAAATATATTTCATATATTGTTGCATTGCGTTTATACAGTCCTCGCAAAACTCGGGTTGTCTATCTTCGTTAGCCTCACGTACTCTGCCATCTTCCATTAAACATCCTTCATTTGTACAATGATTTCCTGTATCTGTATAAACTTTCGTATTAGCTCTGCCTTCATGTGTTGCATTAAAAGCATGTCCCAATTCATGTTTAAGAATGCTTTTAAATCTGTTGGGAGGCATATTTGCTCGCACTGTTACATAAGATGTTTTTTTATATTTGTCTGAAACATTTTCAGAAACACCCATTCCTTCAATATCACCCAATGTAACTGAGCTTCCCCTAACGGCTTCTCTATCTATTGTATTTCTTGTGGGATAAACATAATGAAAGTAAGATTTATTTTGAGCATTGCCGGCCATCCAGTCATTAACAGACCAGCAGTCTTCTCCCTCTGTTCTTGACAACATGGTTGTTTTTTCATAATCAGAATACTTAATTTCTGTTAGTGTGGGATTATCTTTTGTTATTTCATTTGCAGGAATTTCAAAAAATTTATCCTTTATACGAATATGAAACTTAAATTCATTTTTATGCTCAGGAAACAAATCCAAAAATTCTGACAAAGCTTCTAAAACATGTTTGCGATAGCCAGTATCTTCAGAGTCATCAATCAGAAAAATGTGTTCCATAGCATATTCCTTAATAAGTTTTGTGTTTTTATTATACCATTTGTTTATACTTTTGTCTAGTTATTAATAACACCAAACTTCATTTTATGGCAAATAAAAAAAGCGGGGAAATTCCCCGCTTTTTTTTACAGCAGACCTTCACTTTCGGCCAATCTTTCAATCTCGTCAATATACTCTGTAATGACGGAAAGTCCGTTAGTCCAAAAATCAGGATCGTTTGCTTCAATGCCAAAAGGCTCAAGCAAACTCTTGTAGTCTTCAACACCGGTACTTGACAGCATGTCAAGATAGAGCTCATCAAAGCGCTCTTGAACTTGAAATTCGTGATTTGCATCCCAATTTTCATATGCCTTGATCAGATTGTTAACCACCAATCCGGCGAAAGCGTATGAATATACATAGTAGGGACGATCAAAGATATGGGGGATATCCATCCAACCATACTCTGCATTTTCACCAATATCAAAACCCAAATAGCGAGAAACTTCTTCTGCCCAGATTTGGTTTAATCTGGCCGTTGAAAGCTCACCTTTTTTGCGCTCTTTGTGGGTTCTCTCTTCAAATTTGAAGAAAGAAACCTGGCGGTGAATTGAATTAATCATGACTTGCACACGTGCAACCAACAATGATAATTTTTCACGATCGCTACTTGCATTTGCTAATTGTTGTCTGAAAAGCAAATTTTCAGCAAACTCAGAAGCAACTTCTGCCAAAGCGGTAGGAGTTGTGTCATTCAGCTCTCCGACTTTTGCCGACAGCAAATGGTGAACTCCATGACCAAGCTCATGAGCAAAGGTGTTGGCATCTCCGGGAGAACCTGTAAAGTTTAGCAAAATGTAAGGAACATGGCCCCTGATACAATATGCTCCGCTTACTTTACCCTTGCGAGGAGCAACATCAATTATGTTGCTTTTGACAATTTCCTCTGCATAAGCAGCATACTCCGGTGAAAATTGAACATACGCCGACAATACCTGTTCAACGCACTCTTCCCATGTGATTTTCTTTTTGTTTACCTCCACAGGGTTAAAGCATCTGTCTTCATAGCCAATTTGGTCTACCTTCATAAGCTTGGCAAGAAGCTTATAAAAGCGATGCGAAATCGGGATATATGAATCCACAACTGCATTTACCATTGCCAGCAAGTCTTCTTTGGTGATGCCATTGGAATACAAGCTGGACATAACCGCTTCTCTTATGCCATGTAACTCATCATCAACTTGCTTGTCTTTCATGATCATGTTGTAACAAAACGTGATGATATGAGCCTGGCTTTTGTATACACGGTTTACTTCTGCCATGACGGAACGTCGTTCGGCGGCTGAAGAGCTTGACAACTTTGCCTTGATTTCGGGCTCATTGTAGGTTTTACCATTGTATTTGAACCTTAAAGCGGTGCACGTTTCATCATACAACCTGCTGTATGATGAAGATACCAATGATTTTTTATCAATGATAAATGCTGCAGTTTCGTTAAGCGACCAGTATCCTGCAAACAGGCTCTGCAACCAAGGTATCCAACGGTAGAGCTTGGGATGGTTAAGAAACTCCATCTTTTTGTCTTGAGGCAATCCGTTGAGCTCAAAGTGAATGAAACGAACCGTTTCAAACACAGATGATATCTCCTCGTTGATTTTTGCTTTGAACTGCGATACTTTCTCATCTGTTTTGTGCGTATCAGAATAAAGATATGCATAATAAGAAAGTTTGCTGCTTATCTCAATAAACTGCTCATACTTCTTGAGCATGGCGCTGAGTTGATGAGGTCTTAAGGCCCCAATTGTGCCACGGTAAAGTTCCAGCTCTTTGGCCGCTCTGCTCAACCATTGTCTTTCTACCTCAATTTGAGGGTCTTCAAACCCTTGGTAAAAGGCAAATGACAAGTCCCATTCCGGTAATGAAACCAGTGAATTTTCTTTTTTTCCCATAGTAATCGTAGATTAAAATTAAACAAAATTGTATATTTTGGCGATATTGTAGCCATATTTTTTAGAAGAGTCAATTTTTTTGTTTATTTTGTCTAAACATTTTATTGACATACTCTGTATCTTATTGTATTGTCTTAGATGAAAAAAAATAATTAATAAATTAAAAAATAAAACCGAAGCCCAATGGGATATAAACGGGCATAAAACAAATGGAGAATAGAGAAAAACTCCGAGAAGTAAAACAAGAGCTTAGGAGAGGATGTCCGCAAAGCGGATATGTTAAACAGTGTGGAGATGTATTTTTCAGACTGTATGACAATGGTTGCGTCATGACTGAGTTGGTATACTCAATGAGTGTACGAGTAGGCGTAGATTTCAACCTATTATCCATGGACGGCCATTACTTTGTAGGAACACTGGAGTATGCCAAACTTCTTCAGAGTAAATACGGAGGCAGAGTTTGCTCTACTATTTATAGCTCTTATGCAGAAAATGCAAAAGATCTATGGACATGGGAGGGGCCTAAAATGCCTACACCCCTGAATTATGAAGAGGTATTTGAACTTCTTTTTAACTAACAAAACAGCCCGACAACTGTCGGGCTTAAAATTTTTAAACGCTGGTATTTACAACACTGCCACTGACACTCAAATTTGCACCATTCCCACTTGAAGTATAATAACTGGGATATATAACCAAATTATTAAGAAGAGAAGACAGGCTGCCGCCTGTTGTTTGGTTGCCGATTTCTAAATTATTAAAAATTTGAAACATTAAGTTGGCAAGAGCCAACTTTTGAATATCTGTAAGCTCTTCTTCTTTGTCTTTTTGTGCCAATAACCAAAGCGCCAACAAAGCCTTTTGATTGCTGACAAAATTTTGGGATTGATAAACGGAATATAAACTGTTGTCAGAACTTTTTGTGCCGGACGAAATAACAGGAATAACCGGCAAACCGTAAATTACTGGTCCTATGGGTGAAATCATTTTTACCTCCTTTGATGTGAAATTTATATAAGGAGGAAAAAAACTTTATTTAGATATATTTTTGTATATAATCAAATGGTTAAATTTGTCGGTAAAAATTGGCTTTTTGACAAATATCTGTGTCTTGTCCGCTTTGTATTTGCTTGATGATTTGCTCTTTTTGACCATTGTTATATGTGCAACCGCAAAAATCTATACAGTTCCAGTCGGCTTTGACTTCTGACCATTCTTTACCAAAACACAACGGAATTTGCATATATACGCTTGTCTGACAATTTTTTGAAACAACGTCATATCCGCCTTGCTTGTTGCTAACAGTCCATTGTTGTTCTTTTTTATCACATTCGGCACATGAATTTTTACGCAAACAGTTGGTACTGATAAATACTCTGGGTTTACAAAAAACCTTAAACATGGTGCTAATCGCACTATTTTTACCAAGTAAAGTCATGTTTTCTTTATTGTCTTCAACAGAATAACATATTCTTTGCGCACCAAGTTTTTGAGCCATTGATGAAGCTTGCGAATTTAAGATATATATGTCTGAACCAAAACTTATTTGCGCTTCATCCGGTAAAACAGATATGCCCCAAAGGTTGGAAACTTCCCATTTATGATAACCTTTTGACCATAAAAAATTAATTATATTCTTATATTCTGATGTGTCTAAACATATGGCAGGCAATGCAATGCGGACCTTTTCCTGAGGATATTTATTGAACCAGGAACAATCAAAATCCGTAGATATTTCAACAATAAGTTCATCAATTTTTGATAAATCAATATGCATATTTCTATCAGTTTTTACTGCCCATTTTACCTGTTTGACAGCCTGTTTTACATCAACCGGCGGTAATGAGCCTTTATATCTTTCTATTTGAATCTCTTGATATAAACTTCTTCTGAGTTCATTTAAAACAGAAACAGGAATAAATAAATTATCGGGATTTTTAATTGTAAGCTTCGGTTCAAAGTTAACCTGACCGACTTTGTTAAATGTATCTATAATGGTTGCATGATTTTTTTCTAAATTTTTAGCAACTTCAAAAAAACCTTCTTTCCTTATGGTTTTGCCTTGAGCTGTTGCGGTTATGGAGTTACTGCTAATTTGAACACAAACATCTATTTTGCTTCTGTTTTTATATTCTGCCGGTTTTGGTTTGACATAATCATATGCCCCTTTTACCTTTGATGATGATGCCAAATATATGTCTTGTCCAACTTTTAAGGTCGGTAGTGTGCCGGGAATTTTGAAACAAATTTTATCTCCGGGTTTTGCCGAAAAATTTCTTTTGCCGTTAACCGTAAAATCTTCTAATGAAAAACCAAAAGGCTTGGCTCTACCGGTAATATCTATTTGAATTCCGTCATATTTTGCAATCTGATGATTGGTGATAAAGGTTATCATATTTTTGGAAAACTCTTGAATTTTACCAATCTTTAGACCTCTATGGCCAACAAAGTTTATGTCTGTTACATTTTTGGCATGCCCTTTGGTGTGGAGTTTGGTCCAAGGACGCGAAAAAATTTGTTTTATGTTTTCTTCTTTAATGGCAGATGGTTTTTTGCCATCTAAAATTTGGCGATAATAATCTGTAACAGCAGCTACATATAAAGCAGATTTTTTTCTCCCTTCTATTTTTAATGAAGCAACGTTTAATTTTAAAATATCTTCTTGTAATGCCAAATCTTTCATTGAAAAAAAGTGCCCTGTTTTGTTGCCGTCGGAAAAAATATCTCTGCATGGATATAAGCATTTTCCTCTGTTGGCACTTTTGGCTGAAGTAAGCGAAGAAAACATGCATAACCCGCTGTATGAATAACATAAAGCACCATGGATAAACACTTCAAGTTCCAAGTCTTTTATGCTGCCAATTTGAGCTATTTGCTCAAATGTTAGTTCTCTGGCCAACACCACTCTTTCAAATCCAAGCTCTTTTAATTTTAATGCCCCCTCTTTGTTGTGTACAGCCATTTGTGTTGAAGCATGTAATGCCAAATTGGGATATGATTTTTTGATGATTCCGGCAACTCCCAAGTCTTGCAAAATAATGGCATCTACCCTACAATATGTGCAAATATCAAGTGTTTCCAGCAAACTTTGAAGTTCTTCTTCTTTAACAACCGTATTAATGGTTACATATACCTTTTTACCCAAAGAATGAGCATATGCACAAAATTCATCTAACTGTTCCGGAGAAAAATTTGTAGCTGTGGCTCTGGCAGAAAATTTTTCTAACCCCAAATATACGGCATCTGCTCCGTAGTATAAGGCAGCATATCCTGCTTCTATGTCTCCGGCCGGTGCCAGAAGCTCTGTCTTTTTCATAAAATGTCCTTTTAATAATGAGGTGGAGGAGTTTCTTCAGATAAAGGTTTAACAGTTTCTGCAGAAATTTTTTCTTCTAAAAACTTAACCTGTTTTTTTAAGGCATCTATTTGTTTGCCTTGAGATATAACAACTTCATTTAAATCGTCCAACATTCTTTGTTGAAACATTAAACTATGCTCCAAATTTATAAATCTTTCTTCCATTTTTTTCTCCTTGCTCACGGAATATATCACATTCTTTTTTAATTGCAAAGATTATTAAAAAAACTCTTTCTTATTAATAAATTTTATTTTATAGTGTTGAAAAACTTGAGGTAAAACATGAAAATACTCTTGGGACTTTCCGGAGGTGTTGACTCTGCCGTGGCTGCCTGGCTGTTAAAACAAGCCGGACACGAAGTTATTGGTGCAACAATGACCATTTGGGGCAAAGATGTAAAATTTAACCCAAACATTACAAAAGCCTCTTGCTTTGGTCCGCATGAAGAAGATGATATTAAAGCTGCAAAAAACATTTGTGAAATGCTGGATATTCCCTATTATGTTTTTGATTGCAGCCAAGAGTATAAAAAAGTGGTGTTGGAAAATTTTAAGCAAGAATATATCAACGGAAGAACCCCTAACCCTTGTATTTGGTGTAACAGCCTCATAAAATTTGATGTTTTACCAAAAACCGCTGAGCGAAACGGTTTAATTTTTGATAAATTTGCAACAGGTCATTATGCTAACCTTAAATTTGATGAATTTTTGCAAAGATATCAGGTTTTAAAAGCAAAAGAACATAAAAAAGACCAATCTTACTTTTTATATAGACTTACACAAGAACAGCTTTCAAAAATAATGTTACCTCTCGGAGAATACTCCAAAGAGCAAATAAGGCAAATTGCAAAAGAAGCAAAACTACCAGTTCACAACAAACCGGACAGTCAAGATTTTTATTCCGGCAATGTAAATGACATTATAAAAGCTGAAGAAAAAACCGGAAATTTTGTAAATACTGAAGGAAAAATTTTGGGGCAACACAACGGAATTTGGAATTTTACAATCGGACAACGCCGAGGAATGGGGGTTAGCGCAGAAAAACCTTTGTATGTTATTGATATTATACCACAAACAAACGAGGTGGTCTTGGGATTTAAAGAAGAAGGTTTTAAAAATAATTTGCAGGCAGATATGCTAAATTGGGTTTCTTGCACACCAAAAACAGGAACTTTTGAAGCTCAGGCAAAAATAAGATCTTCTCAAGAACCTCAAAATGTTGTAATTACCGTGTTAGACAATAACAAAATAGATGTAACTTTTGAAACACCTCAAAGCGCTCTAACAAAAGGTCAATCAATTGTATTTTATGACGATGACTTATTGTTAGGTGGCGCAATAATTTGCAACACTCAAAACATTTAAATATTTTAATTAAAATTGGCACGAAATTTGCATATAATCTTATAAGTTAATTTGTTTAAGGATTAAAAAATGCAAAATTTTCGTGTAAAATCATTGTTTTTATTGATTTTTGGCCTGTCTGTGGTGTGCTCTGATGCTTTGGCAACTTCAAGAATTAAAGATATTGCCGATTTTGAAGGCGTTAGAGAAAACATGTTGATAGGATATGGTTTGGTGGTTGGTTTGAACGGAACCGGCGACAACATTAAATCTATTGATTTTACAAAGGAAAGCTTAATTTCCATGTTGGATAAAATGGGAATTAATGCAAGAGAAGGTCAGCTTAAAGCAAAAAACATAGCAACCGTAATGGTTACCGCTTCTTTACCCGCTTTTGCAAGACAAGGCTCAAAAATTGATGTAATGATTTCTGCAATCGGTGATGCAAAAAGTCTGCAAGGCGGAACTTTGTTGGCAACTCCGTTGTTAGCAGCAAATAATGAAGTTTATGCAGTGGCACAAGGTCAAATTGCAATCGGCGGAATTAGTGCTTCAGGATCAAATGCTTCTGTGACCAGAGGTGTGCCTACGGCCGGAAAAATTACTAATGGTGCAATAATTGAAAACGAAATAAATTTTGATTTGCAATCTATGGAAACAATTAACATCGCTTTAAGAAACCCTGATTTTACAACCGCCAGAAGAGTGGCTGAAGCAGTAAATTCTTCTTTGGGGACAACTGCAGCAAAAGCTGTTGATCCGGCAACAATTGTTTTGACCATACCTGAACAATATAAAAATAATATGGTAGAACTGCTTACCATTGTTGAACAAATAAACGTAACTCCGGACCAAATGGCAAAAGTGGTGGTAGATGAAGGCTCTGGCATTATTGTAATCGGTAAAGACGTAAAAATTAATAAACTGGCCATCGCTCAAGGAAATTTGACAATAAAAATTACAGAAACTCCCATTATATCTGAACCATTGCCTTTTACATTGGGTGAAACTGCCGTGGAAAAAATTACACAAATAAATATAGACGAAGAAAATGAAAGCAGACTTAATGTGGTGGATACGGGTGTAAATTTGCAGGAATTGGTTGACGGATTAAATGCCTTGGGCGTTTCTCCACGTGATTTAATCAGCATTTTGCAAGCTATTAAGGCTAGCGGTGCTTTGCAAGCAGACATTGAGGTGATATAATGATAGTAAATAATCCACATATCAGCACAGTTGCCCAGGCACATCTGAAAGTTGATGCCAAAACAAAAGAAGCTGCCCAAAATTTTGAAGCTTTCTTTTTGGCAAAGATGATGGAGCCAATGTTTGAAGGAATTTCTACAAACACAATGTTTGGTGGTGGTCATGCTG
This sequence comes from Alphaproteobacteria bacterium, assembly GCA_045590955.1. Classification (GTDB taxonomy): domain Bacteria; phylum Pseudomonadota; class Alphaproteobacteria; order RF32; family CAG-239; genus JAZNSB01. Next base: position 55,078 of record JAZNSB010000020.1, on the reverse strand, counting down.
AGAAAATATATCGCTCAATGCTGTTAGATCAATACGGAAAAACAATGGCAAAAGCCGGTGGAATTGGTGTGGCTGATTATGTGATGGATACCATGCTCAAAATTCAAGAACAACAAAATCTGGCAAAAAGTATGTGAGGTGCGTCATGGAAAAGCTTAAAAACCCTATATTGGAAAAACTGGATGCGTTCTTTGACATTGTTGAAGATTTTCAAGATCTGCTTAAAGAAGAAAATGAAGCATTGGTTGCTTATGATTTGCAAAAAATTGCCCAGATTTATCCGCAAAAAATGAAGCTGGTAACAGCTTACAGATCTTTGACCGGATTTTTTATTCAAAACAAAGATTGCATAAAAGATTTAAACGAAGTGCAAAAAGAAGACCTAAGAGAAATTTCTTTGGAGCTTGATGCTTTGCTTAAAGAAAATGAAACATTACTAAAAACCAGAATGGAAACCTCTAAGTTGGTAATGTCTTCAATTGTTAGCATTGCAAAGGTAACCTCTCGCTCTTCAAATGCAACGTCTTATGGTGCAAAAGGAAGTTTTTCACCGCTTAACAACAATTATAATGCTTTGGCAATTAACAGAACGTTATAAGGAGAAGAAAGATGAGTATCTCTAGTTTACAAAATGCTTTAACCGGTATGCAAGTGGCACAATCACAATTAAACATTGTGGGTTCTAACATTGCTAATATGGACACAGAAGGATATACTCGCAAAAGTGCTCAAGCACAATCTGTGGTTATGGCCGGCAATCCAGCCGGTGTGGCTCTTGGTGCAACAGTGAGAAACGTGTCTGAAAGCTTGCTTAAAAGTTATTTGCTTTCAAGCTCTTCTCAGGGTTCTTTGAGTGCTCAAAGCCAATACCTTTCTTCTGCTGAAACATTTTTGGGAACAGCTGAAGGAAATGATTCTATTTCTGCAAATGTGGCAAATTTACACTCTGCATTTGTAAGCTTTTCTACAGACGTTTCTTCTGTGGCTTCAAGATATGAGGTTCTTAATGCAGCAACCACATTTACAAGCAGATTAAACTATTTGAGTGAAGAAATTCAAAAACTGCGCGGTGATGCAGATATGCAATTATCTGAAGTGGTGGCTGAAGTTAACGCAGCGCTGGATAAAATTGACGAACTTAATGACAACATTGTAAAATATACTGCCTTAAGTTATGACGGTTTGGCCGATTTGCAAGACAAACGTGATATGGCATTAAAAGAATTAAGTTCTTTGATTGATATTACATATTTTACCAGAGGATCCGGAGAAATTGTGGTTCAGACAAAAAAAGGAACAACTTTGCTGGATAATGATCCGCATTATTTGTCTCATACATCTATGGCACAAGGAAGTGCAATGGCTTCTTATGAAGGCGGTTCTATTGATGGTATTTATGTTGACGGCAAAGATATTACAAAAGAAATTAACAGCGGAGAAGCTTTTGGACTCATTACAATTAGAGATACCACCCTGCCCGCTTTGCAATCTCAACTGGACGAACTTGCCGGCGTGATGAAAGAAAAAGTTAACATTGCCCACAACCAAGGAACTTCTTTTCCGGATATTTCAGATACTTTGAGCGGAACAAGAGAATTTATCAACCCGCAAAAACAAACCGTGACAATTACAAGCGGTGATTCCAGATTTATTGTTTTTGACACTAACGGCAATCAGGTGGCCAGCGCAACTTTTGTGCAAGATTTGGGACTTAACGGAAAATCTGTTGATGAAATTGTAAAAGGCTTAAATGAATGGCTTACAAGTCCTGACGGAGCAAATTTGTCTCAGGCTAACGTTTCTTTGAATGCTGACGGACAAGTGCAAATATATACCGGAGACAGCCAATACTGCATAAGCATTATTGATGAGGCTACTTCTGTAATGGGTAGCGAGCAAAAACCGGCAGAAATTGCCTTTGATACAAATGCTGATGGTATTACAGACAGAACTTTTGAAGGATTATCAAATTTCTTTGGTTTGAATGACTTCTTTGTAACAGACAGACCGGAAAGTTCTTATACATCTAAAATCACCGGTCTTAACAATAGGCTTGCTATTACTGGAAATGCAACAATTACTTTTGCAGATAAAAATCATCCGGATGGGATTGCCTCTATTACCTTAAACGGAACAGATACACTTGAAACAATTGCAAAAAAGATAAACTCTGATCCGGCTTTAAGTTCTCAATTGGTAGCTTCTGTGATATCAACAGGAAATGCTTATGTATTGCACATCAGCAACTCTTTTGACGGACAATTAGAAATTTATGAAAACGGAACAAACACCGGTGCTTTGAGCGTGTTGGGATTACAAACTTCTGACAGCGGATTAGCAAGCTCTATGCAAGTAAGAAGCGATATTGTGATTAATGCAAACAAAATTGCTGCAGGAGCTCCGCAATTTAGCTCTTTGACCGGAGAATATTCAATTAACGGCGGTTCTAACTCTGTGGCAAATAAAATGGCAGAAGTGTTTAACTCTACCCTGGATTTTAAAGCTGCAGGAACAATGGCTGCAACACAAACAACTTTGGCAAACTATGCTGCAACTTTTGTGGGTAATTTGGCTTCCAGCGCAAGTACAACATCTTCTTCTTTAGAGTATCAGCAACAACTCACAAACTCTATTGCAACAAAAGAAGCACAACTGTCCGGAGTGGATATGGATGAAGAACTATCTATGATGATAATTTATCAGCAGGCATATTCTGCTTGTGCTCAAGTATTTTCTGCATCTAAAGAAATGCTTGATGTGTTGATAAACACATTATAAAGGAGATAAGACATGACAAGAGTACCTACATATATGAGCAATATGAATATGGTGTCTAATGCACTAAAGCTAAAAGCTGATGTTGATAAATACAGCTATCAGGCAACCACAGGCTTAAAGGCTCAGAACTATTCAGGATATGGTATAAGCGCATATAACATTGTCTCTATGGAAGCTTCTTCAAGTTTGGTCAATACATTTATGGAAAATAACAAAATACTTTCTGCCGAACTTGAGATGATGAACACATCTTTAGAAACAATCAGTAATGCAATTGCAAACTTTAAAACAACCATAACAGAGTTTTATTCTGTGGCAAAATCTAACATTACTCCAGATTATACCGGCGGAGCAATTTATTTTAATAACAACAACGTTAGTGCCTATCATGATAAAACTTTAACCATTAACGGTGTGCAATATACTTTCAAAACGTCTGGTGCAGCAAGTGCAACAGATATTGATATTAGCTCTGCCTATACAGCTCAAGACATTATTGATGCTTTAATGAATAAATTGCCTGCAAACAGCGGATGCACTGCTGACGGAACGTTGTTGAGCTTTCCGCTTTATACGGTAAATGGAACTTCTTCTGTTTTACAACTTGACGGAATTTCTACAAATCCGGCTCATACAATGGCTCCCGACCAAGAATCTACATATGTTCAGTTGCAAGCTTCTGCTTTCGCAACTTTGCAACTTATTGCCGACGCTCTAAACATTAACTTGGATGGAAAGTATTTGTTTGGTGGCGGAGCTTCAACAGAACCGGTAAAATTTGCCTTTTCTTCTTTGGAAGAATTTCAAAGTTATTATGATGGCATAAATATCTCATATCCTATGCATACCAACGCTTCTTTATCAAACAGAACCGTTAGCGGTATTAACACCGGTGATATTGTTTTTGGTCCGGCAGACGGCAATCAGGTTCAAATTAGTGCAACCAGCGGATCTTTTGATACAAAAGTGTTAGATGGAGGAGAAGATGTTACCGGAGATATTACTTTTGACGCAGATACTCAATCTATCAGAGCTACAAAATATGGTGCTTTTAACACCTTAAAAGCAGGAGATACCATTAATGTTTATAATCAAAACACAGGAAGGTATCAACAATTTGTGATTGATGAAGTATCTAAAGACGGAAAAACAATTAAAACTCAAGGCGGTATTACAACAACCACAACAATAACAAATGGTCAAGGAATTGGCTTTAGCACAACATTTGCCAAAGGAACAGTAATTTCTTTTGACGGATTATCCGGACTTCCTGAGGGTGCTCAAGTATTGCAAGTCAGCCCGGACGGAAAAACAATGACTGTCAGTATGAACACAAGTCTGTATAGTGCAGGAGGCACTACAGTTTCCGGAGATAAACCATGGAGCATAAACTCTGTAAGCTATTATACAGGGTCTGCAGGTTCTACAAACAAAATGATTTCTGAAAATCAGTCAATATCTTTTGATATAAACGCTTCTGACAGTGTGTTTGCAAAAATTATGACTGCGTTGGGAACTTTGGCTCAAGGAAATTTGGTAGATACCAGAAATCCGGCAGATAATTTGTCTTCAAAAATTGATCCTAATGAAATAGTAAAAATTTGCGAAGAAGCTTTAAATAACATTATATCTGCTTCGTCATCTCATACCAGCGGAACTCAGGCAAAAAATTCTGATTTGTCAACCGTGATGCTCAAAGTAACCACAAATATGCTAACAATAAGCAACGTTACAAAAAATCAAGAACTGATTCAGAATAATCTTACAGAAAGTATTGCCTCACTTAAACAAGTGGATAAAGCAGAAGCGTCTACTATGTTGCTGATGGCACAATCAAGCTTAAGCGCATCTTATTCCGTGCTATCTTCAGCGCTTGATTTGTCTTTGTTAAATTATTTGAAATAAAAAAAAGCCTCTGAAAAGAGGCTTTTTTTTTATATTTTATTCTTCATCATCCGGAAAATCATTTATTTCTTCTGTCTGTTGAACGTTTTGAGCTTCTGCCATTTGTATTTCTATTTTTTTACGACGGCCTCTGCGTTTTTTTTGCGGAGCCTTTCTTTGAACGGCAGATATTACATAGTTGCCGACAATTTTATATAAATCTACCAGCAATCCGTTATACATGTGGTCTGCTTCTTCAAGCAAAGCAAAATCTACTTCTATGTTTCTTTGAACATTTAATCTTTTTGCAAGTTGTGCCACAGATTGCGGATTTACAATTTCGTCTTTTCCGCCCTGAACCAAAAGACCAGACGTTGGACAAGGCGCCAAAAATGCAAAATCTTTTTCATTGGCTGGCGGTGATACGGCTACAAAACTGTTAATATCCGGTCTGCGCATTAAAAGTTGCAAACCTACCCAAGCTCCAAAAGAGTATCCTGCAATCCAGCATTGTCTGGCATCAGGATTTACAGACTGCAACCAATCTAAGGCTGCCGTAGCGTCTGAAAGTTCTCCCGGACCGTCTTCAAATTCTCCTTGAGAACGGCCAACACTTCTAAAGTTAAATCTTAATACAGAAAAACCAAGATCTTTAAAACAATTAAACAAGCTGTATACAACTTTGTTGTTCATTGTTCCGCCATATTGCGGATGGGGGTGTAAAATTAACGCAACCGGGGCATGAGGTCTGTCTGAATGATGATACCTTCCCTCTAATCTGCCTGCGTGACCATTAAAAATTACTTCTGTCATTTTCTTAACCTATTTTTAGTATTATATATTTATATTATTTTCATGCTTTTAGGAATGTAACATAAAATGATTGCAAATTTCAAGATAATTTTACAAGACATTGATGCCGTATTAGAAAGAGACCCTGCAACAAACTCAAAAATTGAGGCTTTACTTTGTTGTGCGGGATTACAGGCTGTTGTTTCTTATAGAATTAATCATTTTTTATGGCAAAAAAATTTTAGACTCTGCGCCAGAATTTTATCTCAACTTACCAGATTCTTTACAGGAATAGAAATTCACCCCGGCGCAAAGATAGGCAAAGGATTTTTTATTGACCACGGATTTGGAGTGGTTATTGGCCAAACAGCAGAAATTGGTGATAATGTAACAATGTACCAGGGATCTACCTTGGGGGGAACCTTGGTATTTTCTACTAAAGGCAAAGTAACAGATAAAAGGCACCCAACAATAGGAAATAATGTAATTATTGGATCAGGAGCTCAGATTTTGGGACCGATAAAAGTGGGCGATAACGCAAAAATAGGGGCAAACGCCGTGGTTGTTAAAGATGTTAAGCCTGATGTTACGGCTGTTGGTGTTCCTGCTCATCAATCTAAAGCAAAAGACAAATCAAAAGATTTTTGCGCTTACGGAATTACTCCTGATTTTATAAATCCTCTTGAAAAAGAAATTGAGAATTTAAAAAAAGAAATAAGCTCATTAAAATCAAAATTTTAACAATTTTGTAATATATATTCCGATAAAATATGTGATATAATTAGATATATTTGGAGGATTATATCATGAAAAAATGTTTTATATTTTCAGTCTTATTTGCTTTTATGGCGGTTAATGCTAATGCACAACTACCGGCAAACCCTTGGCAAGCTACTCCTCCGCAGCCAAATGATGGATATTTCGGAGATAATTTACCACAACAACCCCTGCCCAATGTGCCAAATGCTCCATTGTATGAAGATGCTGCAACAAAAGGACAAGTAATTCCGGTTGATCCATGGGCATATGCAAGAGACAGAAGCGGAATTCAGACATGGAGAGGTTCAGGTAAACACGGAAACCTTAATTATGTTGGAGAAGCTACAACTTACGGAACAGCTTACGGACAAGAAATGATTGCACCGGAAGTAAACCGTCATAATATGATTGTTGGATTGGAACATTTAAGAAAATTAGGTTATAAAATACCAACATCTTACGATGAGAACATTAAAAATATGCCCAAAAACTATGCAAAAAAATTAAGACAAGCATTTGATGAATTGGGCACAGGCAATACTCCTGCAGACACGTTGGGAGTAAAAGCCATAGAAATGTTTGAAGATAATACAGGTTTGGATACAAGAAACCTTTTATTTAACTCTATTGACCTTTTGGGAACAGATTAAGGGAGAGATAACATGAAAAAATTACTACTCACAACAGGTGCCTGTTTATTGCTTTGCTCAGTGGCAAATGCTCAACAACTTGAACAGGCAAGAAGAAGCATTGAAATGCAATCTCCGGCAGTAAAAAAAGCTGTGCTAAAACAAGTAAAACTTAAGGCAGATGTGAGTAATCCGCAAGAATTTAACGCAGAAATTGCAACAAAACATGCTGATATAGAAAAAAAATATATTGCAGAAGAAACAGCAAAATTGGTTTTGACCGGGTATCTTGAGCCGGAAGAAATACAGCCAAAAGAAGAAAAAAAAGAGCTGAAAACTGCCCCTGTTGAAATAAAAACTGAAGTTCCGGAGGAAAAGACAAGCTTCTTTAACAGGCTAAGAAGAAGATTTTCTAAATAAATAAAAAAACCTCTCTTTTGAGAGGTTTTTTTTGGATTTTATAATCATTTATATTTTATTTTTGATTTGTTTTATAATATAAAACTATCATTTCATAAAAATTTTTCTCTGCCATACTGAGAGCTTGTTTTTCAAGTTCTTTTTGAGCACTTTGCAAATTATAATCAAAAGCATTTATTGCTATTTCTGCAGAAATTGCGCATCTGTCTTTGGCAACATCAGCAACTCCTCCTGAAACAAAAAATGTTTCAACGGTTTTATTGTTTTCATCAAGCACTTTTACAAGTCCGCAATCTAAAACAAACAAACTCGGAGCCCTTTTGGGCAAGATGGTTACAGTGCCGTTATATGCCGGCAAAACAACCTTGCTTACCCTTTCGGTCTGCAAAATTTTTGAAGGTGTTGCAATTCTAAAGGTAATTCCTGCAAGCATTTTATTCTTCTTTCATTTGTTGTGCTTTTTCTAATGCTTCTTCAATGGTGCCTACCATATAAAAAGCTTGTTCCGGAACGTCATCATATTTTCCTTCAATGATTCCCTTAAAGCCTTTAATGGTATCTTCCAGTGACACAAACTTGCCTGGCATTCCGGTAAATACCTCTGCCACAGAAAACGGCTGTGACAAGAATTTTTGAATTTTTCTGGCCCTTGAAACAATGAGCTTATCTGCTTCTGAGAGCTCATCCATACCTAAAATGGCAATAATGTCTTGCAATGATTTATATTTTTGCAAAATTTCTTGCACTCTTCTGGCAACCATATAGTGTTCATCTCCAACAATTTTAGGATCTAAAATTCTGGATGTTGAATCAAGCGGATCAACAGCAGGATATATTCCAAGTTCTGCAATTTGTCTTGAAAGCACGGTTGTTGCATCTAAGTGAGAGAATGTTGCAGCCGGTGCAGGGTCGGTCAAGTCATCTGCAGGAACGTACACAGCCTGAACAGAGGTAATTGAACCGTCTTTTGTTGATGTAATTCTTTCCTGCATATTGCCCATGTCAGTGCCAAGGGTTGGTTGATATCCGACCGCTGACGGAATACGTCCCAAAAGCGCAGATACTTCTGAACCTGCTTGAGTAAAACGGAAGATGTTATCTACAAAGAACAACACATCTTGATGTTCTACATCTCTAAAGTATTCTGCCTGTGTCAAACCGGAAAGTGCAACTCTGGCTCTGGCTCCAGGAGGCTCGTTCATTTGGCCGTATACAAGCACGCTTTTTGACTTATTGCCCTTAAGGTCTATAACACCTGATTCAATCATTTCATGATAAAGGTCATTACCTTCTCTGGTTCTTTCTCCAACGCCGGCAAATACGGAATATCCGCCATGACCTTTGGCAACGTTATTTATAAGCTCCATAATCAAAACGGTTTTACCAACTCCGGCGCCGCCAAACAAACCTATTTTACCTCCTTTGGCATATGGTTCAAGCAAGTCAATTACTTTAATGCCGGTAATCAAAATTTGTGTTTCTGTTGACTGGTCAACAAATGCAGGAGCCGGTCTGTGAATGGGATATTCTAATTTGCTGTTAATGGGACCTCTGGCATCAACAGGTTCGCCGATTACGTTTACAATTCTGCCTAAAAGCTCAGGTCCTACAGGAACTTTAATCGGAGCGTTTGTGTTATATACGGGCATGCCTCTTTGTAAGCCGTCTGTGGTGTCCATGGCAATGGTTCTTACCACATCTTCGCCCAAGTGTTGAGCCACTTCTAAAACCAATTTATGACCATGATTGTCACACTCTAGCGCATCTAAGATATTTGGCAAATCGCCGTCTTTTTCAAACCTTACATCAACAACGGCTCCCATTACTTGGTGTATATAGCCCAATTTTGTCTTGTCTGCTTTAGCAATTTTTGCTTGTAGTTCTTTAACTTCTAAAATTTCTTCTTGTTTATTGCTTTGAACCTTTTTTGAAACAGGTGCAACAACTTTTGCCTTGCTTGTTGTTTTAGTTGTTTTGGCGGGTGTCTTTTTTGCTGAACTTTTAGTTGTGGTTGTTGTTTTCTTTGTGGCCATTGTTTTCTCCTTATTTTTTAAAGAGCCTCTGCACCGGATATAATTTCTACCAATTCGGTAGTAATTGCTGTTTGGCGCATTCTGTTATATTTTAAGGTTAATGTAGATATCATTTCTTTTGCAGATCTGGTGGCATTGTCCATTGAGGTCATTCTGGCACCATGTTCTGAAGTCTGCGTATTCACAAATATCTGAAATATGCTTTCATTCAAAAGTTTGGGCAACAATAATTCCAAAAATTTGATACCTGATGGTTCAAACTCATAAATTGCATGGTTGTCATCCATGTTGTTTGCTTGGTTTTCTTTGTTATATTCAAAACCATTGATATCTATCGGTATAATTCTTTCCGGTTTTACATCTCTGTGTAATACTGAAACAAATTTGGTGTATATTGCCTCGCAAACATCAAACTCAGCAGCTTCAAACTTATTTATCAGCATTTCTGCAAAACGTTGACTTTCTTGGTAATTTGCTCCGTTTTCGGGAATGTCTTCTATTACCTGTGAAATAATTTTGCCATATTTGCGTTTGAGAGGTAAATATGCTTTCTTACCAACGCATATAACTTCTACAGACTTTCCCTGATCCAAAAGTTCTTTAATTCTGTTTAATGCTTCTTTAGCAACCAATGCATTGTAGTTTCCGCACAATCCGCTATTGGATGCAAATACTACCAATAAATACTTTTGCGGATTTGTCGGTTCTTGCATCAGTTTTGGATATTTGATTTCAGATTGCATTTCTTGTTCTTCAAGCTTTGCGGCATATAATGCTCTGGCTGCAGAAAAAACCAGATTGTTCATGTAATAAATGGATTTAGAATATAAAATCTGTGATTTATGAAAATTTGCAGCAGCAACCATTTTCATTGCAGATGTTATTTTCTGCGTTGATTTAATACTTTCTATTCTGGTTTTTAATGCCTTTAATCCTGCCATTTAACCCTCTATGCTACATCATCAGAAACAAAAACTTCTGTAAATCTGGTGAAGAAATTCATCAATTTTTCTTCCAACTCTGCAGAAATTTCTTTTTTAGTTTCAATTTCTTCCATAAAATCAGCGTGCTCTAATTTAATTTGAGCCAATGCCTCATTTTGGTATGTTAACACATCTTCCACAGGAACTTTATCCAAAAATCCTTTTACACCGGCAAAAATTGCCAAAATTTCTTCAGATAAAGTCATCGGATGATATTGAGGTTGTGTCAAAAGCTGTGTCAATCTGGCACCTCTGGCAAGAAGAGCTTTTGTTGACTTATCCAAATCTGACGCAAACTGAGCAAATGATTCCATTTCTCTGTATTGAGCCAAATCAAGCTTAATTTTACCGGCAACCTGTTTCATGGCTTTTACTTGTGCGGCAGAGCCAACACGAGAAACTGAAATACCCACGTTTACTGCCGGTCTTATACCTTGATAGAACAAAGAGTTCTCTAAGAATATCTGACCATCTGTAATAGAAATTACGTTTGTCGGAATATATGCAGAAACGTCTCCCGCTTGTGTTTCAATTACAGGCATTGCCGTTAAAGAGCCACCACCGTGTTCATCATTCATTTTTGCAGCTCTTTCAAGTAATCTTGAGTGCAGATAGAACACATCCCCGGGATATGCTTCACGACCGGGCGGTCTGCGGAGCAACAAGGACATTTGTCTGTATGCCACAGCCTGCTTTGAAAGATCATCATAAAACACTATAGCGTGTTGACCTCTGTCTCTAAAATATTCTCCCATTGCACATCCTGAATACGGGGCCAAGAATTGCATTGGTGCAGAATCTGAAGCAGATGCAACAACAACTGTGGTATACTCCATAGCACCGGCGTCTGTTAATGTTTTTACAACCTGAGCAACCGTTGATCTTTTTTGTCCGATAGCAACATATATGCAGTGCAATTTATCGGCATCTGTTTTGGCTGCATCGTTAATTCTTTTTTGGTTTAAGATAGTGTCCACGATAATCGCTGTTTTACCTGTTTGTCTATCACCAATAATAAGTTCTCTCTGACCCCTGCCGATAGGAATAAGAGAATCTATAATTTTTAGCCCTGTTTGGACGGGTTCATGAACACTTTTTCTTGGGATAATACCAGGAGCTTTTACTTCTACCAAAGATGTTTCTTTAGCATTAATATCTCCAAGGCCATCTATTGGGTAACCAAGCGCATCTACCACTCTACCCAAAAGTTCCGGGCCAACAGGAACACTTACAATTTGCTTTGTTCTTTGAACTTTATCTCCTTCTTTTACAGAGCTGTCCGCTCCAAAAATAACAACACCCACATTGTCTTCTTCAAGGTTTTGAGCCATACCAACAACCCCACTTGAAAAACTTACAAGCTCGCCAGCCTCAACACTTGAAAGACCATAAACCCTGGCAACACCGTCACCAACGCTTAGAACCTCTCCAACTTCTGCCACTTGTGTATCCAGCGAAGAATTTGATATTCTCTCTTTAATAATAGAAGACACTTCTGATGCACGCAAAGACATTTTTTTATCCTTTCATTGCTATTAAAAGACGGTCTATTTTACCGCTAAGTGAATCATCAATCATTTTTGAATCATAAGTTATAACCAAACCTCCCAAAAGTTGCGGTTTAACCTCATAACTGATTACAACTTTTTTATTCAATAACTTTTCCATATTTGTAATGAGCTTCTTTTCTTGCAATTTGGTCAATGGGACCGCAGTCTCAACATTTACTTCTTCTATATTTTTAGAAACATAATACAAATGTTCAAACTCACGAAAAATTTCCTCAAGACAATAAGCCCTATCATTTTGAGTAACAACTTCAATAAATGTTTGTAAAAACTTAGGACATTTAAGCTTTTTACATATTACAGATATTTCTTTTTGCTTTTGCGTATATAACCATATTGGGTTTGATATATTTGCAACAAAAGAAGAATCTGCAGAAATGAGAAGCATAAAATCCTGTACCAAAGAGTATATTGCATCCAGTTTTTTTTCTTTAACAGAAACATCAAACAGAGACTTTGCATAAATTCTTGCAATTTTTGTTTTAGAAACTTTTTTCAAATCAACTCACCATTTTTTTAATTTTTCATTTGCATTTTACATATAATTTATTTCTTTTTTATTAACATTACATAAAAGAATACGGGTCTATGTCTATTTCTATATTTACTTTATTATTTGACTTAATCTTTTGCAACCACTCTTTTAGCAATTGTTGAATTTTAACGTGCTTTGGAGTTTTAACCAAAAGCCTGTATCGGTATTTGCCCCTCAGTAAAAATATTGGAGCCTGCGCAGGTCCCAAAATTTCACAATTTTCTTTTGGTGCGCACATTACCAAATTATGAGCAACAGACGCCGCATAATCCGCATTGGCAGAAGAAATAATTATTGAAGCCAGATTTGCAAACGGAGGATAGTGCAAAATTTTTCTACTGTGTCTTTCCATTTGCAAAAACTGTTCCCTGTTATTATCAACCAATGCTTTTAATATGGGGTTTTGGGGATATAGAGTTTGCACATATACCATACCCTTTTTATCAGATCTGCCTGCTCTACCGGAAACCTGACTTAAAAGCTGAAAAGTTTTTTCTCCGGCTCTTAAATCAGAAGAATTTAATCCCAAGTCCGCATCTATAATGCCAACTAATGTTAAACCCGGAAAATTGTGACCTTTGGCCAGTATTTGGGTGCCAATTAATATATCAATACTCCCTTCTTGCATTTGCGAAATTACCTCAGAAATTTCTGATAAATTGGTAGTAATATCGCTGGATAAAACAGCTGTTTTTGCTTTAGGGAATCTGTGCTTTATTTCTTGTGCAATGCGTTCAACTCCCGGACCGCAAGCATATAAAGAATCTGCTCCGCACGAAGGACATGTTTGCGGTGTTGAAACACTATATCCGCAATGGTGACACATTAAAACATGGCCTTTCTTGTGTTCGGTTAGCCAAGAAGAGCAATTTGGACATTCTATCTTTGTGCCACATTCTCTGCATATGAGCATGGGAGCATAGCCTCTGCGGTTTAAAAACAGAGCAGACTGCTCCCCTTTTTCTAAATTTTCTGTCAGAGCTTTAATTAATGTGGGAGACAACCAAGAAGGATTGCCTTCATATTTTTGAGGCTTGTCTTTTTTTAAGTCTATAATTTTTATTTGAGGCAAAACCGCCTTAGAATATCTTTTACTTAAAACAACTCTGTCATATTTTCCGCCATCAACATTGTTTAATGTTTCCAATGATGGTGTTGCGGTGGAAAGTATAACCGGTATGTCTTCATATTTGGCTCTGACAACAGCCATATCTCTGCCCTGATAATTAACAACATCTTCCTGCTTAAATGAATGATCATGAGATTCATCTATGACAATTAAGCCAAGATTTTGATATGGCAAAAATAAAGCGGAACGTGCCCCTACTATTACTCTTGCTTTGTTTTTGCAAATACCTATCCAACTATCCGTTCTTTTGCGCTGACTTAAGCCGGAATGCCAAACAAAAGGATGCATACCAAAACGCTTCTTAAACCTGTCTAACCATTGGGCCGTAAGAGTAATTTCCGGAACCAACACCAACACTTGTTTGCCATTGGTAAGTGTTTTTTCTATGGCTTCAAAATATGTTTCTGTTTTGCCGGAACCTGTTACTCCGTCTAAAAGCGTAACACTAAAACCCTGTCCTATTTTGGAACACAATTTTAATGCAGCATCTTTTTGTTCCGAATTGAGCATAACCGATGTGGGGTTTAAAATTTGTGACGAAACATCAATTTCTTTTTTTATGGTTTTTACACCAATGACACCTGATTTTTCAAGTGTTTCTATTACTGAAGGACTTACACTTACACCTTTTATTATTTCTTGCTTGGTAAATGATGAATTTTGCAACAAATCAATAACCCTTGTGCGTGCATATGAATTTTTTAATTTTGCTTCAGATAAAGTTTTGCCGGTCAAAAAATACATTTTTGCAGTACTTTCTTTGTCAAAAGCCTGTTTAACACTTATGACCATTTTTAAAACCATACCCAAAAAAGCCATGTTGTAAACAGAAACAAACTTGATAAATGATATCATTTTTTCATTAAGAGGAGGAAAATCCATATGTTCTGTAATGTGTTTGATTTTTTCATCAGGCAGTTTGCATGTCTTACCAATGTGCCAAACCACCCCAACCTGCTCTTCTTTTCCAAAAGAAACTTTAACCAGGTCTCCTATTTTTAGTGGTTCTTCACTTTTATAATCAAACACTTCATTAAACGGAAGCGGTAATAAAACACCATATATTTGCAACTTTTTTCTCCTGCATTTCATATTATGCATTTTTATCAAAAAAAGAAGTTCAAATAAAAAATATCCCAAAAAAAACTCCCTTGTTTAAAGGGAGTTTTAATAGAGTGTTTAATCAGACATATTACTTAAACATTGGCCATTCCTTAAAAGCAAGAACAAAACAGTTTTCTTCCAAAGGAACTATCACCTTGTGCTCTTCATTAATGGCATAATATCTGATTTGAGCGTCCGGCATGGGTTTAAGTTCGGAGTATTCCGGATGTGCTTTTGCATATTGTTCTTTTGTTTGTGCGTTTATAAGCTTTCCCCAGAAAAATCTTTTTGCCCCCTGATATTTTGCAACAGGTTTGCCTGATTGTTGAATTTTTGAATAATCAATATATTCAACTCTAAATCCTATGTACTTGTTTTTTGGTGCTTTGATAAGATTCGTAAAATTGTTTACGGCAATTTTTTTGCCATCTTCCGCTATAAACGAAAACTTTGGCTCTGTTGAAATTTTAAATCCACCGTTAAATTTGTCTCCGTCAGATAAGTTAATCTCATACGCACCATCGGTTTTGGTAACTAAAAGTCTTAGTGCTTCGTTGTAGAAAAACTCTTCTGCCTGATAAACGGGAATAAAGTTTACAACATTTACGTTTTGTGTTTTTTGCAAAAGTTCAATGGCTTCTTGTCGGCTTATAACTTTACCGATGATAAACCTTAAAACATTTGACTTAACAACGTCTCCATTGTTGTAAAAATTAAAATTACAAACTTCAAAACCGTAAGTTTGCTTGCTGTAAAGGCAATCAAAAACTAAACTGATTGAATCTTGTTCAATTACTTGTCCGTTGGCCAAAAAAACACGGTACTTCGGTAAACTAAAAATTTTGTTTTTTTTCATAATAAACATATTGTTAAAAATGACATATCTATAAAAAATATGTCATTTTTGTAGCAAAATGCACCAAAATGTCAATAAGTTATTTTATTTTCTGATTATTGCCATACACGTTAACTTTTTGTTCCGTGTGATGAGAAGAATTTTCTTCTTCAAATACTCCGCTGGCAACTAATGCTTCAAGCGCATTGTTTACATACGATGTGTCACTTACAATATGATTTTCTTGTTCGTTTTCTTTTTGATATTCTTGTTGCTTGCGACTTGACTGATCCGAAAGTTCATCTTTTACAAAGATGTTGTTGCCGGTATCTATCATGTCTACAAACGCGCCACCGTTACCTTCTGCCGTAGGTCTGTTTACTCTGTGACCAACCGCATTTGTTGATGTTACACTTTTTGCCGATGATATACTACTCATTTTTTGTCTCCTCTGCTATTCTGGCATTAAAAACAAGAGAAAATGACTTTGTGTTGATTTATTTTTTGTCTTTATTTTTATTTTTTTCTAATTTTTCTTGTGCAACTTTAGCTTTTTGTTCTGCCAACTCTTTTACAGTTACGGCATATTTTTTTGCAATTTCAACCCATGCAGGAATTTTATTTGCATAAAAAATGCAAAAAACTACAAGTGCTATTAAAAACCAACCCCAAAATCCGTTAAACATTCTTTTTCTCCTTTTAATTTGTTATATATTATAATAATTGTTTTTTTATTTTAAATCAATACTTTCATCAATGTATTGGTAAAAATTGAAACATACATGCCTAAAAAGTTCAGATTAACTCCTATTAAATTACCTGCATACGGAAGAACAAAAATTAATCCAAATAAAATTATCATTCCCAAATTGTTGTTATTTGCATAATCATCAAGTGCTCCGTTATGCATTAAACTTGCCAAAATTTTTGAACCGTCTAACGGAGGAATCGGAAGCAAATTAAATGCAGCCAGAACTAGATTGAACATCATAAAATTGATTAAAAACACAGAAAAACCATATAAAATTAAACTGTTTGGCATTATTGAAATCAACCTGATTATCAATGCTGAAGCAACTGCACAAATTAAATTTGCAACAACCCCGGCTATGGAAACTAAAAAAATGTCTCTTCTTGGTTTTGTAAAATTTGAAAAATTAACAGGAACAGGCTTTGCCCATCCAAAGACAATGCCTGTGCCAGATAAAATGAGAATACCGGGTAACAAAAGTGAACCAAAAACATCTATGTGCTTAACGGGGTTTAAGCTTAATCTGCCATAAAATTTTGCCGTATTGTCGCCAAGCCTAAAAGCAATGTATCCATGAGCAACCTCATGGATAACAATTGCCATTATTACGGCTGTAAATTTAACAATGATTGAAAATATCATTATTTTTGCTTAACCAAACAACCTGCACCCAATGCTTTCAGATCGTTACACAGAAGGGTGGCTTCAGATCTGGTATTAAATGCGCCAGCTTTTAACCTGTAATAAATGCCTTTAGCACCAAGATCTGCTTCTTGAACCTCCATTACATAATCTTTTAATAACGGATATTTTTTAACCAGAGTCTTTTTATTTTGCTCAACCAGATTTTTGTTGGGTGAAGAAATTATCTGAACCTGCCATTTTCCCTTTGCAACTCCTTGAGTTTCTACAGGCTTGGTAGAGGCTGAAAAAACTGTTGCATTTGGGTCTTTGGGAGCATCTTTTACTTCTTCCTTTACTTCCTGAGCTTTAACTTCTTCAACTTTTGTAGGTTCTGCCACAACCTCTGCTTTTGCCGGCTCTTCAACTTTTGTAGGTTCTACCACAACCTCTGCTTTTGCCGGTTCTTCAACTTTTGTAGGTTCTGCCACAACCTCTGCTTTTACAGGCTCCTCTGCTTTTGGCAAATCAACAATTTCTGCCAATTCTTGTGCAGACATAGTTTGAGCCTCTACTTTTACTTCCAAAGGAGCAACATCCGTTGCCGGTTCAGGTTTTACTTCCTGAACATCTTCTGCAACCATTTGCGGCAACACCAATTCTTCTGCCACAGGAGCAACCTGCTCCACCTTTATTTCTTCCGAAACGCTATTTTCAATAACATCATATATGGATTTGTCTTGATTTAACACTTCTAAACCACCAGGCTCCAACGGTTCTGTTTTTGCTTCCGCAACAGGTCTTTTAACCACAGGAATTTCCACATCTTCCTGACCCGCATATTTTGGCGAAAGCACAAACCATGCAACAACAGACGCAATAACCAAGCCGGAAACAGTGCCAATCAGAATATTCTTTGAACGGTTCATATCCTGTTTTCTGGCCTCCATTTCTTCATCCAGAAAAGATGCCCCTTCTTTATCAAAGTCATCCAATCTGTTATTATTGTCAAAATTTTCAAACATTTCTTTGCCCTCTATTATTAAAATGAACTTTATGTATCTTATAATTATACTAAAAAACTTTACATTAGCTTAACAAATTTATATATTTTTAAAAAAAATAGGTAAACACAGAAATATAAATGAAAATAGCAACGTTTAATGTAAATTCTATAAATGCCCGCATGGAAAATTTTGCCGAATGGCTAAAAAAAGCCGATCCGGATATTGTTTGTATGCAAGAAATCAAAACACAAAATGAAAATTTTCCGTTTTTTGAATTAAAAACTTTAGGCTATAATGCTGTGGCAAACGGACAAAAAAGTTATAACGGCGTAGCAATAATTTCTAAGTTTCCAATAAAATTTGTAACAGACAAAATAACAGACTTGCCGGACGAAGATGCAAGATATATTGAAGTAGAAATTGAAAAGGACGGAGAAAAATATCTGGTAATATCTGTATATGTGCCAAACGGTAATCCTCCTTATAATAATCCAAACGACAATTCTAAATTTGAATACAAGCTCTTTTGGATGCAAAAATTATATGAAAGACTGAAAAATTTGTTACCGGTTTACAAAAACATTATTTTGGCCGGAGATTTTAATACCATTTTGACAAATGATGACGTATATAATTGGGAAAAGTTTGTGGACAACGCATTGTTCAAAGAACCGGTTAAACAACGTTTGAAAGCTATTGAATATCTTGGCTTTTATGATGCATTCAGAACACTTTATCCAACCGAACAAGGATATACATTTTGGGACTATATGGCAAATGCTTGGCAAATAAATCATGGCATGAGAATCGACTACATATATTTGAGTCCGGCCTTGTGCGATAAATTGGTATATTGTGAAGTAGATAAAAACCCTCGAAGAGCTCAAAAACCTTCCGATCATACACCGCTTGTTGTAGGACTAAGACAATGAAAAAATTAATGTTTATTTTAATGTTAACATTTCCTTCTGTGTTAAAAGCCGCAGATTTATCTACTTTGCAAACCGCATATGATGTGTTTGAAAAAAACTATATTGTTGAGCAAAGTATAGAAAATTTGGCTACTAAAGCTTTAAAAGGCTTTGAACTGATGGATAACAAAGTTAAACTCGGGGTGGGCAAAAATACTGCAAGTATTTATTATGGAGGAAAATTGTTAAAAACCGTAAGACTTCCAAACGATAAGACAGATATTACTCAATGGATTAAAACAACAGATAAAATTGCCGAGCACCTAACAAAAATATCTGCAAGCATTAAAGCGTATGACTTTGAAATAAGCCAAAATTTGCTCAAACAAGCTTTTGATGGTTTTGATGATTATTCAACCTATTATCCCAATCTGTATGATATGAACGCAAAAAAAACAACCGAAAGCTTTTATGCAAAAAAAGTTAATGGGGTTTTATATGTTAAAATGACATCTTTTAACAACTATTCTAAAAACAATTTGCAAAATAAAATATCCGAAGAAGACAATTTAGCAGGTCTTGTTTTGGACTTGAGAAAAAATAGTGGCGGCATTTTGGCACAAGCCGTGGAAATTGCAGATTTGTTTGTTGACGGCGGAGTTATTGCATCAACCTTTTCTGCAAGAAACCGACAAGAAACATATTATAATGCAAAACAAGGTGATATTCTAAATGGCAAACCGATTGTGCTGATTATTGACAAAGAGACATCTTCTGCGGCAGAAATGCTCGCTTTGACCTTAAAAGAACAAGCAAGAGCCAAAATTATAGGCCAAAACAGTTTTGGAAAGAACAGTGTCCAAGATTTATGGACTTTTGATGATGAAAGCGCCTTATCTCTTACTTGCGGAAAGTTTTTTGGTCCGCTTGGAACAAACATTGACAAAAAAGGTGTTGCTCCAGATATTGAATATAATATAAATGGTGACAACATTAAAGAAAAAGCCTTTGAAATGATTAAACACGAGATACATTAAAATATCTCGTGTTTAAATTTACAAGTCGTTGGCTTTACCATACACCATGCGTTTTACTGCCTTTTTGCCAAATAAATAAAGCAATCGACCGCAAAACACCACAACCACCAAAATACACATGTACTCTGTTGTTATCGGTGCTCCGTCTTGTAGTGTCTGCGGAAACAACCTTTCAGCAACTTCTGCTAAAATCAAAAATAACAGAAACTGCGGACCGTTGATTATATCAGACAAGATGCGATACCGATAAGCATACTTTGCTTGTCTGGAAAGTTCTGAGCCCATAATTATACGTTTTTTATTGGTTAAGTAATAAATTATTATATGTTTGCTAGCACAACTTATTGGAAATTGCAATAAAATTGTTGACAGAGAACAAAAATTAGGTATATTACCGCTAAACGTTTATTGAAAAGGATAAAATTATGGCAAAAGCAGTAAAAATTAAAGTAAAAATGGAATCAACTGCAGGAACAGGAACTTTCTTTGTTGCTGAAAAGAATCCGAGAACTCATCCTGAAAAGATGACAATGAGAAAATTTGATAAAAAATCTAAAAAACATGAAGAATTTGTTGAAAAGAAATTAAAGTAAGATTTTTATCTGTTTTAAAAAAACGCCCTCTTGAGGGCGTTTTTTGTGTCTAATGCACTGGATTATCCGCTAATGGATTTGCCTCATCATATTGTTTTGTAAGCATTTTATTTTCTATTTTTGTATATCTTTGAGTCGTTGACAAGCTTTTGTGCCCCAAAAGTTCTTGAACTGAGCGTAAATTTGTGCCGTTTTCAAGCATATGTGTTGCAAAACTGTGTCTGAGTGCATGCGGTGTACAATGATAGCCTAAACCAAGCTCTTCTCTTATTTTTTCCAAGCTTCTTTGCACGGTGCGAGCAAGAAGTCTTTGTCCTCTGGCTCCAACAAAAAGCGGCCCTGATCTGTCAAGATTATACGGGCAAGCATTTAAATATGCATCTATGGCATCTGTAATTACATCAAAAATGGGAACAATGCGCTCTTTTGAGCCTTTTCCAAAAATTCTGATAAAATTTTTGTTGGAAATATCTGCAACGTTTAAGTTTAGCGCTTCAGAAATTCTCAATCCGCAACCATATAACAACGTAAATACAGCTTTGTCTCTTAAATCTTGCCAGCTTAAATTTTTATCTTTATCATATTTTTGAAAAATACTCTCGGTATCATCTCCGGACAAGGCTTTGGGTAAAGGTTTGCTAAGTTTTGGACGATTTAAAATTTCAATATCTTTATTTTCTATGTTGTGAAATTTTTTAATAAATTCAAAAAAATTCCTAATAGAAGAAATGTGTCTTGCCAAAGAAGCATTTTCAAGACCTCTTTTTTTAATGTGGGAGGCATACAGCCTGAAATTGCCAATATCTAAAGCTGTAACATCTGATATTTTATCAATAGATGAAAAATAATCAAAAAACATTTCTAAATCTAGGCCATAAGAACTTACGGTATGTTCTGAATATCTCTTTTTTTTGGAAAGATATTCTAACCACTCCAAAAACAAAGGTCTTATTTGCGGGTGTATGTTTTTGCCTATATTTTTTTTCACTTTAACAATGTCCAATGCTCTTTTTGCGCTTCAAATTTGCGCTCTATGATATCAATCATATATTTTGTGGCAACAACATCACTAAACATCTCATGATATTTTTGCCAACCGTTTTTGGCAATTTTTTTAGCCTCTTGAGGGTGATTTTTATAAAAAGCAATTTTATCTCTGAGTTCTTCAAAACTTTCAACAAACACAATTTCTTGATCATTAAACAAATCTGAAAAACCGGTTTTTTTATCAATAAAAGTTAATAGGCCGTTGCCCATAAGGTGTGCCATTCTGTCTGAAGAATACATATATATGTCGTTCAGGCAACTTACATTTAAGCCCATATTGGCATTGGCAAATGCTTGCATGTAATCAAAACCGCTAAGAGCAGGAGAACCGTGCATCCCCATATAAAACACCTTTAAATCCGGAATTTGAGAAATCAAATCTTCCACCAACTGGTTCATATCTGTTTGTTTACCAAAGAAATGTCTGCTACCTCCACAACAACATAGTAAATCATTTGGAGCGTCTTGTTCAAACATTCTGTTAAACTCATATGCCTTATCAACCATATTAGGAATAAAAGAAATAACGTTTTTATCTGTTTTAAATTGTTCAAACTGTTCTTTTTGACCGGAGGTAACAAAAATGGTATCTACATAATCCAAAAATTTGCTCATGCTCACAATGTTTTTATAATGGGCTGCAGCCGTAATGGTATCGCAGGTCCACTGAACGAATCTTACATTTGGCAACATCTGTTTTATTTGCCCCAATGTTTGCGGTTCTACATTATCTGCATGTCCCAAAAGAACAATCTGAGGTTTGGTGCTTTTACAAAAATCAATCAAATGTTTTTGCAAACGTTTTTTGCCAAATTTGTTCATATGACCAAAACCAAAATATCTGCACAAATCCCTTTCCGGATAATTGATAACTCCATGACCGTTTTTGATTAAACCGTTAGAAATTTTTGATGCTATAGAATTTTGAAAACAAGTTTTGAGCCTTAAATACTTAAAATCTGATACATGTAGAATTTGCATTTTTTTCTCCGTTATTTTTTGCAATGTTAACTCTTTGTTTTCTTTTTTGCAACTATAATGACGTAAATTTATTAACCGGGTGAGAAAATGCAAAAGTTTTTTAGATTTACCATATTTGTTGTGGGTGTATTCTTTTTGTTCAAAATTCCAAATGTTAGCGCAAAAACGTCTACAATTATTATTGACGCCATTACAGGAGAAACCATATTAGAAAAGTCTGCCGACAAAAAAAGGTATCCGGCATCTTTGACCAAGATGATGACTTTATATATTGCTTTCGGACTACTTGAAAACGGCAAACTGCATTTAGATGATGAAATTATTGTTTCTCAAGAAGCTGCGAGTCGTTCTCCATCAAAATTAGGATTAAACCCCGGAGAAAAAATATCTGTAGAAGATGCAATCGGGGCAATGATTGTGCGTTCTGCAAATGACTGTGCAACCGCTTTGGCTGAAAAAATCAGCGGAACAGAACAAGAATTTGCAAAATTAATGAACGTAACCGCAAAAAATTTGGGAATGAAAAACTCTGTATTTAAAAATGCATCAGGACTTGGTAACAGAAAACACAAATCAACAGCAAGAGATATGGCTATTTTAGCTTCGGCAATTTATCACCATTTTCCGCAGTATTATAAATTATTTTCTGCCACATCTTTCAAATTTAGAGGAGAAACTTTTTACACCCATAATCATTTGTTAAAAAGTTTTGAAGGTGCAGACGGGCTTAAGACCGGATATATCGGTGCCTCAGGATATAACATTGCTACATCTGCTCACAGAAACGGACAAAGAGTAATTGCCGTAACTCTTGGGCATGACAGTATCAAATTAAGAGATAAGTTTGTGGCAAAACAAATGGACTTGGCATTAAACCGTTTAGAAAAAACAAAAATGCCAAAAATTAATACTTCTGATGATCAGAACCAAGAAAACAATTATGGTGTAGCTCTGGGAGAATTTTCTTCTTATACAAGCGCAAAAAAATATACCGTTTCCCTTAATCCGCAATTTTTGCAAAAGAACATTCAGATTTTGCCGGTAAGCAAAGAATATGCCCTGCTCTATAATGCAAAAGTTTTTGGGCTTTCAAAAAATGATGCTGAAAAAATTTGTATTTATTTGAAAAAGAAAAACAAACCTTGTATATTGCTGGAAAATGATTCTGATAATATGAAAATGGCTTTGAAATAAATGAGTAAAACATTGGTTGTGGCAAGTCCCGTTAAACAATCGGGAAAAACCACTTTGGCTTTTAACATAATTATTCATCTGTTAAATCAGGGATATAAAGTGGCCGGAACAGATTTGTGCGGACCGCTTGGAGATTTATCAAAGCTTGTGGCCAAAAGACAGTTTAATTTTCCACACTTAAAATCACCAGATATGTATAATCTGCAACAAAGATCTGAAATTGAAGCTTCAAAACAAGAGCTGCAAATGATTTTAGAAAGTCTGCAACAAGCATATGATTACATTGTGATTGATGCACCAGAACAACAAAGTTATTTGTTTGATGAAGCGCATAAATATGCAGATATATTGATTTGTCCGTTAAATATCACAAAAGAAGATTTACAAACATTGGTACTTTCCGATGAAAGTCAAAAACCGTTAAGTGCTGCACAATATGCAAATTTTGTATGGGAAATAAAAAAGTATTTAGCTTCACTGTCAAAACCTTATTTAGAATGGCTGATTTGCCCATATAAAGTATCATTGATAAATAGCAAAGAAACAACCGATGCTTTAAATCTGCTACAAAAAACATCTAAGCTATACGGTTTTACAACAACAAACATTATTAAAAACAGAAACATTTTTGAAAATTTACAAAAACTTGGCTTATCTGTGACCGAAGCAGATCAAAAAAATTTACAAACCCAAATGCAAATGGCCCATATTTTTGCCAAAAGAGAGTTTGATAAACTGCTGAATATGATTGAAAAACTTTAGTTGTTTTTTCTGTATATTCTTTATCAATTTTACTTGTAATGAGTGCTAATTATTGCTAGATTTTACCTATTGTTTACAGTGGGGAGAAAAATTATGATTTTGACCGTATCAACAAAACCTTTTGCAAACCAAAAATTGGGAACTTCAGGCCTTAGAAAAAAAACAAAAGAAATGATGCAGCCAAATTATTTGGAAAACTTTGTTCAATCAATTTTTAATACCGTAGGTCCAATGGACGGCAAAACTTTGGTTTTGGGTGGAGACGGCCGTTTTTTTAATGATATAGCAATTCAAAAAATCTTAAAAATGGCTGCTGCAAATAATGTAAAAAAAATTATAGTTGGTCAAAACGGAATTTTATCAACCCCCGCAACATCTAACATCATCATAAAATATAAAACAGATGGGGGAATTATTCTTTCTGCCTCTCATAATCCGGCAGGAATTAATGGTGATGTGGGTATAAAATTTAACTCTTCAAACGGTGGATCTGCAAAAAACTCTATTTGTGATGCTATTTATGAAGAAACAACAAAAATATCTGAATATAAAATTTTGCAACATGATGATGTGGCTTTGGACCAGATAAAAACATTTAATTTGGGAGAAATGGAAGTTGAGGTAATTTCAAGTGTGCTTGATTATGAACAAATGTTGGAAACATTGTTTGATTTTGAAGCTATCAAAAACTTATTTAAAAACGGCTTTACAATGAAATTTGATGCAATGCATGCAGTTACCGGTCCATATGCAAAATATATTTTTGAAGATGTTTTGGGTGCTGCAAAAGGTTCTGTTATAAATGCCGTACCAAAACCAGATTTTGGAGGTGGTCATCCCGAACCAAATTTAACATATGCAAAAGAACTGCTCAAAATTATGTTTTCTGAAAATGCACCAGATTTTGGTGCGGCATCAGATGGTGATGGTGATAGAAATATGATTTTGGGAAACAATATATTTATTGCCCCTTCTGACAGTTTGGCAATTATTACAGACAATTTTAGAAACATACCCGCTTATAAAAATGGAATTTTTGGTGTAGCAAAGTCAATGTCAACCTCTATGGCGGCAATTAATGTGGCCAAAGCTTTGGGCTTGCCTTCTTATGAAACTCCTACCGGTTGGAAGTATTTTGGAAACCTTATGGATGCAAAATTAATTACTTTCTGCGGAGAAGAAAGTTATGGTACAGGCTCTAACCATATTAGAGAAAAAGACGGAATTTGGGCCATTTTATGTTGGCTCAATATAATTGCGGCAACAGGTAAATCTGTTAAACAGATTGCTCAAGATCATTGGAAAAAATATGGCAGAAACTATTATGCAATTCACAGCTATGAAGAAATAAACCAACAAATTGCCGACAAAATGATGGCTGATTTTGAAGAAAAATTACCTTCTTTGGTCGGAAAATCTTTTGGAAACTATGTGATAGCAAAGGCAGAGCCTTTTGTGTATAATGACCCCGTGGATAAAACTTCTACAAAAAACGGATTGCGTGTAATTTTTGAAAACGCGAGTCGAATTGTTTGCAGACTCTCCGGAACCGGAACAAGCGGTGCAACACTGAGACTTTATTTGGAAAGATATGAAGAAGATAAAATTGATGAAGATAACAACAAAATGCTTTGCGAACTGCAAAAAATTGCAAATGAAATAATTGAAATTGAACAAAGAACAGGGAAAGCAAAGGCAGATGTGGTGGCTTAAAAACATATTGCTAATATCTGGATTTTTGGTGTATTGCAACCATGCAAATGCCAAACTCTATGGTTTTGAAAATTTAAACAATCAAACTCATTCAAGCCAAATTGTTTTTGATGCTCCGCCTGAACAACTTATTAATTATCGGGCAAATATGCGTGATAATATTAACATGTTGGTTACATATGCAAAAAATAAAAATCCAAACTTTCAGATAATTTTACATGAACCTGTAGAGCTTCTTGAAAAAAGTTGGAAAGAATATGATCTGGATATGTATAACACCATCAGAATGAATGCTTCTTTAACAGAAGATCCAACGTTTTTGCAAAATAAATCAGAGAAAAAAGTGCCCTACACTCCGGAAGAAAAAAAAGAAATGAAGAAATTCTTGAGTAAAATTGACGGAGTGGCTTTAAACAATCTGTTTTGTTCTCAAAAAAAGCCTCAAAATGTAAAACTTCCGTTACTTTCTATTGATAAATGTTCCGGTCAAGAAGCAGTTCTGGAAGCGTGGCAAGAAGCAAACGGATCTTTTGTACCAACATATGCTTTTATTAGCAATGAATATGGATTTGGAAAAAACAATGCCCCGATAAACAATGAAAACAGCAATAACATTTTCAAAATAAAAGATGCAAAAAACTTTAGAATCTTAATTGATGAAAGTAAATATGCAGATAAATATGCGCTGTTGGAAGATATGCAAAAAAACAATTATGATATCTTAGTAATCAATCCTAAATTTGACAACAACTATTGGACCTCAAAAGAAATAAACAGCTTAAAATTTAAGCAAAACGGCGCAAAAAGATTGGTCATTGCAATGGTTAATATCTCTGAAGCAGATAAAACAGATTTTTACTGGTTGAAAAATTGGAAACATGGCACCCCACAATGGTTACACGGTCCTTCTGATGTGGATACCAATAAAACTGTTACAGTATATTGGCATGATGACTGGAAACAAATTATATCACAGTATTTTAGAGATGTGCAAAATGTTGGATATGATGGAGCTTTTATTACCGGAATTGAAAACTTTCTCTATTTTGAAAATATAACCCCGTTGGAATAATGTTATGACAGAAGTAGAAATTTTAGAAATATCAAAAGATGCTATTTTTACCTTGCTAAAGGTTGTGACCCCTGTTTTGTTGGTGGCATTGATAATTGGTTTGGTGGTTGGTATTTTTCAAGCTCTTACACAAATCCAAGAGATGACATTGGCTTTTGTGCCAAAAATTTTGGGAGTATTTTTATCTTTGGTGTTACTATTTCCGTTTATGTTAAACCAAATGAAAACACTTTCTGATACACTGTTTGATAAAATTGTAAACGGCGGATAAAATGCAAGAACTGCTCAAACTTGAAATATACACTTTTTTGTTTGTGTTTTTAAGAATTGGCGCAGCTTTTTCTTGCATGCCTGGGTTTGCCACTGCATATGTTAACACCAGAATAAGACTATGTTGTGCTTTGCTTATTTCTGTGGTGGTGGCGGCTTTTTTAACAGATAAAATTCCATCAATGCCAAAAACGAATTCTCAATTTGTGTTGCTGATGTTGTTTGAAGTTACATATGGTGTATTTATCGGACTTACAATGCAGTTTTTGTTTTCTGCCCTTTCTTTGGTGGGAAATTTTGCCGGTCAGGCAATTGGATTTGCAAATGCCCAGATGTTTGATCCGACATCATTAAACCAGTCAATTATTGTAGAATCTTTCTTATCTATTTTGGCAATAACCGTAATTTTTATTACCAATCTGCATCACCTGATGATTTCTGCTCTTGTTGACAGTTATACACTTTTACCACCGGCAGAGGCTTTGCCGATTAATGACTTTGCAATGTTTTTGGCAGAAACCCTTAATAACAGTTTTATTACCGGCTTTAAGGTTGCCTCACCTTTTATTGCTTTTAGCTTGGTGTTTTATACCGGAATTGGATTGGTATCAAGATTAATGCCACAACTTAATATCTTCTTTTTGTCTTTACCACTGCAAATATATTTGGGATTGGGATTATTTTTAATTACAATTCCCGTGATGATTTTGTGGTTTATAAAGTATTATGAAGAAGGTTTGATGACTTTTATTAAAAATTAGGAGTAACAATGGTAGCACCGGAAGACGAAGACGAATCCTCCAAAACCGAAGAACCTTCGGAACGAAAACTGTCCAAAGCAAAAGAAGAAGGCGACGTTGCGATATCGCAAGACGTCAAGAGCTTTATTATGCTGGTGGGAATGGTCTTTATGGTGTGGTTGGTGGCACCACTGATGATGAAATGGTTTTATGCAATGGGACACGGCTTTGTTGAAAATCCGCAAAATATACAAACAGACCCTTTTCATTTACAACTGGTGTTTGCAAGAACCGCCCTAAAAGTGCTTAAGATTTTGGCAATTCCATTTTTAATGTTTATGATATTGGGAGTTTTTGCAAGTGTTAGCCAAACAGGATTTATATATTCTCCCAAAAGATTATTACCAAACTGGAATAAACTAAACATTTTTGCGGCACTAAAAAACTTTATAAATATGCAAAAAATTGTGGAATCAATTAAAGGAATTGTCAAAATTACTTTGGTCTCCGTCATCAGTATTTGGATAATTAAGCCCTATTTAACAGATGTAAACTTGATGCCATCTATGGATAAGATGGGAATTTTGGATTTTATTCATAAGGTAATTGTGCTTTTGGTATTTACCATTACAATTGCAGTGTTGGTATTGGGTATTGTGGACTATTTGTATCAAAGATATGCTTATTTGAAAAAATTGAGAATGACAAAACAAGAACTTAAAGAAGAATATAAAGAAATGGAAGGAGATCCGATTGTTAAGTCAAGAATTAAACAAATAAGAAATGAAAGAGCAAGAAGAAGAATGATGGAAAATGTGCCTAAAGCAGACGTGGTGATTGTTAACCCAACCCATTACGCCGTGGCATTGGAATATAAAATGGAAACAATGGATGTGCCAATTGTGGTGGCAAAAGGTGTGGACAACATTGCTCTTAAAATTAAAGAAGTTGCAAATGAAAATAACATTCCTATTGTGGAAAATCCGCCTCTGGCCAGAGCTTTATATGCCTCGGTGGATATTGACGAACCAATTTTATATGAACACTTTTTAGCAGTTGCAGAGGTAATTAAATATGTCTTATCGCTTAAAGAACAACAATAGACCTGATAAACTTTTACAACAAAAACTTGGGTGGTTGGCTTTTTTTATTGTTTTGTCAACTTTGTTGATGTTTATCATGCTTGTCTTTCCGAAATATCTTTTGCTGGAAATTGCATTGGCAACTGCAACGGTTATGTTGTCTTTGTTCTTTATTGCTCAAGTTTTATATGCAGCAGAAGACGCCATTAATTATGGCGGATTTGCAAATGAAATTTTAAATAATGACAGAAAAATAAAACGTGTGGATAATGCCACCGGAATGATGATTTTGCAAAATAAAAAAGCTGAAACTTTTTTTGAAAATAAAAAAGTAATTACTTTTATAGAAAAAAATATGCAACAAAACCAAAACAATCAATCTGCGTTGCACCGACTTAAAACTGCCATTAAAACAAAGATTTGCGAACAGGTGGTAATGGAATTTGAAAACGGAGAATGGTATGAAATTATACTAAGACCATTGGCTTTAACTCAGAATGATCTAATTGAAATTCCGTTTATATCAAAGCCCATATTAAAGCATCAATACTTTTTATGGAGTGCATTAAACATCACATCACAAAAAAATATGGAAAAAATATTTAAAGATGAAAGAGAAGAAACAAACAACTTTTTAGACCATCTGCCAATTGCCGTATATAAAACAAATTCTGATTTCAAAATTGAGTATATAAACAGTCAATTCTGTAAACTATTTGGCGAAAAAAAGCAAAAATTAATCAATAAAGATATTAGAAGTTTGTTGGCCAATAACTCTTTTTTGCCAGATGATGATAAATTTGAACAAGAGTGCTTTTTTGTTAATGCTGAAGAAAAAGTATTTTCTTCTTATGTGATTGCTGAAGAATATTTTCATAATAATAAAAAGAAAAAAAGAGGTGTGATTATCTCTGTGCCAGATGCAAAAATCAAATTTTCTGAAGAACTGCTTAACGCAAAAGAAAAAATATATTCTTTGTTTTGGCAGTCCCCAATTGCAATTATCAGAACAGATACAAAGGGATTTGTTACAGAGTTAAATAAATCTGCTGTAGATTTGTTGCAAACAGATAACCATGTAAATAAAAATGTATCAGAATTTTTTGAACAAGCCAGTGCAGAAAAAATTATGTCAGAAATTAAATTGTTTCAAAACAATATCAAGAAAACCGCATACTTTGAAAGTATTTTAGCTAATCAAAAATCTGTGGCAGTACAAATGAATATGTGCCAAAAAGAACATGCTCCGACAGAAAATGATTTTTGCGGAATAGATATTTACATTACGGATGAAACAAAACAAAAATCTTTGGAACAACAATTTGCTCAAGCTCAAAAAATGCAGGCATTAGGACAAATGGCCGGTGGAATTGCACATGAC
The DNA here is from genome assembly GCA_045590955.1 of Alphaproteobacteria bacterium. GTDB lineage: Bacteria > Pseudomonadota > Alphaproteobacteria > RF32 > CAG-239 > JAZNSB01. Next base: position 24,467 of record JAZNSB010000020.1, on the reverse strand, counting down.
TTTAACAACCTGCTTACAGCAATGATAGGTTTTTGCGATTTGTTATTACAACGTCATGGCATTGGGGACCCTTCTTTTGCAGATTTATTGCAAATTAAGCAAAATGCAAACAGAGCTGCAAGTTTGGTGCGTCACCTATTGGCTTTTTCAAGAAAACAACCGTTAAAACCAAAGTTGATGGATATTACTGAAAATTTTGCAGACTTTGCTCAGATGATAAAAAGAATTTTAGGTGAAAAAATAGATCTGAACATTCATCATGAAAAAGATTTGGGATATGTAAGAGTTGATCCGGTACAGTTTAATCAGGTTATTTTGAACCTGGCAATTAATGCAAAAGATGCCATGGAGAACAAAGGAAAACTTGAAATTTCTACCAGAGTGGAAGAACTAATGGAAACATATCAATACGGTGCAGATAAAATTTTGCCGGGTAAATTTGTTGTTGTAGATGTAACAGATAACGGATGTGGAATTGCTCCGGAAAATATAGATCGCATTTTTGACCCATTCTTTTCTACAAAACAAAATGTGGTAGGTTCCGGAACAGGTTTGGGCTTGGCCATGGTATATGGTATTGTCAGACAGACAGAAGGCTTTATTAAAGTAAAAAGTCAGCTGGGACAAGGAACTACTTTTTCTATCTATCTACCAAGATTTGATGCTGATGAAACAATTAACATACAAGAAAATAAAAAAGAACAACTGGCAGAAGAAAAACAGATTGTTCAGGTTGAAGAAAAAATTAGCGCTCCAATGAATATGAGCGAAAAGTATATTTTAGGACTTAATTTATCCGGAATTGATAATGAACCGTTAGCTAAAGCTAAAGACTTAAAAATTTTGTTTGTGGAAGATGAAGACGCAGTAAGAGCCGTATCTACACGCTCTTTAACCAAAAAAGGATATAATGTAACAGCTTGCAATTGTGCTGAAACAGCTTTAGAAGTGTTGGAAACAAATAAAGACTTTGATTTACTTATAACAGATATGATTATGCCGGGAATGAACGGGGCAGATTTGGCAAAAAATGTAAAAGAAATGTTGCCAAATATAAAAATTATATTAGCATCCGGTTATTCTGAAGAAATTGCAAGAAGTGAATTGTCTGATGATGACGATTTTGAATTTATAGCAAAACCCTTTAGTTTGGCAGTGTTAAACCAAAAAATTTTGGAAGTTATGAATGGAAAATAAACCGGAACAATTACCTTTCTTGTTTGAACACAGACAGTGTTTGAATAAAGAAGATTTTATGGTAACAGAGTGCAATGTTGACGCTATGCGAATGGTTGAGCTATGGCCGGATTGGAGCTATTTTGCAACACTTATTTACGGACAAGAAGGTGCCGGAAAGTCTCATATTGCAAACGTATTTGCTCAACATGTTTCTCAAACACTTAAAACTCCAAAAAAAATTCCGATTATCAATGCAAACGATATTAAGCAACTTAGTGAAGAAAAACTTTTTGAACAAAGTAATGTGATTGTAATTGAAGACTTAAATCCGGATATTAATCAGGAAGCAATGTTCCATTTGTATAATAAATATCGTGATGAAGGTGGTTTTATTCTGTTTACTGCCAGAAATGCTCCGGCAAGAATGAATTTTTCTTTGCCTGATTTGCAATCAAGACTTAACATTGTGCCTACCGTAGAAATTAAAGCACCGAATCAGCAGTTATTTAATGCCTTAATCTTAAAACTTTTTGCCGACAGGCAAATTGATATTGCGCCGGAAGTGCTAAACTATATTGCAACCAATGCTCAAAGAAGTTTTGCTTATGCAAAAGATTTGGTTAATGAAGCCGATAAAATTTCTTTGGCAAAAAAAAGATCTGTTACCATTAACATAATCAAAGAAGCAATGAAAGTATTGGCTGATAATTCTCAAATTGATTTGTTTTAATCTTTATATAGTTTATCTATATCTGACTTATAGTTTACATCCAGCAGTGTACTGCTTTTTCTGATGTTTATTCTATCTATATAATCTCTATGTTGCATTAAAACTGTTCTTAAGCCTGAATTTTCCGGCACAAGTTCTGCCTGAGAATATAAGCTTTTGCTCCATAAAACAGGGTTATAATCATTGCCCTGCATTGAAAACAGAACCACCTGTTTTTCTTTGCTTTCATCAAAATTTTTAATAAGCTTATCAATTTCTTTTTCTGTAATGTTTGGCATATCTGCAGGAAGCAAGATGGCACCTTTCATAACAGACGGAACAGAATTTAAGCCTAATGTAATAGAACTTTTTATTCCTTCTTGATTGTTGTGATTATGCAAAACAACAACATCATATTCTGCAAGATATTCCATCATTTCTTCATGATTGTCACCGGTAATAACAAAAACCGGACTTGCCAAAGATTTTACTGCTGCTTTTACAGATTTTAAGAACAGAGGTTCACCGTCTAAATCAAGCATTAGTTTATTTTGACCTGCCCTGGAAGAACTGCCTGCTGCCAAAACAACAACAGAAACTTTTGATTGTTTGCGCTTAGAGGCAAATTGTTCATATCCGATAATATTTTCTGATTCTTGGCTGTTTAGATATTCATCATGAATTAATGCCGGAGATCTGTAATATGCAAAATCTGACGGATAAAGTTTTTCTTTTAAAATCGCAGTTTTAATCAGATTGTCTATTTGAGAAGAAAACACCTGATTATAATTTGAAGGAACACAAATAATTTTTGCGTTTTTTTGCGTAGCAATAAACAAATCATGAGCTTGCAAATCAGGCACCCCAAAGCAAACTATATCATCTGCAACACGGCTTAAAGCTGTGGGCAAAACATCTTGTTTTATGCAGGCTTTGGGAGAAAAAACAAAAACCAAATCATTGTTCCAAAGTGCTTGCCATAATGTATCAGAGATAGAATCTGAGTTATACTTTGCTTCATATATATCTGAATAATCAAAAGCAAAGTCTTCCATGTTTATTTTGAGCTTATTTAAGTTTTGCGATAAATTATCAGCCTCAAAATCATCATTGCTTTCTTTAATCAAAACAACTCCAAGGCGTTTTTTTGCAATGCTACTGACAGTAAGAAGTGACACATTGCCCGATAAATTGGTAATAATTTGGTTTAGTTTGTCTTCTGGCAAAAATGGTGTTAAGAGTTTTAGCTTAGCAACCACTTCTCCTTTTTTTACATAATCATATACATTAACCGTATTTATGATGACATTTTCATTTAAAGCATTAAACTTTTGCAAACGCTGACTTTCACACATTAAAATTCCGTCTGTGCTTGCAATAATTTTGACTTCATCATTATTAACACTATATGCCAAATTATCTCCGCATACTTGGGCGGCAAGCATGGTTAGAGCATTTTGAGCGGTAAGATCATTATCTTCTTTTTGTGCTACGCATATTTTGTTTATTCCCAATTGTTTTAACAGCACAACGTCTTCGTGCGTAATAATTTTGCCTTTTTTCAAAGACCAAGTGTCTTGCAACAAAGCATAACCGACCGAGTTAGTTGTATCTGTTACTACAATTTTCATTTTTGCCCTTTAAGAAATTTTTCCATTCTTTGTGCTTCAAACCACTTGGCAATTTTTAAAAAGCGGAAATGTGCCAAAACAATGGCTTGAACAAAACCTTTTGACCCGCTCAAAAAATATCTTTGACCAAAATAATAGCGCAAAAATTGGAAAGGAAATTCGCAAAACAACCTAAAAGTTGAAAAAGATCTGTTCTCTGCTTTTAATGTTTTTTGAAGTTCGGTGGAATGAAGATTGTATTTTGAAGTTGCCTGAGTAATATCTAAAATTCCGTAATGATATACAACTCCCTTAAATTTACCTATTTTATAACCTTCATTTACTTTTACCCTGTCTTTATTCCACAAATTAGGAGGCATATGAGCAAAATTTTTGTTATAAAGTCTTACGGCTTTGATGCTGACAGCAAGAGGTGCCGGTTTAATGTCGTCAAAAAACATATTAGAAAGAGTAAAGTTATATGCCATATATTCAGGCTTTGAAGGAAGTGCCTTAATTTCTTTGAAAAGCTGTGGTGATATAACTTCATCTGCATCAAGCATCATAACCCAATCATTTTTGCATTGTTGTTCTGCAAAAGATTTTTGATCACAATAACTAACCCATTCATGATATATAAATTTTGCTCCGTATTTGATGGCAATGTCTCTGGTTTTATCTTTTGAACCGCTATCTACAATTATAATCTCATCAACCAAATCGCAAACTGCTTTAAGTGTGCGTTCCAGTCGTTTTTCTTCATTAAATGTGACCATATATAAGGATATTTTCAGTTTCATATTCCACCTTTTTGCATATTGATGAGTTTATATTATTATAATTGTTCAAACATTGCAACATTTAACAATAAATCTAAACAAAAAACAGCTTACCTTTGATGGTAAGCTGTTTTTAAATTAAACATCCTCTTTTCTACCCTTTTTGAAAAAGCATTCAGGAACTATAATTTCCTTAAATTCAAAATCGTGGTCTAAAAATTCAAGAGGAGGATAGATAAACTCTTGAGTTTCTTCTTTTAAAGAAGGTACTTCGTTTCGCCAAACCCCCACATGCTTTACAACATCTTGAACTGCAACCATTTTGTTCCCATAAACCCTAAAATCACGAAACAGCTGTGCCTTTTGGATATAGGTGTGATAAAGACAATTGATTCTGATAGTCCTTTCTTGTTCTTCAAAATCTTGAACAAAAAAGCGATAAACCTTTCCAAAACGAGGTTTGGAAAATTCTACCATAAATTTGTAAACGTGGCTTACGTGCGGGTCAAACAGATGGTATATGTCTGCTGTGGAATCTGCTGTACTTAAGTCCACCCAAACAAGCTGTCCGTCATATTTTAAGATTTGGGGGGTTTCTCTTGATACGGTCAAACGATATTCCTGTCTAATTTTCATAATTCGCAGAACATAATGACGATACACGCTACCGACTTTTTCTTCTATAATGCCAGAAGTAATTTTTGAGCATCCTCGCATAAATTCTTCTGATCTTTGGTTTACTAATATAACACTCATAGACTTATAGATTTAAAATTATACTCTTTGCATTAAATAATAGACAAAATTTTTAAGAAATCAACTTATTTTCTTGTAATTTAAAAAAATTGTATTAATATATTTTTATAATACGATTTTTATAAATAAAAAAATTTTTATGTATGGCAGAAACCGTAGAAGAAAAGATGCGAAAGATGCATCAGAAAGCTCTAAAAGAGCAGGAAAAACAACTGGTGGAGACGGCAAAACATCTTTATGAAGAGATTAGTTGGGCCAACTCTCAATTTTTTAATCCGGTAGAAATGCCTGTATATGAACTGGCAGAGAAAGTTGGCGGCGAAGTTAAACCATTGGCAAAAAACCTTTGGTTCAAGATGTCGGCTTTTTTGAAAAAAAATCCATATCCGGAGTATCCTCTGGAGTTTGAAGAGATATTCAAATTGATGGTGAAAATGGAAAAAGCTCTTAGAGCATATAATGCTGATTTGGAGCTGGAAGATTAACCGGAACACTACACTAACAAAAAACCCCACAATATGTTTGTTGTGGGGTTTTTAAACTTGTTTTTTAAAATAAGCACTCATATAATACGAAAAAATTTGTCTAATTATTACAACTATTTTAAAATGAAAAAGTTTTTTATTTTTATGTTGTTGTTCTGTATTTCCATTGGTCTTACAGGGTGCGCGGAAAAGCCTGCAAAAATAAAATATATAGGCACAGGAATAATACAATGCAAAGATAACACTTGTTTTGTGGAAGTTGATGGCACCAAATATATGCCAAATTATGCATATAGCGGAACATTAACTGATTGGGGAAGCTATCAAACAACTTCTATTAAAGAAGGTATGACTCTTACGGTATTTACAATTAACCAAAATGATCAAATAGAGTTTATGGTTGGTGATATGAGTAAAGAGTTTTTGGAAATTTTTTTTGCACAAAGAAACTACTATTTTCCCGTTATTTTACTGCTTATATTCGGACTTGTTTCCGTTATGACGGTCATTCCTTCCAAACACCCAAAAAAAGTTCATCCAGATACGAACTAAACAGAAACTTTTGTACATAGTACATAACAAAAAACCCTCGTAACACTAAAGTTATGAGGGTTTTTGTTTTACATGATTTACAAGCCAAAACCTTGTGTGTGGTTTTTAAAGCTAAAAATACGAGCACCGAGCGTTTCCGAAGAGCTGTCTCTGACCTCAAGCTCAACCTTGTCGCCAATGGCTGACAACGCAATATTGGAAAACATTGAGTCTATAATGCTCATTTTGGTAAGCACCTCCGGTGAACCGGATGTTATTGACGTCATACACTTTTTATAACCTTTCTCTGTCTTAACTGACAATAAAACAGCTGTTGTATTGCAGTGCAGAGTAATAACAACGGGTTGGCTTGCAACCGTTCCAACAATAGTCTTTCTTGCCATAATGGTAATGTTTTAGTTTCACATAATTGTTTGTAAGTGTTTTGTATGTTATATTGCTTGATTTGAAAAATCAAGCATTTTTGTCTATTTCATTTAATCGCTTGCTTTTTTACAACGTATAATGTATAGTGTGGTCAGTTTCTTATTGTTGTGTAATAAAAATTTTTGTGCTTATGAAAAAATTAATTATTGTTTTGTTATCAATTTGTATGTGCTTGAGCCTTACAAGTTGTAGTTTGTTTGAAAGTCCGGCTGAGGCAAAGCGTATCGGTTATGGAATTGTTCAGCAAGATAATGGAATTTATTTTGTTGAAATAGATGGAATCAGGTATGTTTCCGAAAGAATTTATACAAATTCAAATGGCAGTCGTGGAAGAAACTCTATGTCACCGGCAGAGAAAGTACCTGTGACTGCTTTTACACTTCGTGGAGAAAATAAAGTCTATTTTATTGTCGGCGATTTGGATGAGCAATATCTGGAAAAATATTTTACAGATAATAACACTGCCTACGTTTTTGTAATGTGTTTTCTACTCCTCAGCATCTTAATATCGGCTTTCAGCGGAAAAAAGGTGCAAAAAGTTCCGATTGTCCGAGCCGATTAAACTTAAAACAAAAAAGGCTGCAATTTTTTGCAGCCTTTTTTGACAAATTGATAATAAAAATTATCTCTTTGAGAATTGGTATGAACGACGAGCTTTGGCATGACCAAATTTCTTACGTTCAACAACTCTGGCATCTCTGGTTAAGAAACCGGCTTTTTTCAACAACGGACGAAGTTCCGGCTCATATTCGTTAAGAGCTTTAGAAATGCCGTGTTTAATAGCTCCGGCTTGACCTGATAAACCACCGCCTTTTACTGTGCAGATTACATCAAATTCGCCTGTTCTGTTTGTAATTTCAAATGGTTGATTAATAATCATCTTCAAAACAGGACGAGCAAAGTATTGGTCAATGGTTTTTTCATTGATTGTGATGTTGCCTTTACCAGGTTTAATCCATACTCTGGCAACAGCATCTTTTCTTTTACCTGTTGCATATGAACGGCCTTGTTTATCTCTGTTGGGTTTTCTTTCAACAGCAACAGATGATTGAGAAACAACAACCTGATCCAAGTCTTGTAATGTTTTTTTCTTTTCTGCCATGATTATTTGCTCCTCTTATTCTTTGGATTTTTTGCAGCAATGTCCAAAACAATTGGATTTTGAGCACCATGCGGATGTTCTGATCCGGCATAAACTTTGAGTTTTGTCATTTGTTGACGACCCATCGGGCTGCGTGAAATCATTCTTTCTACGGCCTTTTCAATAACTCTGGCAGGGAATCTGCCTTCAATTATCTTCTTGGCTGTGGTTTCTTTTACAGAACCAACATAACCTGTGTGTCTGTAATATGTTTTTTCTTCTAATTTGTTGCCTGTTAATTTTACCTTGTCGGCATTAATAACAACAACATAGTCACCGCAATCAATGTTTGGAGAAAATTGTGGTTTGTGTTTACCGCGCAAGATAATTGCAATTTGAGAAGCCAATCTTCCCAATACAACATCTTGAGCATCAACAACATACCATTTTCTTTCAATATCTGCTGGTTTTGTTGCATATGTTTTGTTTATCATTATTTTTACCTTTATATTAAAGTTTGTATTCGTGTGCATTATGCATTTTTTGATTTTATTGTCAACAACTATTTTTTACATAAAATCAATTGTTTAACGTGTGGTATTATAATACCGCTTGCTAATATATTGTTTTTGCACGATTGTTGCTTTATCGCCGATTGTTTTTACTTGCATTTTTTAATGCGTATAACATCTCAAGCGCTTCTTTTGGGGATAAATCATCAGGATCTATATCAGAAACCATTTGTTCTATTACCGAAGATTCAGCCTCCGGCTTGGGTTCTGCACAGGCAAATAATGGTAAATCTTCAATCTTTTGCATTACCGAATTGCCGTTGTTTTTTTCTAACATTTTTAATATCTGGTTGGCCCTGCTTAAAACAGCTTTTGGTAAACCCGCTAATGATGCCACGTGAACACCGTAACTTCTGTCTGCCGCTCCTTCTACAACCTCATGTAAAAATACAATGGTATTTTTATATTCTTTGGTGCGCATGCAATGAAGGCTGATTTTTGGTAATTTATCTTTTAAGTCTGTAAGCTCATGATAGTGCGTGGCAAACAATGCTCTGCTTTTGTTGATTTCATGAAGATATTCAACAACAGACCAAGCAATTGACAAACCGTCAAATGTGGCTGTGCCCCTGCCTATTTCATCCAATATCACAAAAGAACGTTCATCTGCCTGATTTAATATACCGGCTGTTTCAACCATTTCTACCATAAAGGTTGATCTGCCTCTGGCAAGGTCATCTGCAGCTCCTACTCTGGAAAACAGCTTGTTAATTAAACCTATTTTTGCATAAGATGCAGGAACATAACTGCCCATTTGAGCCATAACCGCAATTATGGCATTTTGGCGTAAAAATGTGGATTTTCCGGCCATATTAGGACCTGTAATAAGCCATATAGAAGAATCTTTGCCGTTTAATTTGCAACAATTAGAGACAAACTGCGAATTAGATGCATTCTTGATGGAAGTTTCTACAACCGGATGGCGACCGTCTATTACTTCAAAATCATAAGAATCATCTATTATTGGTCTTACATAATTTTCTTCTGATGCAAGTTGTGCCAGAGAACTGCCAACATCTATTTGTGCCAATATGGAAGATGTGCGATATAAGTCATTGGCACAAACTTTAATCTCTAGCAAAATATCTTCAAAAATCTTTAACTCCATGGCAAGAGCTTTGTCTTGTGCCCCTCTGATTTTGCTTTCAAGCTCAGTTAATTCTGCTGTGGTAAATCTGACCGCATTCATAACAGATTGGCGATATATATATTGCGGATTATCTAAAATTTCTTTTGAATACTTAGACGGGGCTTCAATAAAATAACCTATAATGTTGTTATATTTTATTTTTAATTGTGAAATTCCCGTGGCCTCTGCATATTGAGCCTGAAGTTGTGCCAAAAACTTGGAGCTGTCTATGCTTATATGACGCATTTCATCCAAAGCCTGATTGTATCCCTCTTTGACAAATCCGCCATCTCTGCTTAAAAGTGGTAAATCTTCTGCAAGAGCATTATTTAACGTATCCAACAAAGTTGAATTAAACGGAAAACTTTCTACAAGAGATTTTAAAGCATTATTGGTTTTGCTGTTAAGAGCATTGCTTTCTTCTAAAATAATGCGCTTGATTTTTGGCACGTTAGATAAAACTATGCGAATGTTGTCCATATCTCTGGGGCCACCCCTTGATAAACAAAGCCTGGACACTGCTCTTTGTATATCCGGACATTGCTTTAAAAGTTCTCTGACTTTGCTCCTTACCGTGCTTTCTGCAATAAAGAAATCAATAATATCCAATCTTTCATTTATTTGAGGAATGTCCATGAGCGGAGCAGAAATTCTTTGAGCAAGCAATCTTGCGCCGGCACCGGTTTGTGTTTTATCTATTACCGATATAAGAGAAGAATTTTTGTCTCCGGTAAGGCTCTCTAACAGTTCTAAATTTTTGCGAGTGGCGGCGTCTATTTCCATAACCTCGCTGTTTTTAATTTTTATTGGTGCTTCTATATGTGGTAATTTACCTTTCTGGGTTATATCTATATAATCAAGCAATGTTCCGGCGGCACAAACTTCTGCCTTGCAAAAATCTCCAAAAGCTTCCAAACTTTGAACCCCAAAAAACTTTTGCAAACGCAAAAGGTTGTTGTCATATCCAAATCTGGCCAATGGTAGAACCGTAAGCTTGTCTTTATAATCAGAAAAAACATTAAACAGCTGAGCATTTTGAACATAAGTATCAGAAACAATGATTTCTACAGGAGAAAGTCTTGATAAAACCATGCTTAAAACACTTGAATGAGGGGTATTTTCAATATCAAATTCTTGGGTATAAAAAGCCCCCGTGGACATATCAAGCCAAGCAACAGATAAATTATTTTGTTTGTTTACCAAAGAGCAAATAAAATTGTTGCGTTTTTGATTGAGCAAGCCGTCTTCTGTTAATGTGCCGGCTGTTACCAAACGAACAACGTCTCTGCAAACAACAGATTTTGCCCCTCTTTTTTTGGCTTCTTTCGGATCCTCCGTTTGTTCTGCAATGGCAACCTTAAAACCCTGTTTAATCAGTCTTGCCAAATAGTTTTCATAGGCATGAAAAGGAACTCCGCACATGGGAATATCTTCATTATTTAGCTTACCTCTTTTAGTAAGAGCAATATCAAGTGCCTGAGAAGCTTTAACGGCATCTTCAAAAAACATTTCATAAAAATCACCCATGCGATAAAAAAGCAAAAAATCCGGATATTGTTGCTTGGTTGCAAGATATTGCGCCATCATGGGAGTGATATTTGAATTTTGTGTCATTTTAAATGTTCTTTAAGATATTATTGTTAGTTTAGATAATGTAGAATTGTTTTTTTGTTTTTGCAAGGAAAATGATATGTTTTTACATCGTTCACCGCTTACCGAACCATTAACTTTTTTGGCAAGAATCTTTTTATTGGCAATGCCTACTGCTTTATTCTTGTTATTGTTGGTTTTATCAAAAACCATTTCTGCACCTTTGGCGGTTTTTTACTTTTTTATTGTGGTTGTGTTTAACATTATTTTGATAATTCCTTTAAGCAAAGATTTGGAAAAAATCAAAAACTACGCAAATGACATTTTGGCCGGCAAAGACAGTAAAAACCTTAAACTTTTTGAAAAAGATTCTCAAAAAATTGTAGAAGCAATTAACAGTGTTCATTATTTTTGGCTTCATAAAAACAAAAAATTGGAAGCAAAGGCAATTTCCGATACGGCAATTTTGGACAGCCTGCCCGATCCGGTGATTATTATTGATAATACAAAAACCATAATCGGAGCAAACCAGGCTGCCAGACAAACTTGGCCTGATAAACTAAATGAAACAAGTGTTGAAATGGTGGTGCTTGACAGAAATTTTGCAGATTGCTTGAATGCTGTAATCTCAAAACAACAATCTTCTCAAAACCTGTTATTTTATGCGGATAAAACAAAAAAAACAAAGTTTTATGCCCATATTAAGGCCTTGCCTTCAACATTGGAAAATCAAAACTATGCCGTAATTGCTTTTTATGATATGAGTAAAACAGTAAAGCTTGAAAAAATGCAATCTGATTTTGTGGCCAATGCAAGTCATGAGCTGAGAACTCCGTTGGCAATTTTATCCGGATTTATAGAAACTTTGCAAACCACAGCAAAAAATGACAAAAAATCAAGAGATATGTTTTTGTCGGTTATGAAAGATCAGACAGATTATATGTCTTTGTTGATAGATAATCTGCTTTCTTTGTCTAACATTGAAATGAAACAAGGTCAAAAACCGACAGATGTTGTGGATGTGCAAAAAATTGCAGAAAATACTAAAAAAAATATGATGTTAAAAGCAAAAAGCAAAAATGTAAAATTGGTGCTTAAAAAAGAAAAAAATCTGCCGACAATTGTTGCTGATGAACAACAAATTAAACAATTGGTGCAAAATTTGTTAGATAATGCCATTAAATATACGTATGAAAATACTACTGTTACAGTGGAAGTTAAAACCGTGGACCAAATTCCAATCACACCAAATCTTGACATAAAGCAAGGACCGGCGGTGGCCATTAGCTTTAACAACCATGGCGACAAGATTAAACCAAACGAGGCAAGAAGACTGACAGAAAGATTTTACAGATTGCAAGCTCATAAAAACTTAAAAATCAAAGGAAGCGGTTTGGGGTTATCTATTGCAAAACAAATTATTATTCGTCACAAAGGCAACTTGACAGTGGCTTCAAACGTGGTTGCAGGCACAACTTTTTGCATTTATTTACCGATTGAGCAATAATTTTTAAAAAAAATAAAAAAATATCTTGACGTAATAAAAAAATACAAGTATATACATCTCAACAACGATACGGTCCCATCGTCTAATGGTTAGGACATCACCCTTTCACGGTGGAAATATGGGTTCGAGCCCCGTTGGGATCACCAATACAAAAAGCCTCCTTTGCGGAGGTTTTTTTGTTATGCGGAATATAGATTGGGTAGCAACATATAAAGGTAACAAAATAATATCTCGGACAGGAACAGGCTTTCAACTGTCCATGAAAAAAGAAATAAAATCTTGCCCGGATAAAAGCAGATTGACAAAAAATGAAAAACAAGCTAATCTATACGGTGTTTAAATGATAATTATGAAACAGAAGATATTAGATGCAGTGAAAAACAGGTATCCTGATGCTAAGTTGACAACCTGTTATGAGGCGATTGCCAATGGCAATGGTAAAGTTGAGGTGCACGGTTTTGTGGTTGATGACAAATACTTTATTGAAAGCAAAACCCTGCAAGTGTATGACAAAGAGCAGTTTTTTCTCATTGAAAAAATTGAGGAATTTTTGCTAGATTAACTAAAACGGTAGTCTAAAAGCTACCGTTTTTTTATTTTATCATTGCTTTGATTGACTTATCTACCTTGTTGCGTTGAATTATAAACTTGCATAAATTGTTGCGTTGAATGGTGGATTTTATAATCTTTATTAAGCTGTTTCATCATATCTTCTGATTTATTAATTCCCTGCTCAAGATAATGATTTCTAAGATAGCTTACTTCTCCAAAAGTCATCTGTGTATCAGGGTGTATGGGCTTGTCTTTGACAAATTCATAAAATTGGTCATAGGTTGTGTTATCTAAAACATCTATTGGAATTTTGACACTAACTCCTCCGCCAATATCAACAGCTTCTCCCATCTTTTGCATAACTTCTGCATACTTTTTTCCGTCAGTTTCCGTATATTCCATAAGGTTTTGAGGGTTTGCATTGTAAAAAGCTTGATTATAATGTTGTTTTTTATAAACTTCAGAATTAGTCTGTTCCCAAAAATCTGAAGCTATTTGAGTTATCTCTCTAATTTGTTGTTCATTGTTTGCAGAAAAACCATTTTCTTTGATATAATCTCTGAGCCCCGGATAAAAATCAAGCAAACTTTCTGTTGAAACTTGATTGCCGTTAAATTCAAAAGTTTTTACTCCTTTTTGGTCCAAACTGGTATATAAATTTGCAATATGAAGGTATTCTATTGCTTTTGATCTTTTTTCATCTACACGGTCACATCTGTAAATATCATATGGATATTTTAAATCTCTTATATCACATTTGCTTGATGCATTCCAGTGTCCCAACTCATGAAAATAAACAGAAAGTATGGCTGCCGTATTGCCGTTCATATATTCTGCAGAATGAGAAGTTCCTGACTGGCGAGCAGATTGCAATGTTTCTTCTGTTGGTCTTATGCCGTCTTCTTGCATATAAATGGTATTTTTTTGTTCCACATATGCCCCGGATGCTCCTCTGATATATTCTTTGTCTTCAGGTGTAATTTTTTTTACTTTTGGTGCTTTATTTATATTGCGTTTGAATGTTATCCAATTTCCGCTTTCAAGAGTTGCTTGATCTAAATGATCTATATTGTCTAAATATGAAATATCTGTAGAAAACGTTTGGTTATGTTCTACCGTGCTAATGTTATCTGATTCTTTATCTTTGTTTTGCCCGGGCATAGCATTGGCTGGTGTTGGAGAGGCAGAAAGCACAGCAGCAAGCGCGGCAACTTTTATAGCCATTTCTTTAACCTTTTGCTTTCTTTTACGCAATTTTTCAATACGTTCCTTTATGGACATGGACATGTTCTGATCCTTAAAACGTTTATCTATATATATTATAACTTATTTATTAAAATTTGTCAAAAAACTTAGTATTTGAAGTTATTTCTTCTTTTTATGTTCAATTTGGAAAGTTTTTTGAGGTTTGTTACCTATGGAAAGCATTTTTTCTATGGCTTTATCATAGTCTTTGGAATTAAAAAGCATGTTTACAAGCTCTAGCGGATTATTTCCTTGAGAAATTTGCTGTTTGGGAGTTTTTTTTAATTGTATTTATCTATATATTGCTTGTTGCGGTATAAAAAAGGATATAATCTTTGATATTTTATAAAAAAATAGACAAAAAAGTAGTTGCTTACCATGTTTTTTTGTGGTATACTTCGTGTATAAAAGAAACAATTATCAACTATTATTAATTTTTAACAGATATGATGAGTGAAGCGCTAAGAAAAGAAATAATGGCGAAAGAGCTTGTAGAGCTTATAGAGACAACAAAGTACAATTACTGGAAATCCATATACTTGTCGGAGCTTTACGCAATAGCTCCAAGAATGGAGTGCACGCGCAACTTGTTGCGCGGGTTTTTTAGAAGCGTGGAGAACGAGAAGTTCATAAACCACCCGCTTATTAAAAGCAAGAGGCACACTGATGGCGAACTCATAGCCGGAAGAGAATGTGGGTTCGACTACAGAAACGGAGGAACTCTATACGAGTCTGCTGGGCGCTCCTATGGGGAAACGTACTGCGAGTTCCAGGATGCCACATTACTTGACTTGGCTCTGAAAATGGGGGACGAAGAAATGGTAGAGTTTCTCAGATCCAGAGGGGGAAAAACCCTTGCGGATGTGAAAAAGGAGGTCTTTGAGAAGGCGCTTGCGGAGGATTTAAAAAACGTAAGCGACTTTATTCTGCCAGAGAAACCTCGCTGTACTACCCCGTACCATCTACAAGAGTACTTGAAGGTCCTCAGTGGGCCAGAAAAGGTGCGTTTTTTGGTCCATAAAGACTGGGGGTACGGAAACGCCTGTACCGTTTATGACTACGATCATGCCAAGTGGATGATCGCCCCCTGGCCATCAGTCCGTACAGAGGTAATCTACCTGATTTACAAGGGCTACTTGAGTCTAAACATCCCATTGGATGTCCAGATGAAATATTTTGGCGACCGCTGGGGGGAGAGTGGAATGACCCTGGAAGACTATATCAGAGATGGGTGCCAAAACATCTCAGATGTAGGATGGGCGATGACAGCCTTGGAGAAGTATGGCATCGAAAAATCATCAATCCACTATAGGTTTATGGTGGAAAATGGTGCCAAAAGCCACCAGGAGGTTTTGTCTCTCATTGAAGAGACAAAGCAAAGGATGGCGAAAGAGGAAGAAGAAAGACGCCGAATTCAGGCTGAGATGGAGGCAGAGGAACGCCGAATTCAGGCTGAGAAGCTTGAAAGAAAAAAGCGTACCCTAAAACGCTTTGGGTTACTTTGGATTTGGAAGTTAGCAAATCGGTAACCAAAAAAAACTTAAACACAAAAGGCTTGGTTTTTCCAGGCCTTTTGTGTTTTTAAAGCAGATCACAAAAAACAATTTTAATCTGTTATTTCTTCTTTTTATGCTCTATTTGAAAGCTACTTTGGGGTTTATGTTCAACAGAAAGCATTTTTTCTATGGCTTTATCATAGTCTTTGGAATTAAAAAGCATGTTTACAAGCTCTAGCGGATTATCCCCATGAGCAATTTGCTCTTTGGCAAGCTGTTTTGCCATTTGGCTAACCATACTGTTTCTAAAAGTATCTTGAGCTCTTTCTTTGTTTTTGTTTTCTTTCTTGCGCATGAGCTCAAAGTATTTTCTTTCAAATCTGGCAAATTCATATGCACTTTCTCCTCCACGACTAAAACCGTCTAAGGTGCTGTCGTTTACTTTGGAATTGATTAATGCGGTAATGCCCCTGCCCCGATAATCCCGATATATCATCCAATCATGAACATATTCTGAATTTATTGAAGAGGATACAATGTTTGGATCTATTTCATTAAATTCAATAAACATGTTTGATGCGTCAGAGTGGATGATGACAATGTGTTGTTCAAAATATTCTTTGGTATAAATTACCTGTGTTTGATAGTCTATTAATGCCGTAGATAAACACATGGCAACCAGTGCTGTTTTTAGCTCTGCCGTGCTTTTATACATTATTTTTCTTGGATCTTTGGCAACTTCTGTGTCTTGCAAAACCTGATCAACGCAAAAAGCATTAAGTGTTATCAGCAATGATTGCATTTGACTGTTTAAGGGAACATTGGCAGAAACATTTTTGCGCTTTATTCCACAAATCATTTGGTTTATGGCTTGTTCAAGTAATTTATCTTTTTGCATAATTTTTCTCTTTATCAAAACTTTTTTTATAATAACATAACTATTGTTCTTTAGCAATAAAAAAGGTCGGCTTTCTACCGACCTTTTTTATTCAATTTTTGAAAAATTATTTTTTCAAAATGCTCTTTCCGGCATAAATGGCCATATCGCCAAGTTCTTCTTCAATTCTGATTAACTGATTGTATTTTGCCATACGATCTGTTCTTGACATTGAACCGGTTTTGATTTGTCCGCAATTTGTTGCAACTGCAATGTCTGCAATTGTAGCATCTTCTGTTTCACCAGAACGGTGAGACAATACGGCATTGTATTTGTTGCGTTGTGCCAAGTTAACAGCTTCTAATGTTTCTGTTAAAGAACCGATTTGGTTTACTTTTACCAAAATGGCATTAGCTGTTTGTCTTTCAATACCCATTGCCAAACGTTTTGGATTTGTAACAAACAAGTCATCACCAACGAGCTGAATTTTATCGCCCAATGTGTCTGTTAACATTTTCCAGCCTTCCCAATCGTCTTCTGCCATACCGTCTTCAATTGAGAAAATTGGGAATTTTGCGCACAATCCTTTGTAGTATTCTACCATTTCAACGTTGGTATATGATTTGCCTTCGCCGGTCATTTCATATTTGCCGTCTTTATAAAATTCTGAAGCAGCTGCATCTAATGCCAAAACAACATCTTCGCCAGGTTTGTATCCGGCATCTGAAATGGCTTTTACAATGAATGTAAGAGCTTCGTCTGCAGACTTGAGGTTTGGAGCAAATCCGCCCTCATCACCAACGTTGGTGTTTTGTCCTGCAGCTTTAAGGTTTTTCTTCAATGTATGGAAAATTTCTGCACCCATTCTGATGGCTTCTCTGATGCTGCCGGCAGAAACAGGCATAATCATGAATTCTTGGATATCAATTGGGTTATCTGCGTGCTGTCCGCCATTTACAATGTTCATCATTGGAACAGGCAATGTTCTTGCCATTGTGCCACCCAAATATCTGTAAAGCGGAAGTCCTGCTTCTTCTGCTTGTGCTTTTGCAACTGCCAATGATACTGCCAAAATGGCGTTAGCACCAAGTTGACCTTTGTTGTCTGTGCCATCTAATTCAATCATGGCTTTATCAAGTTCAATTTGATCTTCTGCATCCATGCCGACAATGGCGTCATAAATTTTTGTATTAACATTTTCAACAGCTTTTAATACACCTTTGCCCATAAAACGTTGTTTGTCGCCATCTCTTAATTCAACAGCTTCGTGAACACCTGTTGATGCTCCTGACGGAACAGCGGCTCTGCCAAAAGCTCCTGATTGAAGCAATACATCTACCTCAACAGTAGGATTGCCTCTGGAATCTAAAATTTGTCTTGCATGAATATCTATAATTGCACTCATTTTTTTCTCCTGTTAATATCATTATTTTAAGATTGCTCTTAAACTCTTTCATTTTTATGATATTGTCAATAGATATTAGGAGAATTTACACTATGTTTTCAGAAAAATGGAATTATCGCTTTATGGAAGTGGCAAATCTGGTGGCCTCTTGGTCAAAAGATCCAAGCACAAAAACTGGCGCCGTGGTTGTCGGTCCGGACAGAGAAATAAGAGCAACCGGTTATAACGGTCTTTGCAGAGGTGTGGATGACGACAGACCTGAAAGAATGGAACGCCCCACAAAATATGACTTTTTTGAACACGCAGAAAGAAATGCAATTTATAATGCGTGCCTGACAGGAACTTCCTTAAAAGGTTGCACCATGTTTGCAACTCATCCGCCTTGCACAGACTGTGCCAGAGCAATTATACAATCGGGAATTTCTACAGTAATTACTCAGGAAATGACAGACAAAGAATTTGCTGCTCGTTGGGCAGAAAAATTATCTTTTTCTAAGCAAATGTTTGCAGAAGCAAACATCAAATACATTGTGCTACCTTTAAAATAATAAATTGTAAATTATATACCTCTTACAAATTAAAATAATTTTTAACCTTTGAGTTGTATTTGTATTAAAATGCAATTATTGGTTGTGATATGGAGGTAATATGAAGGTGCTAATTGCTGACGACCATGCTTTATTTAGAGATGGGCTGACTATGCAACTGGAAAAAATTGATCCAAAAGCCATTATTTTTCAAGCATCTAATTATTTGCAGGCGCTAAAATTTTTTGAAAATGAACAAAACGTTGATATGGTTATCTTGGATTTGGATATGCAAGATATGCACTGGGAAGACGGATTTGAAAAAATCAAAAATAAATCTAACGGTGCAAAAATGGTGGTAATTTCTGCTTCTGAAGATGCAAAACAAATGAGAAAAGCTTTGGATAGCGGAATAAACGGTTATATTCCCAAAAGAACTGATGCAAAAATTTTGACCGGTGCTCTTAAACTTATAATGGATGGCGGAACATATCTGCCCCAAAAAATTTTAGATGAAAAAAATGAAAACACCTCTTTGAATGAAAAAAAACAAAATAAAAAACTTACAAAAAGGCAGTTTCAGGTGCTTGCTTTAATTGCTCAAGGAAAATCAAACAAACAAATTGCATATGAAATGGGAGTAAGTGAAGCAACAGTAAAACTACATATAAATGCCTTGCTTCGTTCTCTAAATGCCACAAACAGAACTCAGGCCGTTATTACTGCACAAAAGCACGGCATTATCTAATGATATGAACGCAACAAACCGGACAGTATGCCCTGAATTTTAACCTGTGATGCATGATATGTTTGAGTGCTATGAGCGCTATTAAACGGAATGAGTTTGACATTGTCTTTTTCTTTATAAAATTTTTTAAGAGTTGCATCCTGATTATTTACCAATGCAACTACAACATCGCCATTGTTGGCAACTTCTGTCTTGCGAACAATAATTGTATCTCCGTCTAATATGCCTAAATCAACCATAGAATCGCCTTCTATAGTCAGGGCATAATAAGACCCTTTGGCAACCATTTCAAACGGAACAGATACGGTTTGGGTTTCATCAACAATTGCTTCTATAGGTAAACCTGCGGCAACCTTGCCATAAAGTGGAATTTGGGCACCATTTGTTTCTTGGGCTACAACTTCTTTTTTTTCTGAAACAGGTTTTATTTTGGGTAACTTTACAACTTCTAAAGCTCTGGCTTTGTGTGGCAATTTTCTTAAAAAGCCTCTATCTTCAAGGGCTGTTATAAGAGCATGTATCCCTGATTTTGATTTTAACCCCACAGCCTGGCGCATCTCATCAAAAGAAGGGCAACAGCCGGTTTCTTTTAATGTTTTATTGATAAAAAGCAAAAGCTGATATTGTTTTTGTGTAAGCATTTAACCCTCTTTTTCTTAACATTTTGTTCTACTTTAGTTCTGTTTTTGTTTGCTGTCAAGTATCTTTATAAAAACATTTTATTATTTTAGTTGAAAGCTGAAAATTTTGCTAGTATAGTATGGTAAATTTTTAACGTTTAACATATACAAAGAGTGATATTATGAGTGAAGAAAACATTTATAGAAATGCTAGATTAGCAAAATTAAATTCTTTAACAGAAAATGGATATAACCCATATCCTTACAAATTTGTTCCGGATGCTTATGCGGCCGATTTACAAGAAAAATACAAAGACTTACCTGCAGGAACAGATACTCAAGATTTTGTAACCGTTGCAGGAAGAGCAATGGCAGTTAGAAACTCCGGTATGTTTATTGATATAAAAGATAAAAGCGGAAAAATTCAGGCTTTTTGCCACAAAAACAATTTGTCAGAAGAAAATTTGCAAATTTTAAGCGCTCTTGATGTGGGAGATATTGTTGGTGTATATGGTTTTGTAAGAAGAACCCCAAGAGGCGAACTTTCTATTGCAGCACAAAAATTTGATATTATTTCAAAATCTTTGCAACCGTTACCGGAAAAATTTCATGGCCTAACAGACATGGATGCAAGATATCGTCAGAGATATATTGACTTTATTGTTAATGATGAAGCAAAAGAAATTTACAAAAAAAGATGTCAGCTTACATCTGCAATCAGACGTTATTTTGAAAAAAGAGACTTCTTGGAAGTAGAAACCCCCGTATTACAACCTATTATGGGTGGAGCAAGCGCAAAACCTTTTATTACCCATCATAACACATTGGATATGGAGCTTTATTTGCGTGTGGCAACAGAGCTTTATTTAAAGAGACTTGTCGTGGGTGGTTTTGACAGAGTATTTGAAATCGGCAAAAACTTTAGAAATGAAGGAATGGATAAGAACCACAATCCGGAATACACTTGTATTGAGGCTTATCAAGCTTATGCCGACTATAATGATATGGCCGATCTGACAGAAGACATGCTCAGAACAATTACCATGGAAGTATTTGGAACAAACACATTCACAATAGCCGGAAAAGAAATTGATTTGACAAAACCTTTTGCCAGAAAATCTATGATTGACCTGATTAAAGAATATACCGGAGCAGATTTCTTGGCAACAAACACCAAAGAAGAAGCTGTTGAACTGGCAAAAACTTTGGGTGTGGACGCTTCTGATGCATTAGATTGGGGGCATGTCGTGCAAGAAGTTTTTGATGCAAAAGTTGAAGAGCATCTTATTGAACCTATAATCGTTAAAGATATGCCAAGAGAAATTACTCCGTTGGCAAAAACCCATAGAGATAATCCAAGATTGGTTGAACAATTTGAATTATACATGGGAGCAATGGAATTGTGTAATGCTTATTCTGAACTTTCAAACCCATTAGAGCAATTGGAACGTTTCCAAGACCAAATGAAAGCTAGAGATGCCGGTGATGAAGAGGCTCAAATGCTTGATGCAGATTTTGTAAACGCATTGGAAATCGGCTTCCCTCCAACCGGCGGCATTGGCTTTGGCGTGGACCGTTTGGCAATTTTGTTTACCGGTGCAGATACAATCAGAGACGTGATTGCTTTTCCGACAATGCGTAAAAAGGACTAAATTTTGTTAAAACTTACAAAAAAAACAAAAAAAGATCTAAACTGGAAAAAACTGTATCTGAACTGTAGAATAACATTGTGTGTTGTTGCACTGTTGTTTGCATTATCAATAATGATTAAAAACCTGCTCACAATTAAACCTCGTGAGCAGGTTTTACCAACAGCACAACAAACAGAACAATTAAAATCTGCACCAAAAGAAAAACAAACCGTAACTGACATGCAGTCGTTAATTGACAGAGAACTTTCTCTTATGGAAAGTCTACAAGAAGATGAAGAGTTGATTGAAATGATTGCTGATGCAGATTATGATATGTATGAAGAAGAACTACCTAAAGATGTTGTAGAGAACCATGAAATTGATGACCATAAAGCTCCTGAAAAAATAATTCAAAAAGAAGAAAAAACAAAAAAAATTCAAATAGCTTCCACTGATGAGAAAAAAACAGACAACACAAACTGGCCGATGATTGCTATTGTGGTTGATGATATGGGAATTTCTGCAGAAAGAACAAAAGATATTATCTCTATCAAAGCTCCGCTTACTTCTTCTTTTTTAACGTATAGTCAGAATTTAAAAAAACAAATGAAAGCAGCTCAACAATCCGGTCATGAAGTAATGGCGCATATTCCAATGGAAGCAAAGGCAAACATTGATGAAGGACCGGATGTATTAACAAATGACATGTCTAAAAAACAAATTAAAAAAACTTTCTCTGAAATGATTGATAAATTTCCGCAAATTTATGGCGTTAACAACCATATGGGAAGCAAATTTACAGAGAATGAAAAAAAATTGGAAGAAGTGCTAAAGATATTAAAAGAAAAAAATATGTTCTTTTTAGATTCAAAAACTTCTCCAAAATCTGCTGCAGACAATGTTGCTAAAAAATTAAATCTGAAATATGTAAGCAGAAATGTATTTTTAGACAATGAAAATAATTTGGATTATATAAACAAACAACTAAAAACTACCGAAAAATTGGCATATAAAAACGGAGTGGCAATTGCTATATGCCACCCCAAATCGCAAACCTATATTGCATTGAAAGACTGGGTTAAAACCTTAGATGAAAAACATCTAAGGCTTGTTAAATTATCCCAAATCGTTGATAAGCTTAATGGCGGAAAGTAATTTTTCTTTACTTGTCAGCGCTTCTTCCTGTCTGCTTTTTTCTTGGTCCACAACCGCTTGCGGTGCTTTTTCCGTAAATGCCGGATTATTTAATTTTGCAGCATAACCTTTTAATCTGCCTTCAATTAAGGCGAGTTCTTTGTTTAAACGGGATTTCTCTGCTTCAATATCTAATACACCTGCTAGAGATAAATATACTTGTCCGTTTCTAAATACTGCTTGCGCCATGTCTTTTAACGGTTCGGTGTTTAATTCTTCTAAAAGTTCAAGTCTGGCAAGGGACATCACAATGTTTCTAAACTTGTCCAGTCTAACCCTGTCTTCATTCTTGACAAAAGCTTTAAGCTTTGCAGATGCGGGCAAATTAAGTTCTGAACGCAATGATCTGATGGTAACAATTAAATCTATTGCCCAATCAATGTCTTCTATTGCTTTGGTATCAAAATTTTGTATATCAAGCCAGCGCTCTTTTATTAAGTTATATCCTTCATTACCGAAACCAAATTCATTATATATTTTGGTGGTAATAAACGGCATAAACGGATGAAGCATGATTAAAATATGTTTTAATACCAAGGCAAATGTATCTCTTACTTCTTCTATTGCTTCTTGGTCATCCGCATATAAAATAGGCTTAATCATCTCTATATACCAATCGCAGAACGTGCCCCATATAAACTGATATATTGTATTGGCTGAATCTGCAAATCTAAAGGTATTTAGATTATTGGTAAGAGCGTTGTTTGCCTCAAACAATTTACATATAATCCACTTGTTTATTTCAAGCTTTGCATCAGAAAATTTGAAGTTAGGATTATATTTGCACTGGTTCATTTCTCCAAAACGGGTGGCGTTCCAAAGTTTTGTGGCAAAATTGCGGTATCCTGCAATTCTGGCTTCGCTTATATTAATGTCTCTACCCTGAGTTTCCATTGAAGCCATAAAGAAGCGCAACGCATCTGCACCATATTTTTCAATGGTTTCCATTGGATCAACGCTATTACCTTTTGATTTAGACATCTTTTGGCCTTTTTCATCTCTAACCAATCCGTGGATGTAACATTTTTTGAATGGAACTTTTTTCATTACATACATGCTCAACATCATCATTCTGGCAACCCAAAACGGTATAATGTCAAAACCTGTAACCAATACAGATGTTGGATAAAACACATCTAAGAACTGTGACTTTTCAGGCCAACCAAGTGTTGAAAAAGCCCACAGGCCGGAAGAAAACCATGTATCTAGAACGTCTGTTTCTCTGGTAAGTTCAACTTCTTCTTCATAAAACTTGGCTGCAACTTTTAATGCCTTTTCTTCTGATTCTTCACAGAAGATATGACCATCCGGACCATACCATATGGGCATTTGATGTCCCCACCAAAGTTGGCGAGAAATACACCACGGTTGCATATTTTTCATCCATTCAAAATATGTTTTTTCATAAAATTTTGGAACAAACTCCATCTCGCCTTTTTCTACAACTTTAATTGCTTCTTTGGCTAAAGTCGGAGCATCTACAAACCATTGATCTGTCATTAAAGGTTCAATAACTACACCAGATCTGTCTCCGTATGGAATTACCATCGGGTGATCTTCTATCTTGTCCATAAGACCTAGTTGTGTTAAGGCCTCTATTGTTTTTACTCTGGCTTCTTGTGTATTCATTCCGGCAAACGGAGTGTTTTCATTTAATGTGGCATCCGGATTTAATACATTTATTAATGGCAAGTTATGTCGTTTTCCAACTTCAAAGTCATTAAAATCGTGCGCAGGAATAATTTTTACGCCTCCGGTTCCCTTTTGCGGAACTGCATGATCTTCTGCAATAATCGG
>JAZNSB010000019.1:0-34192 GCA_045590955.1 Alphaproteobacteria bacterium | reverse complement strand
TGTTTTAAATACAGAGATGTCCCCTATGAAAGTTGATATGGCCGTTGAAAATAAACAGGAAACACCTTCCTTAATAAAAGAAAAGCAGCTGCCAACAGAGCAAATTAAATTGATAGAATCAAATGTGGAAACACAAGGCAAAACTTTTGGTCCGCAGAGAAAAGGTTTTGGACTTAAAGATACTAAAAATATGTCTTACAACAGTGTCACATCATTTGCATACGCCAGTACTTCAGAAATAACAAATAAAGTAAATGATATTTTGATTGGGCCAAAAGTTCAGTATTATGGGGCTGGATGTCAAGATGTTAGGTACGAAGAGCCGGACACAATATCTGCAAATATGCAAAAATGCATGGAAGATGTTGCCTCTCTTGGTGTTGCAACCATAAATTCCATTGCACAAAGCTTTTTATCTGAAGCTATTGCTGAGAGTATTTTAATTAAGGCAAAAGTATTAAATGAAACAAATGCTAAAATAGCAGAACTTGATGAAATTGTTGCAGAAGAAGATTCGGCCATTGATATGGCTGCACCATCAAGCGGTTCTGAGGAAGCATCTGAAGGTGGGGATGGAGGCGAGGACACAACCTCTGCAGTTCTTAGAAGTATTGTTGAGATGGATAAAATAAATACGGAGTTGCTTGGTAATTTATTAAAATTATATGCAACAACAAACATAGTAAACGGTTTGGAAAACTTCAGAGTATCTAGCAACGGTGAAACAACAATAGTTGATGACGAGAAAACGAAAGAATAGGAGGAGTTATGAAGTATATAAAAATTTTCATAATTACTTTATTCATAATGTTAAGTGGAACTGTTTTTCAAGCAAAGGCAGGAGATCCGCTTTATAA
The DNA here is from genome assembly GCA_045590955.1 of Alphaproteobacteria bacterium. Lineage (GTDB taxonomy): Bacteria > Pseudomonadota > Alphaproteobacteria > RF32 > CAG-239 > JAZNSB01. The sequence continues at coordinate 33,335 of JAZNSB010000019.1, read as the reverse complement.
GGGAACAAAAATTGTTTCTTCTTTAGAACAAGGGCAACAGACACTATCTAAATTAGAACAATTGAAACAAAGAATAGAACAATTAAAAGCCTCTGTAATGGAATATGTTGAAAAAGGAAAGTCTTTAATTGAAAAAGGTAAAAACCTCTTTACCGAAGAAGGTTTTAAAGGACTAATTTCAGATTTAAGCGGTTCATTAAAAGGAGAAGGAGATAAAGCACAAGAAGGTTCTTCTGTAAACAAAGAAGAAGCAGCATATGAAGATGCAATAAAAGAAAAAGATTCAGAAAAGCTTTCAGAAACAATATTAAGCACCATAACATATACTAATGTTTTGGATGCCGAAAAAAATATACAATATTTAAATGAATATATGCAACATTATGCCGCAAGTTTATATACTGATGCACTTTTAACAAGATACTCACTTTCAGCAGCAAAAGATTCACAGAAAAATGATGAAGGAGAATCATCTTCAAATTTATCTGTTCCCGACACATCTTCCGCCGACGAATTGACGGCAAAAATGCAAATAGATAAATTAAATTATGACATAACCAGCGATATTGCTAAACGTTTGTCCAGAATTGTAGTTATGCAAGCCAGATTAAATCATGCAGAACAGATGAGGCTGTTTAAAAATTTATCAAAAAACACAAATGTAACTGAGGATGAGCAAGCAGAAGGCGAATAAGGGGGTAAAGATGAATAGGTTTTTGACATATGTATGGATTTTACTTCTGTCTGTTTTATTGACATCCGTAAGTAAAGCACAAGTTTTTGATATTGGCTCTGAAGCCGGACAGTGTATTACATCAATTACCACCTATGCAGTTAAGATAGAAGATGGAATTGCTGAAGTGCAAGAAAAATTGGTGGATAACAGATTAATTTCCGGTGTGCAGTCTGGTATAGATGAATTTAAAAAATACAAAGAAACATTTAATAAACTAAAAGGGCAGGCAACAGATGTTGTTTCTGATGCTAAATCAAGTGTCTCAAATGCGCAATCAATGGCAAAAAGTTTCAAAGAAAAAGGAGAAGCTACAGAAAAGGTAGCTCAAGCTGGCAAACAAATAAAAGAAGCAGAACAAAAAGCAGAACAGAAAAAAGCAGAGCTTGAAGCAAGTAAAAAAACAGAACTGGCTCAGATTGAAGAACAACAACAAAAACTTCGAACCAATGTAAGTGCAACACAACAATTATTAGATTTGGCAAAGGCCAATCAAAATGAGGCGGGGGCATTAACACATCAAGCTCATATAGATTCAATGAACAAAGAAATCGCTCAGTTAGACACACAAGCTCTTGAAGTAGAAAAAAAATATAAAGAGGAACTTGAGCAGCTTACTCAAGAAAGCCAAGAACAAGTAAAAGAGTTGCAAGATAGTTTGGATGAAGCTCAGAAAATGTTAAAAGATATTACTTCTGCAATTAATGAACAAAAAGGCCCCGGTCAAGAAGAAGTTGCAAATAGTCTTTTGGGAGCAAAAGGGGCGGCTCAAACAACAGAGCACATGGAACAATTACAGGCAAGAAACAAAGGTGCAAACATAAAGGCTGTTGCCGGAGCTTTGTCTGTAGCCATATTTAGCAAAGCAAATCTAACTAAAGAAATGCAGGAAGCAGAAGATGTTTATCAAGCGGCAAATTCTAGTCTTGATACACAGCAAGGGGCCAGATCTGCAAATACTGATCAAAAGATTCAAAAGCTCAAAATGATGGTTAGTGTTTTGGAACAGCTTGCTCAAAGCATCAAAATGCAAGGACAATCAGCTATGGCAATGTCTACTCAGACAGAAGTTCTTAGCGATGGCAATTACGGTACGTTAAACTTGTGCAAATATGTATATCAAGAAGAGGGGGCAACCAATGAAAAAAAATAAACTTATTACATACACTTCAATGCTTGCTTTGGCACTCTTTTTAAATACAATCGGAGTTAAAAAAGTTCACGCCTTTGTCTATGCAGATTTTATTAATATCGTTCAAGGAGCTGTAGAAGATGTCGGTGAGGCCCTCAAAACCGTTGGAGATGTACGTAAAAAAGCACAGGCTTTTTTGGCCTCACTAAAAATAGGCGGAAAAAAAGATTTTCCGGAAGCACAACTTGGAGAGGTTGCATCTGTTAATAGTGTAGAACAGAACTTAGATTGTGCCAACATTACCATAGACGGCACAAAGTCAAAACAAGAATATGAAGAAGCTATATACGGTTTGATGGACGAGCTTTTCTTTACCAGTCCATATTGCAAATCAGACTTAGATTTTAGAGACAAAAATATGAAATATGAGCTTGAAGCCAAAAAGTTTTATGAAGACACCTTGGTTGAAGCGGTTACTGCAGCACTTAATGTGGAAAAAGAGATTGAAAAAATAAAAGGAGAAATAGGTCTTTTTGAAAATGAAATTTCTGGTGCGGATAGCACATCAGAAATAGACACAGCATACTATAATTTAAAAGCTAATGTTTTATATGATGAAGCATTAAAACTGTTTGAAGAGCTTTTAGCAATAAAATCACAGTTTACCGCAGCAAAAATCATAGAAGAAACAAGCGCGAATGAGAAGGAAGATTGTCCAAAAGAAGATGCTGCTTTAAGCCTGAAATATCAAAGTCAGCAACCGCAATATTTTGCAAAGTTGCAACTTGCGCCTGCTAAACCCAAAAAAGAAGAACAAAAGGTAAACAGGTTAGAATTTAAAGAAGAATTTGCCAAATTTGAAGCAATAGAAAAGTTGGGACTTGAGGCAATAGATCTGCATTATAATATCAATAAGATGAGGGATTATAAAAGCTTATATAAAAGACGTTCCGAACTTGAAGAGAGAAAACAAGAAATAATACAAATCAGCAAAACCGTAGAAATCTGCACAAAAGGCTTATTTGAAAGTGGGGGAATGGCTAAAGTTGATAAAAGGTGGCTAGATATTTCGGCAAGAGCAAAAAACACTTTTGAGCTGATGAAAGCCAAAATGATGGATTCTGATGATGAAGAAATGGAAGAAAAACCTGGCGTAGAAAATTTTGATACAGATATTGAAAGCGCTCAGCCTTCAGAAGCTCAAATTGAAGAAGAGCAAAAATATAATGATGAATCTTCTTCAGGAACCACGCTAGGTGAAAAAATGGCAAACTTTAAGGAGATTTTTAAAGGCCGAAGCAAAAAAAATAAAAATAAAACGGCTGCTCAAGATGATTCAGCCAGAGATATTGGTGTAATGGCTTGGAGAATAGGCTCTCAGGTTGCACAAAATCTTGAAGAAGAAGGGGAATTAAAATTTCCAATTTGGCATGATGTTAAAAACTTTTATAACCTATATTTAGATAAAAAATATGATGCGGTTAAAACCATTTTGAAAGGGAATATGGACTCATCATTGAAATCTATGCTAGCCCAAGTAGAAAAAGAACTCGTCGGACTTCCGGCAGAAGAAATTGAAGAAGCTCAAAAAAAAGTAGAAACAGAGTTTGAAGGTTTTGCAGATGATTTAGGATTAAAGTTGGATGCAGGAAAAATAATTGCTTTTGCAAAAATAGACCAGCTTGTTAAGGCAATTAAGGCAAAAAATTCTTCTTATACACCACAAGGTGCATCAAAGGTTGCTAGATTGCATAAAGAAACAATGGATGCCATAAAGGCTTTGCAAGGCATATCTTTAACTATCAGTGTGGAAGATAAAACAGTAGAAATTATCAAAACTGCAGCAGAAATTGTCTTTGGAGAAGCCCAGAACGTTGATGAACAAGAAGCAGAACATTATTTTGTAGGTATAGATGACAGAGTTTTAAAAGCTCCAAAAGCAGCACCAAACAATACCAGATTGCCATTAAGAGAAGTGATACACTTGGATGATACTGATTGGGCAGACTGGAAGAGCCTAAAACAAGGTACGTCATTTGCAGCATTCAAAACATATTATGAAAATGAATATGGTAATTTACCTGAAGTATGGCAACTTATGACAGCAGAAAAGGTTTTTGTTACTGCTATAGATGCTCAAGGCAATATTGAAGGAGAAAACTTTCCTCTAGAAAGTTTTGTTGGCATAACTAATGATCAAGTTGAAGCGTTATCTCCGGAGTTTGTATGGGGAGGTATTTATCCTTGTTGGGTAACTGAAAAAAGTCTGTTGATTGGCTTAGACGTAGAAGAAAATATCAAAAAAATTAAAGCCAAATATGCCACTGTTTCAGACGCCAGTTACTACACTGATTATCCTCAAAAAGTATGTGCATTTAATACTTTAACTACAGATGATAAAATTACAGACAGTAGATGTGTTGTAAGAAAATCTTTGTTTAATTCTGAAAAATGCAAAGGAGAAAAACTCAAAGATCCGCAATCACACAAGATAACAAGTGAGCTGGGTTCGCTCTTTACCCTTAATCAGGATAAGGGCTTATCTTTAATTGCACAAGTTGATAGATTGTTGGAACTTATTTATGAAAAAAATCAGAATGAAGAGGCAGAAGACCCGACATATGAAGATAACGTTTCACAAGATATGTTATTTAACAAAAATCAGGTTGGAGCATATCTGGAAGCATATGATGCAAGAGTAGACATAGAAAACCAACTTGCCGAATTGGAAAAACAAATTCTTGAAGCAGAAAAAAACATTGCAGAGTTATTGCAAAAGGTTGGTTATTCCGTAAGTGAAGGTGTTAATCTGGCAGATGAAAAGGTTTATGAGAGCATTAATAATAAGTTGATGTCTGCAAAAAATAAAAAAATTGGTCAATTTAGAGATTCTATGTCTTCTGTAAAAGTAAAAGGACAAAAGGCTTTAGAAAGAAAATTGTTAACACATGAAGCTCTTTTAACAGCTCTTAATATGGATAAAACTTGCTTGCTTAATATAGATTACAACTCAATTCCGATAAATCAGGAAACAGGAGAAATAAACATAACAGAGTTGCAATCAGAGTTAAAGACCAAACAGGCGGACAGAAATACGGTAGATACATATGAAAAAGACGCTGCAGACGGCGCTGGAATAGATATTAAGCCATATTGTGGAGTTTATAGGATAAAATAACATGAACGGACAACAAATACAAGGCCAGCAACAACGTTTAATTACAGACGCTAATTCTACGCAAGTAAATTTTTTGGAAAAAGAAGAAAAAGAAAAAAAATCTTTAAAATTATACTACTATATGTGGTTGTCCAGATTGTTTATCTTTTTTTCGTTCATAGGCTTAAGCATATTTTTGGCTTCTTCGTTGTCATTATATAAGCTTGCCCCACAAATTACGGTAGAGCCTTTCTTGATAATAAGCCAAGATTCATCAGAAAAAATTGTCAGAAACGAGGCTATTGCACTGGATATGGCGTCTAAAGAAAAACTGATGGAAATGTATGTAAAACAATACGTTATTGTTCGCAATACCATTATTAATGATGTTCAAGAAATGAAAAGCAGAATGAGCCGAGGAGGAATACTTCACTTTTTCTCAAGCTCTGATGTATATAATGAATTTGAAAAAGGGCTTGAAAGCTTTTTGATAGAAACAGAAAAAAACAATAAAACTCAAGAAGTTGAAATTACTAAAATAGGTAGAGTTGGTTCCGGGGGAAAAAGTTCTGTATGGAGAGTAGAATTCATTACGTATGAAACATTTCAATCATCTGCACAAAGTGGTTCTGTTGCTCTTACGTTAAAAAAACAAAAATGGACTGCATCTGTAACTGCTTTTTTCTATCCTCAACGCATGTTTGTGGGTAGAAGATTGATTAATCCGCTTGGTTTTACGGTAACCAGATATTCACAAGATCCGGTTGAGGACTCAATTTTTACAAACCAAGTAGAAGAAACAGATAACAAATAAAATCAATAGCCCTGTTGATAAGTTGGGGATTTTATATCCAATAAGTTAGACTTTTAATATAAAAGAGTATAACTTATAAAATATCTGTATTTGTCAATGAGGGAAAGATGATTAAAAAAGCGCTTTTAATTTTATCATTATCTTTGATAAGCGGTTGTTTTGGCTCTTACTATGAGCCGGAACCTGTTGGTGTTGGAAGGGGGGTTGAAGAGTTAAAACTCTCTCCTTGTGCTTGCACGCACCTGGATTTGCCCAAAACATTGCCAGATTGGTTTGTGGAAACAATATAGTTGGGGCAAATGGTAGAACAGTTGGGCAGAATAACACCGGAACAAAGAAGAATTACTGGAACGGTTCAGAGAAAAAAACCTTCTCAGAGTGCTTCTTCTGTGTATGTTGAAAATGTGTCAGAAAAAAGATATCTTTGGACAGCAAGAGCTTTTGCTATTGTTTTTGCAATAAGTGTTTGCTGCAATTTGCTGATGCTTTTTGCCATTTTCAAAGTTATTCCGTTGTATAGGATAGAGCCGTTTTTGTTAACCTTTAGTAATAAAGCAGATCAGGTTTATAAAATTGTTCCGCTTGATAAAAATTTGGCAAGCCACAAACCAATTACGGAAATTTTTGTTCGTCAATATGTCTTGCTTAGAAGTACCTTTGTTACAGACATTGCTGAAATGGAAGCAAGATGGATGCCTTCAGGTCCTATACATGAAATGTCCAGTCCAAAAGTCTATGATAGTTTCTTAAAAGGCACTGCTTACAAAGGCTTAAACTTAATTAGGGAAAGGTATATGTCAAGACAGGTAAATATCTTGTCGGTAAGTGAGCCTGCAGAAGGGTTGTGGCAAGTAGAATATGAAACTATAGACATATATCCGGATTCCGCTAAACCAACGGTTCAAAAATGGACAGCCAATTTAAGAATTGCCTACAGAAAAAAAGTTGTAAAATACAAAGAAAGGCTTAACAACCCTATTGGGTTTACAGTAACTGATTATGTTCTTAGAATTAACCAAACAGAATAGAAAGAAAAAAAATGAAATTAGGAGTTGTAAAGATATTTGTTATTGGTGTTATCTTAGTTTGTTCTAAGATAGCTTTTTCACAAGTAACAACATCAGAATTAGATCAGAGTGCGGACCAAATGCAAGGTCAATATACTCCGCAAAATTTGGGGTATATGGGTATGGTAAACTCTTTAGGAATGGTTCAGAGTGCTTGGCTTGATCCTCTCCAAAATTTGGGAGAAGGGCAGTCAAAGCCGGCATATTCAAAATACTATTGGTCTCCGGATTTGGTTTTGCCTGTTAGAGTTAGAGAAGCAATGGTTACCTTAATAAACTTTCCTAAATGGGAACTTATAGAGGATTTAATTATAGGTGATGGTGCATCATTTTCTGGAGAAATTATAGGTCCTAATGCCTTGTTGCTGCATCCTAAACAGGGTGCTCCGGTTGGTGTAGATACTAACGTTATTGTGTTTGGTCGTTCCGGCAACAGATATGCGTTTTATGTAAAAAGTGAAAGAGTAAATACAGAAAGACTAACCAACTCCATTATTGATATAGAGGTAATTGGAGATAAAGATTCATCAGCAAAAGGACAGGGTGTATATTCTTCCATGGGGGGAGCAAAATCTCCTGCTAAATCAGGGCAAACCATGGCAACAAAAAGGTTTCAAAAAGAAGGCTGGTTGGAAGAAATTCCTTTTAACCCTGAAGAAGTAAAGTTTGATATAGAAGTTTATGTCCCAAATCCTGATGACGTTGTTATTGCTCCTGAAAGAGTGTGGAGAGATAATATCTTTACTTACATAGATCTTGGCAAAAAATCCTTAAATATGCTTCAACGTCCGATTGTTACTATGATTGTAGAAAAAGTTGAAGTTCCGGTTGGCTTTAGAACAAAAGGACCAAACAACAGATTGATTATTGTTGAGGGCATAGGGGATATGGTTTTGCGTAACGGTAAAAGACTTATTTGCTTAAAAATGAGAAGATCCCCATCTCAGGGTATAGAAAATTACACCTCTGCAGAAGGTTTGGGTTCTGGTTGGGATGTTCCTCCCCCAATTCCTGCAACATCATCTTTTGGAAGCTCGCAAGGTTCTGCGCCATCTGTTCAAGGTGAGTACAACATTTCTGTTGGCGGTTCTGATGTTGTTGTTCCTCAGTATGCAGGATCTTCTGCAAACATGCCACAAATTTCATATCAGCAAGGTGCTGGGGTGTCTGGTTCATCAATGCAAAATGTTGCAAATATGTATTATAGCGTTAATGACGCAAGTAAGCCGATTGTTGATAAAAATTCAACTATTTCTGTAGAACTTGGAACGGATGATAATATAGGAAAGCTTGAAACTTTATGGGCAGACTTATCTGAAAAACATTCTGATGTTTTATCGGCTTATGAGCCATTTTTTTCAGTAGATGCTCCTGCCGATGGTCAAGGCAAAGAATTGTTCCATTTAAGGGTTGGTCCAATTCAAAATTTAGCAGAGGGCGATAGAATTTGCAGTCGTCTTGGTCGCAATGGTGTATTTTGTAGTGTGGTAAGAACTCAATGAGAGAAGATTTAACACATTCGGAAAGTTACATAAAAAAAACCAATAACATAATTTTAGTTATTGGTTCTGTTGCTTTTTTGCTGTTTATGTTTGGTATTATTCTTTTATGGCAGAGTGGAGACGAAAATATAGAAAATTATGAAGCTCCCACATTTGAATCAAACACAGACGCAATTGGTGGTGTAAAAAACAATGAGCTTATATCCGGTGTTGAGTTTGTAAATGTTGAAGACGGTGAAATACCGCTTACAAGTACCCCAAATCCGGTTTCTATGGGCGAGGTTGTTTTAGGAACGGATGCAACCAATGTTTTGACACTTGGAACAAATGGAAAAGATAGTGTAAAAATTGCTTCTGTAACATTGGCGGAAGAAGCTTCTGAAGGATTTGAATATGAGGATAAGTGCTCCGGAGAAGTCCTGAGCGGTGCAAAAACTTGTGATGTTACCATGAAATGGTTGCCTACGCTGGCGGGAAATGTTCAAAATAATTTTTTAGTTTCTTGGTATAAAACCAACCTTGGAGAAAGACACACAACAACAGAAAAAATTACTGTTTTTGGGAATGCCGTTACCAAAGAAGAATGTACATTATGTGAAAATGGCAATGAAAGTTCTAATATTTCTTCCGAAAAGCCGGTTAAAAACATAAGTAAAGCTGTAGACACGAATGGTCGTTTTTTAGGAAATGTTGATGAAGACGGAAATGTAAGAGATACAGAAGGCAATATCATCGGCAAAGTCAACGAAAGGGGCCTTATTATAGACAACAGGGGCAATGTTATTGGTGTGGCAGAAAACGTAAAGGTTGTAATGGATGCTAATGGCAAAATAATAGGCACTCTCGGAGCAGACGGGCAAGCTTATGATAAAGACGGAAATGTTTTAGGTAAATCTTTGCCTGACGGAACAGTTGTAAATAAAGACGGAAAAGTGGTTGGCAAAACCGTAGAAACAGGTTTGGTTTATGATAATCAGGGTAATGTTATCGGTAGGGGTTTGCAGGATGGTTCCGTTGTAGATAAAGACGGCAATATCATTGGCAGATTAAACGAAAGAGGCGAAGTTGTAGATGTTAATGACAGTGTTATTGGCAAAGTATTTTCTCAAGGAAAAGTAGCCACAGACGCCAACGGCAATGTTTTGGGTGTTATAGTCGGAGATGGAAGAGTTATAGATGAAAAAGGAAAGTTGGTTGGATTTGTTAACTCTGACGGTCAGGTGGTTACTCTTGGAGAAGTTATTGGCAAAGCAACTGAAGAAGCTACTTTAGCATACGATAATAACGGCAACGTAATTGGTTATGTTAATGCCGATGGTAATGTTGTAGATTTTAACGGTAAACAAATTGGCACAATGCAAGATGACGGTAGCATAATTGATACAAACGGAGAAGTTATCGGTAAAAAGGGTGCCAAGATAAAATTAGCCAGAAATAATTCCGGCAAAGTAATTGGTTATGTAGATGAAAAAAATCTTTTATATGATGCAAAAGGCTCAATGATTGGTGTTGCAGATTCTTCCGGCAATGTCAGAACATTTTCCAGCGTCATTGGCTCAACAGTTCCTTTAGATTATCTTCCCATTACTCCTCAAGGCAATGTTTTGGGAAGAGTAAATCCTGATGGTTCTGTTGTGGACGCATCTGATCATGTTTTGGGTAGAATTTTACCGTCAAGACTGGTAAAAGATGTTTCTGGAGAAAGAGTAATTGCCAGAATGATTCCTGGAGGAATTGTTGTTTCTCATGGATGTAAAATAGCCGGATACCTTGAAAGAGACGGAAAAATAAAAAATAATAATGAAGACACCGGACATAAAGTAAATCCGCACGGTTTTGTTTTTGATAAATTGGGAAAATACGTTGGCAGAGTTTTAACAGAAAAATATGCTGTAGATGACAAATGCAATATCATCGGAGAAGTAAAAGGTGGCGGTGTAATACAAGACAATTCCGGAATGTATGTTGGTTGTGTAAACCCGGACGGTACAATTTTGGATAAAGACGGCAATTTGATAGGCGGTCTGCTACAAAGAGGCGTTGTTGTAGATGTAAACGGCAAGTATTTAGGTAATGTAAACAATATCGGTCAGGTTGTAGACGCAAGCAATAATGTTGTTGGTTGTGTTGCCTCTAAAGGTGCTGTTTTAAATGAAAATGGCCTGTATATAGGAAGTGTAATTACAACAAAATATGTTTTTGACTTAAATGGCAGATTCTTAAACACCAGCAATTATCAGGGTCAGGTAGAAATATATGGTCAGGGAATAGGTAATCTTACCCCGTCAAACATTGTTGTTGATGATAAGAGTGAAATAATAGGATATGCCTTTGATCCTAATACACCTGTAATCAGTAATGATAATATCGGTTATTTGTTTGCAGACGGCAATATTTATAAAAACGGCAAATCAATAGGAAATGTAATCGGCTCGGGACAGGGATTTTATATGGGTAAGCCTGGCAATGTTTTGCCAACCGGTGCCGTAACTGATTTTTTTGGAAAATACATCGGCAAAGCAGAAATAGACGGATCTTTTTTAAATCAATTCGGTGAAAAAGTCGGATCTATTGATGCCAAAGGCTTTGCATATAACAAAAAAGGAGCATTAGTCGGAGGTGTTGCAAAAAAAGGAGTGGGCATAGGTTATGATGGCTCATATCTTGGTTATACATTTTCAAACGGAGATGTTGTTTCAGAAGAAGGCAAAGTTGTTGGCAGAAGCAGTTTTGACGGAAAGGCGATAGATGCAAACGGAAGAGTTTTGGGAGAAATAATAAAAGAAGGTATAGTTGTAGATGTTTTGGGCAACTATGCCGGTCACATTAATTCTTATGGTGATGTAACTAATTTGAGCAAAGAAGTGTTTACTGTGATATTGCCGGGAGGTACTACGAATGCCGGGGTTAGATCGGCAAAAGAAGGGATGGTAATAGACTTTTCCGGAACTTTAATCGGCGCAACTTTGCCAGATTCGCAAGTTATAGACGTAAAGAATGTTTCAATGGGCAAAGTTTTGTCAGACGGTAGTGTTGTTAGTGTTGCTAACAAATTTATCGGAGAAGTGATAGACGCAGACATTGTTATTAATAGCGAAGACAAGGTGGTTGGGCACGTTACATATGACGGCAAAGTAAAAGATTTGAGCGGAAAAGTCATTGGAAAGATAGTTTCTAACGATTTAGCTCTTGATTTAACAGACACAGTTTTGGGAAAAGTTTATAAAATAGGTTCCACTGTTTTGGGAAATAATGGAAAATATGTTGGCAGGTTATCACCCGCCGGACAAGTTATTGATGACAATAAAAAAGTAGTGGGATATATTAAAAACAATGGCTCTTTTATAGATTTAGATAAAAATACATCTGGCTATGTTTTACAAGAAGTTGCCAAAAACCGTAGGAATTAAAAGATGAAGTATTTTGTGCATATATTAAGGCAATCTATATTATCACTAACGATAGCACTTTTGTTTTCGTTTACGGCAACGGCACAAGAAATTACCGCCATTGATTTTAATGGCGATATCATCGGCAAGGTAATTCCGAACGGCAATGTTGTCAGCAATGACAATCTTTTAATAGGCACGGTTTCTCCGGATAGTTTGATTATTAGTTTTGACGGAAAAATTATTGGTGGAGTTGTTCCGCAAGGCGTTGCTATTGGTAATGACTTTAACATTTTGGGCAAGGTAAATGCAGACGGAACAGTAAGAATTTCTTCTGGCAAGGTTGTAGGAAAAGTACTTCCGTCAGGTCACGTTGTTAATGAAAGGTTTGATATCATCGGCGGTGTTGTTTTCCCCGGATTGGTTTATAATGACGAAGGTGAAACTACCGGCCGTCTTACAGGTGATGGTATCTATGCTAATAACCAAGGGCAAAAAATAGGTTTTGTATCTGCAGACGGATATGCTTACAGACAAGTTGGTGCGGATAAAGTTTTGGATGGAAGACTTTTGTCATCAAAAATGATTGTTTCCATGACCGGCAATTTTATTGGTAGCATTGTTCCGGGGGGTGTTGTCTCTGATTTTTCTTCTAAACCAATAGGCCGAGTAAGAGCAAACGGATTTGTATACAATGAAAAATCACAAGTAATAGGTAAAGCTGTTTCTTCCGGTTATGCCTTTGATTATGCAGGTACATATATAGGTTTTGTAACATATAACGGCAAGGTTGTTAGTCAGGGACAAACCATAGGTGTGTTAAAAGCAAACGGACAGGTTGTAAACAATAACAATGATGTTATCGGCTGGCGCACAGATTTTTCTGCAACTGCCACAGATTTGGAAGGAAAATATCTTGGAAGATTAGTTCCAAACGGCAACATCTTAAGAGGAAGAGATGTTGTGGGCAATATGGGGCCAAGAGGCAAAGTTTATGATAACCAAGGAAAAATAATAGGTCAAATTTCATATTCTGGCCCTGCATTTGATTATAATGCAAACTTGATCGGTCATAGCGGTTTTTCCGGTGGGGTATATTCTTTTGATGGTGCTGTTTTGGGATATGTAAAAGACAGATTTATTTATGATTTTTCAGATAATATCATCGGAGCCACACAAAATCCAAAAGCAGTATTTGATAATAACAACAAATTTATCGGCATAAGCGGAGTTGGGGCTTCTGTTCAAAACAATAAAAACACATATAAAGTTTCTCCGTTTGGTTACGTTTTTGACCAGGGCCAAAATATATGTGGTAATACTTTTGATTTTGATATGGCATATTCTCAAAATGGCCAAATTATCGGATCTTTGGATATTGATGGAAACATTTTGGATAAAGGATATAAGAGTATTGGACAAATCAATGTTCAAGGTTTTATTACAGATGGACAAGACAAAATTTTGGGCAGATTGCTTAGCCCTTCTTCTGTGGTTGCCTATGATGGCAAAAACACGTTTATGTTAGCAAATAACAATTTGGTGCTAGACACGGCAAAATCTATAAAAGGTAAGATGTTGGCAGATGGTTTAGTTGTTGCAGCAGACAATATAAAAAGTGCAAATTTGTTGCCTGTAATTGCAAACACCACATCAGATACCATGGCTATAGGATTTGACGGAGAGTATGTCGGTTCAATTTTACCCGATAACCAAATTATCAGACAGTCAGGAATAGTTGGTCAGCTTACTTTTAATAACATTGTATTAAACAAAGGCCAAGAGGCTTTTGCCCAAGGTTTAAAAGTGTCTGTGGCTGTAAACGATAAATGCAAACAGTTGGGAGTTTTAGCAAACGACGGCTCTGTATTAAATTCAAAAAATGTAACTATAGGCAAAGTTTTAGCAAACGGACAGGTGATATCTTCTAAAGGTGCTGTTATGGGACATTTGGTAACTCCGACAGCATACATAGATTATGCCGGTAACGTGATTGCATACTCAAACGTTAGAGGAGAAGCTGTTAATTCTGCAGGCCAGGTAAAAGGATGTGTTGATTTTAGAGGAAATCTATATGCAAAATCGGGACAGCACATTGCGTCAGCATTAAGCTATGTTCCGGTAATGAGCTTTAATAATAAAATTGTTGGCAGGGTTGTTTTTGACGGAAAGGCTTATGATGAAAAAGAAGATCAAATTGGCTATTTACAACCCAATGGCAATGTAAATGATAAATCAGGAAATGCTTTGGGTAGTGCTTTAAAATACAGATACGCTTTTTCTGCAAATAACAAATATGTTGGCATTATAACCCCCAATGGAGATGTTGTAGATTCTAATCAAAATAAAGTTGGTGCGGTAACGTGGCAAGGTCAGGTTAAGTTTTCTTCCGGCAAAGATGGTTATGCTTTATATGATATGTACGTATATGATGCAGATAACAAAGTTATCGGATATATAAATTCTGATGGAACAATTTTAGACTTTAGCAATAAAGCATTGGGTAAAATAAGAAAAGGCTTTTATGTTGATAACACTGGTGTTGTGCAAGGTAGAGGATATAGAGATTTTTATGTTAGAAACAGCGACAAAGTTGTAATCGGATACTTACAAATGGACGGCTCTGTTGTAGATGAAAACGGCAACGAGGTTGGCAAAATAAATGAACAAGGTTCTGTTGTTTCAGACAGTAATGAAATAATAGGAAAAGCTAATACATTGCAGTTTTACAGTGTTTTATCAGAAGATTATAGCACCAATGAACAAGATAAAAGAATTGCCTATGACAATAATGGTAAAGTCATTGGATATATAGATTCCGATGGCAATGTTGTAGATATTGCCACAGGTAAAATAATCGGCAAAGAAGCAAAAGGATTGGTTCTTGATGCAAATGGTAAAGCCATAGGAGAAGTTGGAGCTTCTGTCCGCATAGCTCGTGATGAGAACGGTAAAATTATTGGTTATATAAATGAACGTAATGAAGTTATAGATGAGAACGGCAAAAAAATCGGACAAGTTGATGAAAGCGGTAAAGTTATTGATAAAGATGGAAAAATAATCGGTTCTGCAGATTCCGATGGCAATGTTGTAGATATTAACGGCAAAAAAATTGGTCAAGCCGTTTCGGAAGGAATAATTGTAGATGAAAACGGCAATAAAATAGGCTATACAGACAATAAACAGGTGTCTTTAGCATATGATGAAAATGGAGTTTTAAGAGGTTTTGTAGATTCTTTCGGAAATGTAATAGATGCTTCTACTGGTCAACTTATCGGCAAAAATTCCGGCGGTTTTGTTGTAGATACCTCTGGCAAAACAATAGGTCAAGTAGGTAAAGAGGTTGCTATTGCATATGATGAAAAAGGCAACATTTTGGGTTTTGTAAATGATAATAACGAAGTTGTTGATGCAAACGGAAATGTTGTAGGCTATGTAGACGCAAATGGCAGAGTATCCAATGAAGATGGAAAAATCATAGGCTCCACTGGAACTCAAATGAGAATAGCCTATGATAAAGATGGTAAAATGATTGGCTTTGCAGATGAGTTTGGAAATATTAAAGATTCTAAAGGTAACATAATTGGTAAAGAAGAAAATGGCAAAATTGTTGATGCAAATGGCAATGAGATTGGTAAAGTCGGAGAATACAAACAAATTGTATATGATGATTTTGGCAATATCTTAGGTACGGTTGATGAAAACAACAATGTTGTAGATACGCAAGGCAAAGTAATAGGGCGCATTGATGAAAATAGCAATATGGTAGATTCCTCTGGAAGAACAATTGGAACGGTTGGTCGTAAGATGCAGGTTGTTCAAGATAAAAACGGCAATACAATAGGTTTTGCAGATTTTATGGGTAGATTTTTTAACCACAAAGGAGAACAGGCCGGTAAAGTAGTAGGTAGTAAAGTTGTTGATGTTAACGGCAATACAATAGGCTCTGTCGGTAAGTCTAAAAGACCGGTTTATAATGCAGAAGGCAATTTAATCGGATATAGTACTGAAGATGATTTTTTAGTTGATATAAATGGAAAAGTTATCGGTACCATAAAACCGGATGGAACGGCTATTGATGCCAACAATAATGTACTTGGTGGAATAGGAGAAAACTGGTATAAAAAAGAGGTTAAAAAACCTCACAAAAAAGCTTCATCAACAAGTTCTGGCAGAGATATTGAAAGTTGGGTAACCGGTTCTGATTATATAAAATCTTTCAACATTGCCTTAAATAATCAGGGAGATTTTTTGGGTGATGTTTTAGTTGATGGCACTGTAATAGACGCTAGGGGAAATGTTATAGGAAAAGTAAATGAAGAAGGTCTTGTTGAAGACATGCAAGGAAACCTGATTGGCATTGTAGATACCCCATCTGCTACTAGCTCACAAGGGAAAACGTTTTATTATGATGAAAAAAATCAAACCTACCAACCTGTAGGCGAAACTTCAGAACAAGAAGAAAAACCATCTATAAAAAGTTCAGAAGGAGTTTTCTTTCCCAGCTTTGGAGATGGTGGTGCATACGGAACAGGAATTGGACCGCAAAATCTTGGTCCCGGTGGCGGAACTGGTGCAGGAGAAAGATATGATCCGAACATTCGTACAGCTTTAGAAGCCGCTCATCAAGAAAGAAGAAGCTCTATTGCAATTTTGCACACCAAGGCAAACCAAAAAAAGACAGCATCTTTTGACGGATATCAAAAAGATTGGGGTGAGGGTAAGGTTATTTCAACATGGCGAGTTGATATGAGTCAAATGATTTTACAAGACAAGCCGATTCCTGCTGTAATAGCCAGATCAATTAACTCTAATAGCGACGCTCCGGTTACAGCTTATGTAGAACGCAACGTTTATGCAGAAGAAGGTAGAAATGTATTAATTCCTGCAGGTAGTCACTTAATCGGAGAGCTTGGTGGCATAACAGCCGGTACAGAAGCCTCATCGGAATCTGCAAAAGTTACAATTTCTTGGAAGAGGCTAATCAGGCCTGACGGTTCTGCGTTTAAGTTTGATGGAAAAACCGGCGACGCCCAAGGTCGTGGTGGTGGAGCTTTGGGTTACGTTGACAAACAGTTGTTCAAGAAGTATTTCTCACCGCTTATGTATACAACTTTAACAACGGCAACAACATATTTCTTAAAAGATAAAGAAGGTTCAGGATCTTCAGAAGGAAGTACGGGCTCAACAGCTGCAGAAGATGCCAGAGAGAACTTTATGACAGATATGGATACCTTGTTTGATAATATTCTTAGCGATAAATTGGACATTCAGCCAATTACATATGTTCCGGCAGGCACCAGAATAGTTGTTTATCCTGGAGAAGATTTGTGGCTTGTCAATGAAGATTTGGAAGAGGAAGCACAGCAAAGTGGTGGTGATAATGAAAAACCGACGGTGCTGATTGATGATACCAAACCAAATGGAGGCACTTCCGCCGGTGGAACAACTTCTAATTCAACAGGCACAACAGGACAAGTTGTGTATACACCGGCTGATGGAGGTCAGGCTCAGCCTCAGGGCACACCATTGCTTGCAGAAACCAAACCAAAACCAAAAGCCAGAGCAATTACACCTCCGCCTCCCAACTTTTCTGTAAATACAGCCAGAGTTCCTGTAGAAAACAAAGCGAATACTCAACAAGAAAACACAGAAACACCACAGGATGAAAGTGTTCCGGCATTGTTCTAAGGAGAATAAATTTGAGCGATTTTTCAGTATTAGAATCTGTCTTAAGACCTTTAGCATATTGGTATAATCAAGACAATATAGAAGAGGTTGCTATCAATCGATCTGGTCAAATATGGTTGCGTTTAAGAGGGAAAAGAGCTTTTCCTTGGGCGCTTTATAAAGATGAAAAATTAAGTAAAGGATATCTCGTAGATTTGCTTCATATTATAGCAAATACATATGAATTGCCGTTTGACCCTGTATCTGGCACTCCGGTTGTTTATGCATCGCTTCCCGGAGAGCATCGTTTTACAGGTATTTGTGGCAAAAATGTAATGTATGACCAAGACGATTTAACAGGTGGTGTGGCTTTAGCAATAAGAATTCACTCCGAAGAAGTTAGTTTTGGGTTGCAAGATTATGGCTTAAAACAAGGGGAAAAACTTCATAAAATAAATCCGTTAAAAGATATAAAAGACCCAACAGACCCTTATGAAAAACTTTTGTTCTGGTTAAGAAGAGGTGATCATGTTTTAGTTTCCGGAGCAACCTCAACAGGTAAAACCACATTTTTAAACAACTTACTAAAAATTTTGGATATTCATAAACGCATTATAACCATTGAAGATACCAGAGAACTTTTGGTTCCCCATCCAAACAGAGTTCATGTGGTTATGTCCAGAACAGAACAAAGTAATACTTTTGATTATTCAAAAATCATAGACTTGGTTGTGCGTTTTACTCCGGATGCCATAATCGGTGGAGAGTTGTCAACAAGCAACGCAGGTGCTATTTGGGAGCTTATGGGGTCAGGTCACGATAACTGTTTGGCAACCATTCACGCAGAAAGCTCAGAAGCCGCATATAATGCGTTTGTTGATAGAATAACACACACATATCCCAATATAGACAGATTAAAAACCATTGAAGAAATGCGCAAGAAAGTCAGGGTGGTTCAAATTAATAGAGACGGCAACCTTAGAGCTATTACGGAAGTTGTGTAATTTTAAAAAAAGCCCTCATAAAAGAGGGCTTAATTTTTTGGGTTAGTTTCTATAAGTAAGAGGGGGAATGTTAAACTGACCAATTTCTCCCGGTCTTATTTTTTGATCTGCATACCCTATATTTCCGGTTTGAATCAAGAATTCATCACGACCGGTTAATTGAGAGGCTAATTTATAAAAGTCTTTTGCGGGCAAATCTCTTTTTTGGGGATTCATAATATACAAAACACATCCTTGTGCTCTTTCCGCAATACCGCATCTTGGTCTTCCTTTGGGAACTTCGCGATTAACAACCACACCTTGCAGTCCGTCCTTTACAATCTTTTTATTTTCGGTAAAAACTTTTGCAAAAATAAAACCGATAATAAATGCCACAACTGCTGTCAGAATTATTAATTTTTTTGCGTCAAGTCCACTCATCATTGGGTAAGATTGCGGCATGTCGTCATATTCTTCCACAAATTCCGGAACCTCATTATTGTAGGTTGGATTTGCAATGGCGATATCTCTATTTTCCGATGTAGAGTTTAAGTATTGATTTATATCTTGATCTACATCTTTCAGGTTAATTTGTTCAATGTGAGGCATAGGAGGAACTGATGGGTTAATAATTGATCCATCTGGATTCCTTCTTATTATTTTTTTTATTTTTCTCAGTTTTGGCTGAGGATTCATATTATTATCCATTTTACATTTTCCTACAAATTATTTTCTAAATGCTTTGATGTTTTTGTTGTTCTGATAATTCTAGGAACCATCATAACAATAATTTCCGAATTGTCATTGTTTTGTGCAAAAAGCTTATTTGGAATTCCGATAATCAAGATATTTTCTCCTAATTTACTCCTTATTGAAAATCTTGAAGCTTCGCCTTCTGTTGTATCTAAAGTAATATCAGAGAACAATCTATGGTTTTGTTCCAAAGAAGCTCTTGCCATAATAGATAAATCTCTGTTTATGGTGTCTTGTTTTGAACATTTTCCGACATCAAATCTTGACAACCACAAATTAGGTACAATAAATTTTCCCTGAGCAACCACAGATACCATTGCTTGTTTTTGTAAGAAAGCTTGTAGAGTTTCAAAATTGATTGCATTTGAGGTTGTAATTACTTTTCCTATTACCCCGGTTTTAGTTGTTTTCACTGCATTTATATCAAAATCAGATAATAAATTTTGCCATTTAATACCGGTTGTTTGATTTTGAGTTTGCGATAAGGTATACGGATAAATCTTCAGCACAGAAACATCATATGCAATTAAAGTTGGATTCTCTTCAAAATAACCAATTACTTGCATAATTTTATTTTTAAGCTCAAAGTCTGCATCAAAAGTAATTGAAAAATCATCCCAATCGGTTGTTATATTGGTAATTCCGGCGCCTCTTAATACGTCCAACAAAGCCAGCATGATGGGTTTAGATTTTGGAACAAACAGGCTGAAGTTTGCCGTTCTTGACATTTTTAATGTTTTATTGTGGGCGTCATATGAATAATAAAATTCTGCAGCTTCGCTAATCATTTGAATTATGTCAGACAAACTTCCTCTTAAATTTTCTGCAGAAATAGAAGGATAGGGGGCATCTTTTGCAATTATCTTAATACCCGCTTCTTTTGCTAACTTTTGCAAGGCTTTTTCTGCGGGCATTGTTTTAAAAGAAAATCCGTTTACTTCAAATTTTGGCATAACATCATTGTTTCCATTTTTAACCAAATTAAAGGCAGTTAGGTTATAAGGAATTGTTGTGATTAGCTGTTGTGTATCGTTGTTTACAAAACAGCGCAAAGGGGTTTCAATATCAAGTTCGCTCGCCCCTTTAGACGTTCTGACAATGTTTTGTGCTTCTGGAAAAACCATTTGAGCATTAAAGGAAGTATTTGCAGGACTGTCTTTTTTAGACAAGAAAGAATGCCCACAAGCGCACAAAACGGCAAACATTAGAAATAAAGAAAATAGTTTTATTGTTTTAATCATTTTTTTCCTCTTTTTCTTCCTCTTTTTCTTCCTCTTTCTCTTTTTCTTCAGATTGTTGTTTGAGGAGTTTTTCAATAACTTCATCGGCAGACATTCCTGCTCCTTGTGTAGGATCATCAGAGTTATCTATCTGTCCCAAAATGCGACGAGCCTTTTCTACCTCATCATCTTCATTTTTCATCATTTCTGGAGCCGCATTATTTTTTAATTCTGTTTTATAATCTTGCAAATCTTTTTTAAAAGCCTCCATTCCACCGACAATTTTCTTTTCTACATATGGAGCTAGTTCTTTATGTTTTAAAATATAATCTCCGGTATTTGAAATTTCTTCTAAAACATCTAAAATATAAGAATAAAACGGATATTCCTCAATGGCAATATTACCCATTCTCACACATCTGGCAGCAATTCTTGATATTGTGCGGTCCAGGTAGTCTTTTAATAAAATATAGTTGTCCAAGTACCATAGCACTTCTTTAGATGCTTCTGTCTGATTATTTTGAGGCGGTTGCTGTATATTTTCTTCCATTTCATACTCCTTATTTATAATCTAAAGTAGGTGTATCTATTTGTAAATTGTTTTTTACAGTTTAATCAGCGTAAAAAACATTATGAAGCATCTGATGTGGTATTGGGATTGTTATCAGATTTATTTTTTTGTTTGTTAGGCATCAGTCTTTGATATTTTTGCTGTAGTTTACCCATCAAGGAATGAGTTGTTTGAGAGGTTTTTTCTTTTAATTTCTCTCCCCACTCATTTAGTTTGTTAGTAGGTGATTTATTTTCTTTTGTCTGTGATTGTTCTTCAGCAGTGTCTTCTTCATATACATACTCGTATTCTTCATCAGAAGAAAGATTTTCTTCTTCAAATATATCTTCGTTGTTTTGTTCCAAGACAGGATCCTGCAGTTCCTCAAAATGCTTTTCTTCTAATATATTATTATTGTTTTCGGCAACCTCAAAAACTTTAATTTCATAATCATTAAAAATAGACTTTTTATGTTTCTTTTTCTTTTTATTTTGGTTTGTTTCCGCAATTTCAGTGTCTGCCTTATTTTTTTTCTCTACTATCTTTTGATCATCTGATGAATTATCGGTATTTTCAGATAATTCTTCATTGATAAAATCATTATCTTCATCTTGTTTAGCCAAGGTATTATCTTCAGTTTCAAGGTCTTCAGATTTGGTATTATCATCAAAAGCCATATCTAACAGAGTGGAAATATTATTCTGAGTTGTAGAATCAGCTTTTTCTTCAATATCAAAATCGTCTAAGAGAAGTTCTTGAGAATGAGTTTCTTCATTTTCTTGATCTTTGGCCAGATGCTGTTGCTCATATTCAAGTAAATCATCCAAATCTGTTGAAATTTCATGATCTTCCGCTTGAATATCAAAATTTTCATCAAAAATCAGCTCTTCATCTGTTATTTCTTGTTCATCTGCAGATTGTAAAACATCACTAAATAATAAATCATCATCTTCAGAGATATTATTAGGTTTGTCATTTTTAAAGGTTGGCTGTATTTCTGTCTTTTCAAGTTCTTTTGCGTTATCTTCTCCTTTTTGTGCAACTTCGTCCCAAACATCTTCTTTAGCAACTTCTTTTTTTATAGGTTCATCAACAATCGTTGTATTATCAATTATTGAGTTTTTTTCTATTGTTTCCGGCACGTTGTCTGTGATTGGAGTGCTTTTTTGTTTTGTTTCTTCTTTGGGGTGATGCTTTTCAACAAAATCAGGTTTTTGTTCATTATTTTCTTTTTTTATGTCTGAATCTTTTGCAGGTTCGGATTCATGCAATGCTTTTATTGTTTCAATAATAGATTGTGTAGAAGCTTGCTGGCTTTCCTTAAGAGCCAAAGAAATAATTGCCGAAAATTCCTGTGTTTGAGAACTTATCATTTCTTTAAACAACTCAGATTGAGAACTCATAATCGATTCTACAATGCGTTCAATATCAGGCATATTTGTAGGCACATTGTTAATCTGAATGTTATTCGCATTATTTGCGGCTGCTGCTGAAGAATTATTGTGCTGAATAAGCATTTTGGCAACTTCCAGCTGAGTATCTTTAAATGCTTGTATAAAACTTGCATCATTTTGCAAAGAAAGTCCATGATTCTCCTGATTTGTTGCAACCACGTTATTGTTATTCGCAGCAATAATTTTTGCCAGTTCTAACTGAGTTTCTTTTATAGAATTTGTTAAAGCAATACTTTCTTTTTGTCTTTTTTCTTCCATTGGAGATATAGCTTTTGCAAAAGCTTCAGCCAAAGATTGTGCAAAATTTTCATTTAATACAATGTTTGAAGTAACCGGAGCTTGAAGTGGTTGAATATTGGTTGAAACAGGAGGATTTTTTAACAAAATTTCTTTTTGCTTTTTTATTTCCAGATATCTTTGCTGGATTTGTTTCATCCTTTTAATGTCATTAGCATCTTTTGCTTTAAGCATCTGCTTTTTCAAAGTTTCTACTTCAGCGTTCAGCTCTTCTATTGAAGGACCATACTGTTTTACAAGAGGTTGCTGATTTTGAGCATTTGGATTGATTATGTTTGCTTCAGCCAGAGCGGATGCTAGAATTTTTGCCTTTTCAATTTCGTCAGACATTTCAGATTTTGAAGAATTTTTCACAATATTTAAAGATCCCCGAGCATGAGGAATGCCTTTTTCTTGTTCCAAATTATTTACATATTCCTGCAGCGCAGAACCTCCTGGCAAGGAGCTAAAAGAGCCTCTTATTTCCGGTTTCAATTGCAACAATTTGTTGTTAAAGTCTTCTTTTTCCGCTTTGCTGAAAATGTGCGACTGCCTGTAAAGATTTAAAAAACGCTGCAAAACAACCACAGTCTCTTCCTGGTTGTTTTGTTTGTTGATAGACCTAAAATCTGTATTTTGCGCAACAGCAGGCATTTTTATCCTATTTTAAGCAATAAAACTTACACTTTTCCATGCTAACAATTTTAATTCAAATCTTGTAAATTTAGGGTTAACAAAATGCCGTAAAACAAAAAAAACTCTGCTTTTTGCAGAGTTTTTAATTGTTAAAATTATTATAAGCAAATGGCCACAACTTTATGAACTTTTTGTAGTTGACTTTCTTCTATCACGGTCTTTTCTTCCGGATTATATCTTAATCCATACAACTGTCCGTTTTCATCTTCTCTTATAGCTACAAATTTTGCTTCATTTTCAGACACATAAAATAATGCAATATCTCCCACACTAACCATTTCTTGCGGGTCAATAAACAGCACGGAACGATTTGACAACAAGTTACCCAGCCTTCTTGTGCATAAAGAAACTGCATAGCCTTCTTTTTTATTATACAATTGCGGAGGTCTTGCAACTTTTCTTACTTCTTGAGAAAAATCTATTAAAATGTTGCCTTCTTTTCCCGGCATTCCATATACATTTATATTAAAGTTTTCAGAAGAAGATGTAAACGAAGCTATTGCTCCTCTAGGGTTTGAAAGTAACTTATATTTCGCATCATTTCTTTGAATAATTTCATCTAGAGCACCTTTTTCTTCAAGCCTTTTAATTTCTTCTTTTAGTTCTTCAGTGGTTGTTTTAAGGGCTTTTGCAATGTTTTTGAGTTCTTGATCAGAAACTTCTCTTTGTCCCATTTCAATTCTATGATATACAGAAAGTGTCATATCGGAAGATTCTGCAACTTCAATTAATGTCAGATTCTTTTCATTTCTAAGTTGTCTTAATCCGGCACCTAAAGCTTTTAAGCCGGTTTTTTCATTAATTTTGTTTCTACGTTCTTGTTCTCTTCTCCAGGCCTGAACAATCTCACTTTGAGAGTTTTGTTCATTTACAAAAAGTTCTTGCAAAGGGCAGTCTAAAAATTCTGCAATTCTTACCATTTGTTCTTGGTCAACTCTGCGATATCCTTTTTCAATCTTTGAAATTGCCGATAAACTCACACCCAAATGGTCTGCAAGTTCTTGCATATCTTTACCGCGTAAACGTCTAAACATTCTTATTTGGTTTGGAAATATAATTTCTTCCATGACATACCCCTTATTTACATAAAAACTATGCTAATCATATAAACAAGATAGACAATAATCAAGCAAATGTTGTCCAATATGTCAAAAAAAGTGTATAATTTGTATATTTTTATATTTCAGAAATTTTTATTGTTCAGGGTTATTTATTTCTGCTTCAGCTCTTTTTCTTTCTAATTCTTGTTCCTCTTCAAATTCTTGCCACCAACGTGCATCTGCATCATTTTTTGTGTTTGAAGGGCGATTAGGTTTTGACAAACCTTCAAGAAAGGCATCTAACCAAACATTTTTACTGCTACCGGCTTGGGTTGATTGAAAATCAACAAGCAACGCCTTATCTTCTTCGCTAAGCAAAGAATCATTGAAAGATGTAATTAGTGATGCATTTACATATCCGAGAGTTCCTACTTCGGCATGATTTAGATGCGCAGTTAAATTGGGGTTAAATCCGGCTGCAACGGTTTTGACTCTATATTTATCTCCGGGGTTAAACTCTTCATGAATTGTTTTGCCGTCATTAACAATTTTATGAACATCATTACCTTTTGTATATGTTATATCAACTTGCGCCACTCCGTTTACCACGGTAACGGTTGCTTGCTTATGTTCCTCAGTTCCCATTCCTTTTTGAGTAGAGTATTCTATAGTATAAAACTGATTGCCGTTTGCATCAATGCCTACGCTTAGATTGCCACCGGAAGCATCAAAAGGTTGGTTAGTTGTTTCTCTGATTACATTTGCCATGGTAGAGCGTATTTTTTTCTCATTTTCAAGAGCTTCTTCCTTAGCTATTCTTTCTTGCGCCAATTCTTTTTCTTTTTCATGCATTTGTAACAGATTATCAAGCTTTTTTTGGGCTTCTACAACATTCGGATCATTTTTTATTTCATCACCTGTTGCATTATAGTGTGCTCTGGCTGCCGTCTCATGAATACGCACTTCTTCCTGAGCGTCTTTTATTTGTTGTCCGAAGCGTTTATCTGCTTCTGCTGTTGCTCTTTTAGCAATGTCATCTTGTTTTTGAGCTTGTTCTTGTTGTAATTCTTCAAGATTTTTTCTTGCTCCTTCAACAAATGGATCTCTCTGCGCTTCTTCTTCTGACATCATTTCTCTTGCGTTAGTTTCAAGTGTTTGTAATGTTCTTTCTGCAACGTTGATTTGACCAGATAAACTTAGCTTTTCCAAAGCTTTGCCACCTTCTTGATTATATCTTCCATTAACAGGTTTTTTTCTGGTTTCAGGGTGTTCATTAAGCTCTATGGATTGTTGTAAGAAGGTTTTTCCGTCAGATACGGCTCTTGTTCCTTCTCCTTTGGCATTTAATTGTGTTATTTCAAGCTTGCGTTGTATTCCGCTTCCACTCATCGTCACGGTTTTGGTATTTCCTTTTTTGTCAGTACTTGTAAAGGTAACCACCCTGTTTCCGTTTTCATCTTTACTGTATGATATTTTAGGGTCGCCAATCATTGCGGACAAATTTGGATCGTTAAAGAAACTTGCAGATAACTCTCGCATCAAAGCAGTATCAGCTTTTTTCAATTGTCTTTCATATTCTTGTCTTGCTTTTATGATCTCTGGATTATTTTGTATTTCAGCTTCTGTCTTGCCAAACAATCTTTCGTTACTTTCTAGCCAACGCATTTTTTGCTCTGCATCATAGGCTTGCATATATAAACGGTCATGTGCTCTTTGGTTAACATTACCATAGTCGTCAACCAAATTATCACCTTTTGTTCTATTATAAACAGCACTACTATATAGTACTTGCCCATTTTTATCTGTTGCAGATACGCTTGTAGTTGTATCATCTATATTTGTTGTAACGGTTGAGCCGTTAAGCTTAAATTGATTAAATTCTGCTTCAAAGGTTCTGATTTTCCCATCAGCACCTCTTTCTACATTATATGTTTTTGAACTTTTCAAGTTACTGGAGAATAATCGTTTCTGAGACACAGTAAAAGTTCCGTCTTCATTTCTTGTATACGTTTTTCCAAAACGACCGGCTACAGAAACAGAACCATCCGGATTTACAACTTGTTTTGAAGATCTGTTAAAACGTCGTTCTGCTCTGCTATATATACGTTTTTGTCGCTTTAAGTTACGTCTGTTTGCCCTTTTTTGTGCCAAATCAGAAACATATCCTTTTACCTTAGAACCAATGGCTGTAGTAACAGCTTTTCCGGCCTTTACAAATGGTTCTGTCATTACTCCCCCCACCTGTCTTGCAGTATCTAAATTAAATCCGCCACTGCCGAAAGTGCTTGCAAAATCGGATGCCAAATCAAGCATTGCATAGCCCATAAACAATACAAAGAGTATTTTGGTAAATACAAAGCCTCTAAATCCAAGCAGATCCAATATTTTATCTACATTACTATCCAGTCCGGAAGTATCTATTCCCCCCAATACATTGTCTATTGCAGCAGCGACAATGGAAATTATAAGCGAGAAGAACAAGAATGTTAAAGACGTGGTTAAAAAAGTATTAAATACAATAGAAGTATATTTTCTTGTGTTTTTAAACAGCCAAGCTCCCAAAGCTGCTGGTAATAATGCAACGGAAATTGCCAAATCCATTACAGAGTCCAACAGTAAGAACGGGAACATCAACATCAAAATAAATCCTGCCACATATAATCCTGCTCCAGATAGAACGTATAGGATATTGGGCAAGAACAATAAAACTTTTTTTATCCTCCAGCCAATACACATTAAAGACTGGCCAAAGTTCATGATTTGTTCCACTTTTGATTGCAATACGGCAATCAGACACAATATACTTTCTCCCATAGATACGGGCAATCCGCCGGATGCATATTTCCCTTCAGCCCCAGGCAGTTTTGCTACCCATTCTTGTACATTACATGATTTCAGTTTTGCTCCAGCGCTATTACCCATTATCATTTCTGCCAATTTAAATCCGGTATTAAATATGGGTTCAAAGAAGTATTGCATAAACACGGTTAAATCTGTTCTCAAGAAGAACAGTACCACAACCACCAAAAATGCCTGAGTTAAAATTTCTTTCAACAAATTTGCGGAACTTACAGAAGACATAGAAGATACAAAAGTAATTATTTTAAATGCAATCCACAACGCAAAACCAATTTCTACTACCATTGCCACAGGATTGGCAAAAGTTTTAAAAGCTTTTGCTGCAACAGTACTTACGGCAGAATAAAAAACTGTAAACAAATCACAGAAAAGACAATTTTTAAACTGGGCTTTATATTTTGACGGAGCGCATTTATGTGCAGAAGCAACGTTTGCATCTTCAGCAACATCTTCATAAGTAAGTTCTTCCTCATCAGCAAAGGCCAAATTAGGTGCAGTAATATCCAAAACAATATTTGTAACAAACATTGCTGTAATAAATATAATTAACAATTTTGCATATTTTTTAATCATATTTATCTCCTATCCTACTCCCAGTCATGGTCTCGCGGAATTCTACGTTCTGTTTTTCCGCCAAACAATTTTTGCAAGCCTTCTTTCACATTGGCGGTAGCATTATATACTTTTTGATGAAAAATGCTGGCACGGATTTGCCTTTTTTCAGCTCTACGCAACTTGGCTTTTTGATGTTCATCAACAATTGGATCAAGTTTTGCACTTATTGCAAATTTTGCATCATCTTTAACCTGACGCACTTTTGCTCCAACTTTGTGCGAGAACCTTCCGAGTTTGGTATTATTCATAAAGTCAGATCTAAGTTTTACGGCCTTTTCTTCTACAAAATGGTGTGCGGACTGTAATCCCCTAGCCACTTTGTTGTTATGTGCCCAATGCACAACTTCTGCTTTTTTAGATTTTACATATTTTTTTGCGTTTTGATATGCCTTTGTATCTTTGATCTTTTCTTTTATTTTACTACCGGCCTTACTAAGGTTGCTTTTTGCCATTTTTGTTACAAATTCAGCTCCTTTAGCAGCCATTTCATGCATAGCATCTCCAAGCCCCAAATTTCCGCCAAAGAATTTATCATTTTGTTCTTTAGCCGTTTGGAACAATTTATAGGCATATATTGTGCAAGCAAAAATCATTAGAACACCCACTGACCATATGCTTAAGATGTCATCAACCTTACTTGCATCGCCGTTTTTAATATATTTAATTAAATCTGCAGATCCGTTATTTGTTCCTACAGCTTGATTAAATGCAGATTCAATTAGAGCTAAACCAACAGATGCTGTAATTGACAAGAATGCAAACAAACCGGCAACATTTATAATAGCACTCACGCATATTTCTATTTTGCCTTTGGTAATGTTAAATGGCCATACTCCTATTGCAATTGGCAAAAAGATAATGACCATTGCAAGGGTGACGGCAATATCCAGCAGGTAATAAGATACGGATAATGACATCAATAATCCGATAAGCCATAATAAAAAACCAATTAAAAGTTTAAATAAATCAGGAATTTTAATTGGTCCAAAGTCAACCCATAGGCCATCGCTAATTGCAAATTTCATTATGGCATTACCAATGATCATAGAATTTTTAACTTTATTTTCTGCATTACCCACAAAAGCCAACAGTTTGTTTAGAGTTGAGGCCGCTACTACTGATGTATCTCCACTATATGGAATCGGTGGGTTGCTAAAAGTTTCTTTGTTTGCCAACAATGCATTCCCAAAGTCCAATCCGGCATTTATTAGCGGTGTTACAAAATAAGACACCAAAACTCCGATTCCGGCATTCAAAATAATAAAAGCAAGTCCCACTTTGAACAATAAAATTGCTACAGAGCTTAGAATGTCTGCAGGTTCCACTTTGTCAAAAGAGCGTACTTTATCTATAATGATAAAAGCAATTGTCAAAGGGGTAATTATTTTGAGCAAAGCACTTCCTATTCCAGATGTAATATTATAAGTTTTTGCTGCTGCTGTCATAAAAGAAGAAAGCAAAATTTGTAAAACCTTACATCCGAAACAAGACCTGTTATAACTTGCTTCTATTTCTGACGTATTGGGTATTTCTGCAAGAACATCAGTTGGTAACAACATTAAAGCCACCAACAACAAAGCACTGAGAATAACAGTCTTTGTGCCGATTTTATCAAGTATGTTGTTCCAAGTTTTCTTCATTTTGCACCTTTTTATTTTTCTGCATTCTTGTTAGCTTCTTCAGCCATTTTTGAAGCAGCTTTCATTGCAGCATCTGTTGCTTTTTTGGCAATTGGTGCTGCTCCGCCCAAAGTGACCAATGTTCCAACCAATCCAACAGCACCAGCTGCCGCACCTGCAAGTTTTGCTTGAACTTTTGCACTAAGTTTTGCTCCGGCAATTTTTGGAGATAAGCTTTGAGCCATGCCCATAGATTTTTGTAGCAAAAATCCTACCAACAACAAACAAAAGATTGCCGGAGAAAACCAGTTTTTCCAATAATCGCCGCCAAACAAAGATTTGTCAGTAAGCATGGTCATCAAGGTTAGTAAGATAGTTGCCAATATTATGGCAATTGAAGCCATAAATACAGACGCAGCCAGCATTTCTTTAAATGCCAAAGTAGCTTTTTCACGTGTAAACTTAAATGCATAGCAGATAATCAAAATTGGCAACAATACTACCATCATGGTAAATTTGAACAATGCATCAATCACATAAAATACAAACGCAAATTTAACAATTACCAAAAACAGAACAAGCAAAATACCTATAAGAATTGATGTTATGGTCCACATGCCAAATATGAGCAAAGCTATTCTTAAGCCAACATTAATTCTATCAGAAATTGCACAAGCCAAACAGCTCATCATTTTTTGTGTAGAGTCAGGAAAACCGGATTCGCTGGCGGTTGCTCCAACAAACATATTTTTTGTGGAACATACAAAATCTTGTGTGGTTATTGGTTCGTCAAACAAAGTTATGGTTTTGCCTTGTGTGTCCACAACACTTAGTATTTGTCCGCCCATTTCCAAAAAGGCATTAAAAATAGGAAATATAAGGTAGTTTAACACCCAAAGCAACCCATTGGTAGAAGATGCCAAAATTCCGCAAACCAAACATAAAAACAATTGTCGCAAAGTATCATTCCAAAACTCTCCTGAAGGAGGCGGTTTTAATGAGCTGACAAAAACAATTATTTTAACAGAAAACCATACGGCAAACATCACCATTGAAAAAGTAAGAGCACCTTGAGATATTACTTTATACAAATCCATGGCCATTTTGCCCATGGTGTCATACATCAACTTTAACACGTCAGCTTGGAAACATTCAGAGTGTTCTTTTGCCAACTGTTCAGCACTTTTTCCATCAGAAGTGTCACTGTCGCATCCGGCCAAAAGCAAGATGATTGGCAATAACAAAAGTATTGTCCTCAAAATTTTTGCTATGTCCGGTTTCCAGTTCATGTTTTCTCCTAACGTGCTGCTCTTGCCGTTGCCTTACCTTGTTTTCCGTTGGCAAAGGCTTGATTAAGTTTGTTTTTTACACCTGCTTTGGCAGCTCCCACGGCAGCTTTTCCTGGTTTTACTGCAGCAGATACAGCCATTCCTCCAATTTCGCTACCAATTGGTTTGAATGCTGTTACGCCGGAGAATTTACCGGCAATCTGAGAAGCCGTTCCTGCAAATTTATATGCAAAGATACAAGCACAAAGCAAAATCAAAAAGTTGACACTAAACAGATCTATTGCATCTCCAATGGCAGATATTGAACCGCCACCTTCCAACACTTCGGTAACGGTTGAATCCACATAATGCCCGGTTTCAGATTCGTCACTATAAACTAAATTTTTAACAGTTTGATTATCCAGAGCTTTCTTGATTAAGTCGCAAACAATTCTTATAACAACTCCCATACACACAAAATTGAAGAAAGAGTTCATAAACATATTAAACCCTGTGTCTGTGAATTTTTTGGTCTTTTTAAATGGCCAACACGCAATACAAAATGGTATCATTGCTCCAACAATTCCAATTTGTACAACGGTATCTATCAAATAAAAACCAAAAGAAATTATCAACAATAAGCAAACAATGTAAATGATAACGCCTTGAACCATCATTCCTAAATCTGGCAAAATTCCTGTGCTCTTCAGTCCATTACACATTAACACAGAACCTATAGATCTTGTGGCTCGCAAAGAATCTTGCAAATTTGTCAGATATTGTTCCAATTTTGCATATAACTGTGTAGATAGCAATCCGGTAGTAGTTGTTAAGTTTACATCTACCGGAGCAATGTCATCTCCAACCAGCATGGCCTGCCCAAAATCAAGACCGGTCATTAATACGGGAATTACAAATAAATCATAAATGGCATCGGGGTTATTTAACAGTGTAAATACAATTATCAGCTTAAACGCCCAAACCAAAACAGCATTAAGATATTTGTCAGATGTTTTTGCTCCAAAAGATGATACATGTGGCAAAGTTGTTAAACCAATTGCCAAGGCAATAGCAATAGAAACCACAAAAGACATGGGTTTGCCAAAAGTTTTAAAAGATTGGGTCGCAACCTTGTTCATTGCATCATATACCACCTTAAACAATGGGCATAAAAAACATCCACCGGATTCTTTTACTTTAACTGGATATGGAACGCAACCTACATTTCGGTTCCCTTGTTTCCTATAGGTTTGCATGTCTTCTTTATCGTAACAGAACTCGGCATCTATATTTGCATCTCCAAAAAGTTTTTGACTAAGCCAACCAGGCTCTTCTACCTCAATTTTGTTGCCATCTTCAACGATTCTTCTTTTTTGTTCTGTAACTTTAAGGCAAAATTCTTTACTAGTATCTTTTTCTTTGCCATAGCGTAAAAAAATTTCTGTTCTTTTTGATTTTGCCATAACCTCTGTTGGCAATAAACAAGATATTGCTACTAATAAAGTAAGAAAAAACAGCAAAAAGTTACATTTAGTTTTAGTCATTTTTTTCTCCTTTATTGCCAAAAGGGCTTCCAACTTTTTTCCACGCAATTACAAACAATACAATTAAGAACACAATTGTTGCTACGGTAGTGATTTTTGATGTAAATACTTCAAACAAATCTAGTGCAAATGCCAAAAAAATACCGGCAATTATCAATATGTTTATCAAAAAACTACGCATTGCGTTCTCCTAGTTTCTTTATTGTATCACAAAGAAAAAAGTATTAGTGTTACACTTTCATTAAATTAACAGTCTGCATTTTGACAAAAGCAAACACATACTCATCCGGAGGATATCATAAAACAAAAAGTTTAATATATGTTAAAGAAAAACTGATTTTTCAGATTAATTTTCGTGTGGAATTGCCGTAATCGTAATTTTTGCACTGTCCAAACCCTGATTCTCAATCAACACCTGAATTGCTCTCTTATCTCTAATGTATGTTAAATGAGAAATGTTGGCTCTAACGGTTGCAATGCCCTTCCATTGCAACTTGGGTAATTCAGACAAATAAAAGTCATATACGGAAGATGCGTTATAAGGGGTTGTAAACACTAAAGAACCAACCCAATTTTCGCCTGTTCCCAAAGCTCTTGTTTCTTTTAAATCTATAAACGAGTCTGTTGGAAATGGAATATCGGGAAAATGTGCAAAAGCCGGAGGGATTTCAGATCCATCCATACCTGCCAACGGCAACTTTTTTGCACAAGAACAAACAGTCAAAACCATTGCTAATATATATAAGTATCTTTTCATGTCGCCTTATCCCATTATTATTCGCCTATATTAATAATACATCATATTAATATAAAGTTAATAAAAAGCAAAAAAATAAAAAAATTTTATCCGATTTTTTTAAAAAATCGTGTAAATTTAGGGGGTTTTTGACATGAGATATAAGCAGGGATAAAAAAAATAAAAAAAAGATAAAAAAAGGGATTGACAATGGCAAAGAGATAACGTATAAGGTGGCACACGCACGATGAGTGTGGT
>JAZNSB010000018.1:0-15399 GCA_045590955.1 Alphaproteobacteria bacterium | reverse complement strand
AGGTAAGCGCACATGCGAAATTACCAAAGAAGAGGCCTTTACGGTAATTGCTTTGGCTGTGCGTGAATTTGCCATGGATAAAATGTATGAAACAATTGCCAGATATAACAAACATAATTCAAAGAGAATTTATTATTTATCCATTGAGTATTTATTAGGAAGATCTTTGGAAAACAATCTGCACAATCTTGGCTTGTTTGAAATAATTAAAGATATCAAAATTGAAGGAATGCCCAAATTTACAATAGAAGAAATTTTTGATACGGAATATGATCCTGCCTTAGGTAATGGTGGCTTGGGAAGATTGGCTGCTTGTTATTTAGACTCTATGGCTTCGCTGGGAATTCCCGGATTTGGATATGGAATAAACTATAATTTTGGCCTATTTAAACAAAAATTTGAGAACGGTTATCAAATTGAACAAGCCGACAGTTGGTTGGCAGAGTATTCTCCTTGGCAGTTCCCAAGAAGAGACAGAACAGTTAAAATTCCGATAAACGGAAATGTAGAAATTTTTAAAGATGAAAAAGGTGAAGACCACTATGTTTGGATGAACACTCAAACAATTTACGGCTTGCCCTATGATTTTCCAATTGTGGGATATGCCGGAAAATCTGTAAACTATTTGAGACTTTTTTCTGCAAAAACCGACGACGAATTAGATATTAATATATTTAATGATGGCGGTTATATGGAAGCCGTAAAAGAAAAAATTGAAACAGAAAACATTTCTAAAGTGTTGTATCCATCTGACGCCATTGAATCCGGAAAAACATTAAGATTGAAACAAGAATACTTCTTTGCCGCTTGTGCAGTGCAAGATATTTTGCGCAGATTTTTTGAAAAAAGCAACGATTTGAAAAAGCTTCCGGAATATGCTTGTATTCAATTAAATGATACTCACCCTTCAATTGCAATTGCAGAAATGATGAGGTTGTTGGTGGACGTTCATGGACAACCATGGAATACAGCTTGGGATATTGTAACAAAAACTTTTGCTTATACCAACCACACTTTGTTGCCGGAATCTTTGGAAACATGGCCTGCCAGAATATTTAGATTTATGTTGCCCAGACATTTACAGATTATCTATGAAATCAACAGAAGATTTATGATTGAAGCAAGAGCAAAATTTGGAAATGATGAGGCAAAACTTTCAAAAGTTTCTATTGTTTCCGGTGAAGGCGACAATCAGATTATCAGAATGGCAAATTTGGCTATTGTTGCTTCATTTAAGGTAAATGGTGTGGCAAAAATTCACTCCGGCTTGATTACAACTTCTTTGGTGCCGGAATTTTATGAACTATGGCCGGAAAAATTTACAAACGTTACAAACGGTATTACACCAAGAAGATGGCTTTTGCATGCTAACACTAATTTAGCAGAGCTGATAAGCTCTAAAATCGGCGAATCTTGGGTTACAAATTTAGATAATTTGGAAGAAATTGAAGATTTTGTAAACGACAAGTCTTTTGTTAATGAATTTGCAAAAATTAAAAGACATAACAAGGAACAATTGGCGCAAATTATTCATAAAACAACCGGTGTAACGGTAGATCCGAAGAGCATGTTTATTGTTCACGCAAAACGAATTCACGAATATAAAAGACAACTGATGACCATTTTGGAAATAATCGGAGAATATTTGGCAATTACCCGAGATAACTTTAAGCCAAAAGTAAAAAAGACTTATATTTTTGCCGGCAAAGCCGCTCCGTCTTATAAATTTGCAAAATTGGTAATTAAATTAATCAACAATGTGGCTGATGTGGTTAATAAAGATCCTGCCGTAAATGATATGATAAAAGTGGTATTTATTCCTGATTATAAAGTATCTTTGGCAGAAAAACTTATTCCGGCAACAGATGTATCTATTCAGAGTTCTACAGCCGGATATGAAGCCAGCGGAACATCTAATATGAAGTTTGCCTTAAACGGAGCTTTGACCGTGGGTACATATGATGGTGCAAACATTGAAATTTATGATGCCGTGGGACAAGATAACTTCTATTTGTTTGGCTTGCATGATGAAGAAATTAAGCAGATTAGAGCAAATAATTCTTATAACCCCAGAGAAGAATATGAAAACTCTAACTATTTACAGCGTATATTAAATACATTAAATTCCAATATGTTCTGCGAAAAAGATTATGTACTTATATTTAAGCTGATTTATGAAGAACTGTTGAACAGAGACTTTTATTTCATCTTAAAAGATTTGCCGGCATTTAGAGATGCTTGCGAACAGGCGGCAGAAGACTTTACAAACAAAGAAAAATGGGCCAAAATGGCAATTATGAATGTTGCAAGAATTGGATATTTTTCTTCTGATAGGTCTGTAAGCGAATATGCTAAAAACATTTGGAATGTAAAAGCGGTATAAAAAATAAAACCTCCGGTTTTCCGGAGGTTTTTTATGAAGAAAAATTAATTCATAGGACGTCCCTGCCTTAAATTATTCGCTGTCATCCCATTGTTGGACCTGGCAGTACCTGCCGACCTCCAGCTCTCTACTTCTTTAACTCGTAAAGGTATAGTTTCCGTAAGATGGACAGGGCGTAATTCAATACCAAAATCATCTTTTAAACAGTCACACATTGATATGTTATTGCTTTTTTCTGTTTCTCGCAAAGTATCAATAATCTCTTTTAAATCTCTATCTTGCTGCCTTTTATATTCATCTCCCCCTTCAGTGTAGTCATTGTCATCAAGGCGCTCTTTATATTGATTTAATATTTCTTCTTTAACTTTTTCGGTTTCCTGTTGAAGCTTCTCTTTTGTAAACAATGTCTCAACAACCGCTTTCCAGCCAAAAGTTTTTAATGCTTCAACATAATTTAATTGTTGTCCATTAATTTCTATCTTTTCTGCCGTTGTTGGGTTGTCTAAAGAAGCATACACTTCATTCATCATCTCATTATACAAACGATGCATAGCAATTTTTTCTGTTACTTTTGGATTGCCGTCAGTCAGATGTTTAAGTGTTTTATCCATCTGTACTGTCAAAGTCACAAGCTTTGGTCTAATGAGTTCTACTTCTGTTTTGCTCATTCCCTTTTCAGATACAAGCTCTGTCATCTTTGTTTTGATTTCCTGAATTGTAAGCAAGGTTTCAGAGTCTGTAGGATTTTTCTTTTCCAGCTCTTTAACAAGTCTGCCCAAAAAATCTCTTTTTTCTTTATCTGACTTGGGCTGGTTCAAAGCTTCTTTCATCATTGTGGTGGCTTCATCTCTGCCCCATCCAACGCCTCTTGGAACAATTAATCTGGCTCCGCAGGCTTTCCATACATCCCCTGACTGGGTTAAAACAAAATCAGGTAATCTGATGTAATTATATCCGTTTGCCTGTAAAGTTGCCAACATTTGCTTGAACATTTTTACGTCAAATCCACTTCCCGGAGGGGTATCTATAAAAAACTGTAAAGAATTACCTGTTCTTCTTACGCCAACACGCACTTTATGAGTAAATTTTGCTTCAGGAGGATTTTCTAACAAATCCCAAAGAGATCTTTTATTTACATTCAGTTCAACCTCTCCATCTTTTTTCATGTCATTTGGATTACTGTAACAGGTAAAAACGGTCCATCCATCCCTAAACGTTTTTCTTTTATAATTACCTTCCGGATATCCGGCAAGTAACAATCTTTTTACTGAGGCTTCAATAAATTTTTCTTCCTTAAATTTTGCAGTTGCTTTGTCTGAATGCTCATGACCTGTAACACGCAAAAATGTTGCTCCTAATTTTCCTTTTTCTTCTGCAACGTTGCGCCAATAAAGGTGAGAAGCAAATAATCTGCGTTTGTCCCAATCTACATTGTTTTTATTACCACCTTTTGGAGCAATCCCGTCTGCTGTTGGTTGATATCCTCTAACACTAAAATTATAAATACCGGCACGTGTGAGCAAATCTATAATCATTTCCATTTTATCTTCTGAGAGATTTTCAACATCAAGCTCTATATTACCGTTATATATATGAATCGGAAAATTTGAAAATGGCTCTTCCGTCAACCAAACCCTGATAGCGGGATTGCCGTTATTATCAGTAATATCTTCTACAAATCCAGATGTATCTATATGTTTCCCATTCAATGCTTGGCTAAGATTATCTTTCAAACTGTCAAATGGTGCATTATTTTTAATTTCATAATTAAAAGCAACAGGCAAGGTCATTTTAAATCTCCCATTTTATAATTATCTAAAGTATAGCATATTTAGACAAAAAAACAAGTTTTTTCTATAAAAAAATGCCCTTAAAGTTAAGGGCATTTAATTTTGGTGTTTTGCTTTATTATTTCTTTAATACAGCAACTCCTGGAAGTTCTTTTCCTTCCATCCATTCCAAGAAGGCTCCGCCTGCCGTAGAAATGTATGAAAATTTCTTTTCTACTCCGGCATGTGCCAAAGCTGACACTGTATCTCCACCACCGGCAACGCTCAATAACTTGCCTTGTTCTGTAAGTAAAGCCGCATATTGAGCTACCTGATTTGTGCCTGTATCAAAAGGAGGCATTTCAAAAACACCCAACGGACCGTTCCATACAAGTGTTTTACATTCGTCAAGTTTTGACTTGATTTGTGCAACAGATTTTGGTCCAACGTCCATCAATGTCCATCCGTTGTCAGGAATTGCCGTTACATCTACTGTCATGTGTGTTGCTTCTGCCTTAAATTCTGCGGCCAAAACAACGTCTAACGGCAATATAATCTCACAACCGTTAGCTTTGGCTGTGGCCATGATTTCTTTAGATGTTTCAATCATATCTTCTTGAACCAAAGAGTTTTTGTCTGTTAAGCCTTCAATGCCTGAAGCCTTCATAAATGTATGGGCCATTCCGCCGGCAATAACAAGTTTATCTACTTTCTTAACCAAATTGTTGAGCAAGTCTAACTTTGTAGATACTTTTGAACCGCCAACAACAGCCATTAAAGGTTTTTGAGGGTTGTTAAGACCTCTTGTTAAAGCATCAACTTCTTCTTGCATTAATCTGCCAAATGCTGCCGGTCTTTGTTTAACGGCAGCCACCATTGACGCATGTGCTCTGTGAGCTGTTGAAAATGCGTCTGTTACATAAAAATCAGTTGGTTTTACCAATTCTTGAGCAAAAGCTTCATCACCTTTGCTTTCTTCTTTGTAAAAGCGAAGATTTTCCAACAACAAAACTTCGTCAGATTGCATATTGGCAACGGCTTCTGCAACTTTAGGGCCAATACAATCTTCTACAAATGTTACTTTATGCCCTAATGCTTTTTCAAGCTCAGGAGCAACATGTGACAATGAGTTTTTCATATCTCCAAAGCCTTCAGGACGGCCAAAGTGTGATATTACAATAACTTTTGCACCCTTTGCCATCAATTCTTTGATGGTTGGAACCGTTCTGTCAATGCGCGCAGTATTTGTAACTTTTAAATTTTCATCAACAGGAACGTTTAAGTCTGCACGGAGCATTACAACCTTGTTGTTAATGTCTCCTAAATCTTCAATTGTTTTATATTCCATTTTTTATTTCCTTTAGTAAAAAAAAACAAATCCCCCCTAAAGTGCGGGAGGATTTGCAATAAAATTATTAGCCTCTAAAAGCTTTTGCCATGGCAACGGCTGTGTCACTCATTTTGTTAGAGAAACCCCATTCGTTGTCATACCAAGAAACAATTCTTAAGAAGTTGCCGTCAATAACTTTTGTTTGTGTTGCATCAAAAATTGATGTGTCTGCAATACCGTTAAAGTCTGAGGATACCAAAGGCTCTTCGTTGTATGCCAATGTTCCTTTGAGTTCTCCTTCTGCGGCTTCTTTAATAGCTGCATTAACTTCTTCTGCAGTAACGTTTACATTCATATCACAGCACAAATCTACCAATGATACGTTTGGTGTTGGAACTCTAACTGCAGAACCGTCTAATTTGCCGGCCAATTCAGGCAATACCAACCCAACAGCTTTTGCTGCGCCTGTTGATGTAGGAATCATAGAAAGGGCTGCTGCACGACCACGATATGGGTCTTTTAAGTGAACAATGTCTAATGTTCTTTGGTCTCCGGTATATGAGTGAATTGTTGTCATATAACCTCTGGTGATGCCAAATTTTTTGTTCAAAACGTAAGCTACAGGAGCCAAGCAGTTGGTTGTGCAAGATGCATTTGATACTACCAAGTCGTCTTTTGTTAATGTGTTTTGGTTTACACCAAATACGATTGTTTTGTCTGCGCCTTTTGCCGGAGCAGATACCAAAACTTGTTTTGCACCTGCTTGCAGGTGTAATGATGCTTTTTCTTTTGAAGTAAACAAGCCTGTGCATTCCATTACAACATCAATATCCAATTCTTTCCATGGAAGGTTAAGAGGATCTTTTTCGGCAAATACTTTTACGCTGTGACCGTTAACAGTAATAGATGTTTCATCTGCTTTAATGTCTGCATTAAAACGACCGTGAACTGAGTCATATTTCAACAAATGAGCGTTTGCTGAAGGGCTACCCAAGTCGTTAATTGCAACCAATTCAATATCTGTTCTGCCAGATTCAACCATTGCTCTGTGGGTCAATCTGCCAATTCTACCATATCCGTTAATAGCTACGCGAACTACCATTGTCTTTTTCCTTTTCTAATAAAATTAATACATTTTTCTGGCGTGTAATTTAGCATTTTATTTGCATTTTTCAAGCAAAATTTAGAAATTACACAACATTTTTCAGGCCTCTTTTTTTAACATAACTTCAGGGGCTTGGATGCCAAGTAAGTTAAGCAAAAGTTTTAATGTTTTGCCGACCAAAACACACATCTTTAAGCGTGAACCTGCAAGAGTGTTGTCTGATATGCTCAAAATTGGAGATGCATTGTAAAATGATGAAAACATTTGTGCTATATTATATGCATAATCTGCCAGTAAAGAAGGCTCGTTTTCAACTGCACTTCTGTGAACAGTGCCAGACAATCTGCTCAAATTCATAAGTAAATCTCTTTCTTGCCGGTTTGAAACAACAATGTTTGCCTCTGCCAGGCCTTTTTCTTTTGCCTTGCGACAAACAGAATTTATACGGGCAATGGCATATTGAATATACGGACCGGTTTTACCTTCAAACTTGGCAAAATTTTCTGTTTCAAAAATATATCCGGACGCAATGTTGTTTTTTAGGTCTTGAAACTTGATGGCTGCAATGGCAATTTGATCTGTCATTTTAGATATATCTGCACTTGTATATCCGCTCACTTCTGTTTCTGAAGGCATTGATTCTGCAACTTTTTGCTTGGATAAAGATATTAAATCTGACAAATTCATTACTCCGCCGTCTCTGGTTTTAAACGGCTTACCGTCAGGGCCGTTTACTGTACCAAACCCGATATGAGTAAATTTGACGTTTGGGGCAATGCCAAGCTTTTCTACAGCTTCAAAAACCTGTTCAAAGTGCAAAGACTGTCTTTGATCCGTAAAATAAACCATTTCTTGAGTATTAAACTCATTAACCCTGCGGTAAATTGTGGCAATATCTGTGGTATGATATGTAAAACCACCGTCAGATTTTCTTAAAATAACCGGTGGTTTGGGTTTATTTGATTGGTCAAGACGAATTATCAAAGCTCCGTCATCTTCTTCTGCCAATCCTTTTTCTTTGGCTATTTCTATAATCTTGTAACATGTTTGGTGAGCATCAGATTCACCCCACCAAAGGTCAAAATTGACGTCCAAATCAAGATAATTTTTCTTAACATCTTCAACTGAAACATCTCTGATATATTTCCATGCTTTATAGTATTCCTCGTGGCCGGATTGCATTTGTGCCGTAATGATGCGGGCTGTTTCTTTGGCCTGTTCATTATCTTTGCATACAACATTGGCTTTTTTGTAAATTTGGGTAATTTGTTCAACGTCAAATTCATATAGCTTGTCTAAGTTACCATAGTCTGCAATTACTTGAGAAATTATCATGCCGATGGGAGTTCCCCAATCGCCAAAGTGAACATCAGATATTACATCATGTCCAACAAAACAATTTATTCTACGTATGCATTCGCCGATTACACCGGAACGAAGATGTCCAACGTGCATGGCCTTGGCAACATTAGGACCGCCATAATCTATTACTTGTCTTTTTTTATCTGCAACTTTATCTACCAAA
The DNA here is from genome assembly GCA_045590955.1 of Alphaproteobacteria bacterium. Classification (GTDB taxonomy): domain Bacteria; phylum Pseudomonadota; class Alphaproteobacteria; order RF32; family CAG-239; genus JAZNSB01. The sequence continues at coordinate 7,287 of JAZNSB010000018.1, read as the reverse complement.
AGTCTTTCATCTTTGTTCATTAAATCTGCGTGTGATGCAATAAAGCCATCTTGCAATTTGATATTAATAAAACCAGGACCATCAACACTTACAGAGGCAAAGATGTCTTCTTTTTCAAGTTCTTGCGCAATTTGTGAGGCAATTTGTCTGGGGTTTTGTTTTAATCTGCCGGCCAAAGGCATGGCGCCATTGCACTGAAAATCGCTTAAATCAGGGCGATCTGAATATTTAACAACCGCAAATTGAGTGTCAAAACCTAATTTGCTAAAAACATCAAACATTTTTTGATTAATTATTTTTTCCATCTTTATACCTTATTGATTAATACATTTAAAAAACAATCTGTTAGGAGTGAGCAAACGGCAAGAAAACTTTGTTTGTGTTTGTGCAACAGCTTTGTTTCCTGTATTGTGTTTAATACATTCGTTGTCTGCCATTTGCTGAAGCTCTTTGACTGAAGTGGTCCAAGAATTATAACAAATTACCGGATGCGTGGGTGTTGACATACCAACATAAAGCGAAGCTTCGTCTTTGGCTCCGGCCTCTCTGCGCCTGTCTATAAACGGAGACATTGTGCAGGCATTTATAAACAACAATAAAAACAATATGCAACTTATTTTTATACTGGACAATTTGAAAATCTCCATTAAATTATTTGAAACTGAATACAATATACACAAAGAAGATTAAAATGCAAATTCAAAATAAATACATTGGTGATGATAAATTTTCTAAAATGTTGGAGCACTACAATTGTAGTATGCCCCTGGATGTGATTAAAATGAGAATTGCAGGTGCTATTTGCTCTCCAAATGCAGATTTGAGACCGGTAGATGTGATTTCTTCGTTGTGGGAAGAAAATAAATCGCCACGCTTACAGACAAAAGAAGAAGCTGATTTGTTCTTTAAGTTTTTTATGGGCTTATGGGATGAAATGTTTGGTTTGATTAATATCAATAAACTAAAATTGCCTAAACTTGACGCCAATAATCAAGAAAAATACTGTGTTTCCCGTTTTGAAGAAATTGAACTCGGCTTTTTAGAAGGTTTTTGGGGCGGAAAAGATGATTATAAACTGCCGGCATTTATTGCTCAAGTATTAGATAATTTATCAGATTTGGCTTTAGCTTATCAAAATATACTTAAAAAAGTTAATAAAGGCGACGATAAAAAAGCAATTAAAGAAGTGTTGTATAACACCGATCGTCTGGTTGAAAAAACAATAAGCTTTATTGTTGACAACCAAGTGTTGCCAAACATTGAAAAACTTAAAAGAAGCGTAAATTAGTTATCGCCTATTCTTAATGCATCTATAAAGGCAGACTGAGGAACTTCAACCTTGCCAAACTGACGCATACGCTTTTTACCTTCTTTTTGTTTATCTAAAAGCTTGCGTTTTCTGGTAACATCACCACCGTAACATTTTGCGGTTACATCTTTGCGCAATGCAGATATGGTTTCTCTGGCAACAATTCTGCCACCAATGGCTGCTTGAATGGGTATTTTAAATAAATGTCTCGGAATTAAATCTTTTAAGCGCTCACAAATGGCTCTTCCTCGTGATTCTGCCTCACTTCTATGACATAAAAAGGCCAAGGCATCAACAGGTTCTTCATTAATCAAAATTTGAACTTTTACCAAGTCTGAAACGTCATAACCTATTAATTCATAATCAAAACTTGCATATCCGCTGGAGATTGATTTTAATCTGTCATAAAAATCAAAAACAATTTCATTTAACGGAATCTTATAAACCAACATAGCACGAGAACCAACATAAGTTAATTCAATCTGCTCTCCTCTGCGTTCGTTACATAATTTTAAAATAGAGCCCAAATATGTATCCGGTACCAAAATGGTAGCTTTTACCCATGGCTCTTCAATAGATTTTATCAAAGTGGGGTCAGGCATATCTGAAGGGTTGTGTATGGTAATTTGCTCTGAAGAATTTAAGTTGATATTGTATGCCACAGAAGGAGCTGTGGTGATTATGTCTAAATCAAACTCTCTGCCAATTCTCTCTTGAAATATCTCCATGTGTAACAAGCCCAAAAATCCGCATCTGAAACCAAGACCTAACGCAGTTGAATTTTCATTTTGATACTGAACACTGGCGTCGTTTAATGTAAGCTTTGCCAATGCATCTTTTAAGCTGTCATATTGACTGGAATCTACCGGAAAAATAGAGCAAAAAACAACAGGCACAGATGGTTTAAAACCAGGCAAAGCTTCTAAGCAAGGTTTTCTGTTATCTGTTATGGTATCTCCGATATTACAGTCTGAAACAGATTTTATGCTAGCCGTAATAAAACCAACCTCTCCGGCACATAAACATTCAACATCTGTCATTTTCGGAGTAAATATACCTACTTTTTCAACTAAATATGTTGCACCGTTAGACATCATCTTTATTTGTTGTTTTTTTCTGATACATCCGTCTTGAACTCTGATTAAAATAATTACCCCAAGGTAGCTGTCATACCAACTGTCAATCAACAATGCTTTTAACGGTGCTTCAATATCTCCTTTTGGTGCAGGTAATTGGGTAACGATTTTTTCCAAAAGTTCATCTACACCGGCTCCGGTCTTGCCCGAAGCTTCTACTGCATCTGTTGCATCTATGCCAATAACATCTTGTATTTGTACTTTTACCTTTTCCGGCTCTGCAGATGGTAAATCAACCTTGTTTAAAACAGGTACAATTTCGTGATTATTTTCTATGGCCAAATATACGTTTGCAAGTGTTTGAGCTTCCACGCCCTGTGTGGAATCCACAACCAAAACAGACCCTTCGCATGAAGCCAAAGACCTGGAAACTTCATATGAAAAATCTACGTGACCAGGTGTGTCTATGAGATTTAATTGATATGTTTTGCCGTCTTTGGCCAAATAATTTAACCGAACAGTTTGGGCCTTTATAGTAATACCCCTCTCTTTTTCTATATCCATAGAATCGAGAACTTGCTCAGTCATTTCTCTTTTTTGCAACCCTCCGCATCTTTCAATGAGACGATCGGCAAGTGTGGATTTGCCGTGGTCAATATGGGCAATTATTGCAAAATTTCTTATCAAATCCAAATTTGAGTTCATAATTAACTTTTACCTGTTTTAATCTAAAAAATCTGTGTTAATATAAATTATCATTTTAATACTGTAAACTGTTTTATTTAGCTTTAAGAATAAGGAGAAGCAAGATGAAAAAAATGATTGATATTGAATATGGTTCTTCAAAATATGATGAACTGGTGGAGCTAAGATATAAAATCTTGCTTGAACCTTTGGGTCTTAAATTTTTGGACGGACACAGAGAAAAAGAAATGGGATATCTGCATGTAGGATGCATTGAAACATTAGATGATTCTTTAGTTGGCGGATTACTGCTCGCACCGGTAGATAATGAAACAATTCGTATGATGCAGGTTGCCGTTGATACAAAATATCAGGGAGAAGGTATTGGTCATAAATTGGTAGCTTATGCAGAAAAAAGAGCAGCAGAAGCAGGCTACAAAAAAATTGTTATGCATGCCATGCTTTCTGTTGTAAACTTTTATGAAAAGCTTGGATATGTTAAAGGTAGCGATGTATTTGAAGAAAAGGGAATTACCTTTGTAAAAATGGTAAAAGAGTTATAAATACAAACAAAAAAGCCTCTTTAAGAGGCTTTTTTTTATTGCAAACTTTCTGCAGCAACCGGTATGGTTGGTATTTGTAGATTTATATCTTCTTGCTGTTGTGTTCCAACCTCTGTGGGTGTGTCTAAATCTTCGTCAGACAAAATTTCTTCCATTCCAAGCGGAACATCTTGCGCATTAATCGGTGCCACCATAGGAGGCAACATTTTAGAATCTGCAGGTGCAGATGCAACAGGTTGCGCCGGTTCAACAACTTGCGGGGTATCGGGCGCATCTGGTGTAGCAACCTCTTGTGTATTGGTAACTTCTTCATCTCCTTCTACCATACCAAGCTCTTGTTCTGATTGAGTTTGAGCAAGAACATTTACACTAGGAATCTGGACTTGTTCAGTCTTATTATTCTTAACAGAAGCATTGTCTGTTTTGGCCAATTGTTTGTTTTCTGTTTGTTTCTTTTCTGCTTTTCCAAACTCTCTTTTAGGTCTTATACCTTCAACAAATGTTAAATACACATATTTACCGTCTTTACTTGGATTTTCTAAAACAATCTTGAAAACGGCTCTACCATTAACAGGTAAGACATCAACAGATGCCACACCCGTTTGGCTTGATAATGGAACGGCGTCCTTGTTTAAAACTTCTATACGAACAAGCGGAACTTCTATTTTGCGATCTTTGGTATTAACCACAAAACCTTTTATTTCCATGTAGCGAACATTGTTTTTGGTATATTCATTACGGCTAACATTTTGAAACTTTAATCCATCTCCCGGAATTTTTGATTCTATATTAAATAGAGAATAAAAACTCTCCATTTCCGGAAATACGGTAACAATGTAATATCTGCACTGTGTGAGAGTTAAAATTATCATCAATAGCAAAACTGCAAAAAAGTATTTATAATTCTGTCTTTTATATAAGCCGAAGAATCTTCTGAAATTATTAAAATATTTTGCAAACGGAGCTTGTTTTTCTTCTTGGCGAAAGATTTCTTCTGTTTGTGCAGAAATTCTGGAAAACATATCTTGTATGTTTTTGTCTTTAAACTGGGGTTTTTCATCTTCTTGTGCCGGACGTTCAAAAAACGGTTCTTGTCTTTTTGATTGTGACGAATCCGCATTTGGCTGTGAAGAAATTTCTTCTTTAAATGAAGGTTCTTTAATCTCTACTTTTGGTTCTGGTTCCGGTTCCGGCTCTGGTTCCGGTTCCGGTTGTGGTTCCGGCTCTGGCTCCGGCTCTGGTTCTGGCTCTGGTTCTGGCTCTGGTTCCGGTTGTGGCTCCGGTTGTGGCTCCGTTTCCGGTTCTGGTTCAGGTTGTGGTTCCGGTTGAGGCTCTACTGTAGAATCCTCATTACCATCTTGCTCTAAAACTTCATCTACAAGGCTTTTATGAGTTTCTTCCTGGCTTATTGCACTCTTTATATAGTCAGAAACACCTCCCGATATTGAGTTGTTAACAGAATCGTCAACATACTCTTTGCTATTACCATCGGGCATGCACAACCAAACATGTTGACATTGTGCACATCTTAATTTCTTACCGTCCTTGCCTATTAAAGACGGATCTATGTCATATTCTACCTTACATTTAGGACAATTTATTTTCATATTTTCCTCACCTGATACAATATAGGCATAAAAAACTTATTAATCTATGAAAAAAAAGATTTTATTAAATAAATTATTCAGTTATAGTTCTATCTATACAAAATTTAATGGAGAAAACCGTGCCCAAATTGCAAAATAATAACCAATCTGTTGTAGAAATGGTAAACGTGGGACTAAGATACGGACAAGGACCAGAGATATTAAGTGATATCAAACTTTCTTTGAAAAAAGGTTCTTTCCATTTTTTAACCGGCAAAAGCGGTGCCGGAAAAACTTCGTTACTCAGTCTTATGTATCTTAATCAAAAACCCAGCAGAGGTTTGATGACCGTGTTTGGAAGAAATTTGTCTTTAACAGAAAGAGATGAACAATCTTTGTTAAGAAGAAGAATTGGCGTGGTGTTTCAAGATTTCAGATTGATAGAGCATTTATCTGCTTTTGATAATGTTGCACTTCCGTTGCGTGTGTGCGGGATGAACGAACGTGAAGTAAAAAAAAGAGTTACAGAACTTTTGCAATGGGTTGAATTAAAACGAAATATGACCGCAAAAGTTCAAACACTATCGGGAGGAGAAAAACAGAGAATCGCAATTGCCAGAGCAGTGATTAACAGACCAGAGCTCTTGTTGGCAGACGAACCTACCGGAAACGTGGATAATTATATTGCTCCAAAATTGATGAAACTGTTCTTAGAGCTTAACCGATTGGGAACAACCGTGGTGGTTGCAACTCATAATGAAAACCTGATAAATGAATATAATTTTCCTTGTCTTAATTTGGAAAGAGGTTCTTTAACCACCATATATCCGAATAAATTGCCTCTCTTGGGAGATAATGATGAGTAATAATAAATCTGCAATCAGAAAAAAAGAATTACCGTTAAGAGATGATAACAGCAATTTGTTTTTGCAAACCATCATTACTATTTCCGTATTTTTATTTACCATTGCTTTGGCCGGGGTTTTCAGCATAAACACAATGCTAAGCAACTGGAACAAATCTATTGTAGGTTCAATGACCGTACAAATTTTGCCAATTAATAATGTTGATAAAGAAGAGGCTACAAGGCTAACAGATATGGAACAACAAAAAGTTATTAATTTGTTGGAAACAATGCAAGAAGTCAAAAGTGCAACAGCATTAGATGAGGCTCAATTGCAAAGGTTAGTTAAGCCATGGCTAGGTGACGGAGTAAATTTGGAAAATTTGCCAATGCCCAGGTTAATAGACGTTAAAATCAAAAGAGGAGCTCAGATTGATTTTACAAAAATGGCAGAAGCAATTGCACAGGTTTCTGATAATGCAAGTATTGACAGCCACAAACTTTGGCTGGCAAAATTGATTGATTTCGCAGATGGGATTAAAATGTTGGCATGGGCAATTTTGATTTTGGTAATAGCAGTATCTACAACCGCCATATTTTATACGACACAAACCAGTATGGGATTGCATACAAACATTATTGGCATTTTGCATATAATGGGCGCAAAAGACACATATATTGCACAACAATATGCCAGACGGAGCGCATTTTTGGGATTGTTTGGCGGAATTTTGGGGGTAACCTGCGCCATTCCTGCCATATTTATTATCTCTATGTTGGCACAACAAATTGAAGGAGGAATTATAGCTGATGCACAAATTAGCTTTACTTCTTGGCTAATAATTTTTTCAATTCCTTTTGTATCAAGTGCAATTGCAATGGCAACGGCATATGTAACCGTAAAAAAAACTTTGGGTAAAATGGTGTGATGAAAAAATATGTAATCATTGTTCTTGCTTTTGCTGTGTTATGGTTGTTGGGATTTATGACCTTTCATTATGTTATAAACCATTACCCAATGCCTGAAAATGTAAAAACAGATGCAATTGTGGTATTAACCGGTGGAAAAAACAGAATAAATACTGCGGTCTCTTTGTTGAGAGACCAAAAAGCCGATAAACTGTTTATTTCAGGTGTAAATGCAGATGTATCAATTAAGGAACTGGAAAAAAGAAAAGACTTAGACCTTGATGAACTAGAAAATATATATCTTGGAAAAAAGGCC
>JAZNSB010000017.1:0-6936 GCA_045590955.1 Alphaproteobacteria bacterium | reverse complement strand
TGAAAATTTATTAAAAAAATTGTTTGAAGAAGGTGTATGCCTTACATACAATCATTTAACAAACATAAATGCACAAAAATATGTGGAAAAACTGTTGCATGAATATTGGGAAAACATTGATATAAATCAAAATATCATTTTGGTGTCAAAACACGCAAAAATGAGTTTGGCTAACTATAATCCACCTTTTCATTTCTTTTCAAACGGGGTATTAATCCACAGATATACAAGTAAAACAGAGCTCAATCGTGCCATGACCATGATTACAAAACGTGGATACGAAATAAAAGTTGTTTATGGTCCACAAAGCAATCTTGAGTTTTTTGATTATTGCGATTTTATGAAAGCTATTTCAAAAAGAGCAATACTGCAATATCCATATATCAGTGACTTTATTTTTGAGCCCCTTCCCTCAAAAGAAGTGTTTGCAGAAAAGTGTTTTGAAAACGGGGCTTTGTTGCTCAATTTGGAAGAAGATAAAAAAATAAGCAAATTATTTGACAACTTGGTGGCACTGTTTGATACAGGTTTTTTTGTTGTGCCCAGAGGTAGTAAAATTTCTTATAAATTTAAAGAACTCAACACAGAGCACATATTTTGCGAACCGATATATGTGCCGCAAGAATATATTGCCGAAATATATAAAAAAGCAAAAGAATTAAACAAAACCAAATAAACCGCTTATTTATTTGATTTAGATCTTATCTCCGCCATTCTCTGAGAAAAACGGTTTAACTTATAATTTTTTTGTGCTTCTACTTGTTCAGAAATGTTATAAATCTGCTTAATTTGTGCCAAAACAATCTCAACATCTGCAACTTCTTCAGCAATGTTATCTATGTTGCCTCTGTCTCTTAATTCTTTGCAAAGCTCTTTTGTAAGTTCTGACATTTCTTCTAAAAGCATTATTTTTTGAGAAGTTGCACCAAAAATTTCAAGTGCGTCTTTATATATTTTATTTTCATCAATTGTTGTCATTTTGTCTTGTCTCCACGTTTTTGGATATTTTATAATTTTCATATCTATTAATCAAGCAAAATGCTTTACTTTTGACAAAATCCAAATATAATTCAGAAAAAATATACATTATATCATCAACGTTAAGGATTATGGCTAAAATTGTGGAAGTAAAATCCGTTTTTTCTAAAGACAAGATGTTTTTGGGACAAGACGGTAGGCTTTATCGCTATTCTTGTGAAAAAGATGGCGTAAAAGCTTATGAAAAAACCTCTCCCGCGGAGTTAAAAGAAACAAAAGTTTATAACTTTCCGGACTCAAGGCAAGAAAGTGATTTTTGGGTTATTAACACCAAAGAACAACGCGTGTTCTTTAAAGCTGCCGATGGCTCTTTGAAAGAAGTGATTTCTTTGTGGGACAACGAAGAAAACAAACATTCTCCGTTTATATATGGAGATTTGCTCTTTGTGATTGACGGCTTTACCCCAAGGATTATTGCCCATTACAACAGGACAAGAGATGCGTTTTACAGAGTGCTTCGTGCTCAGACAGACCAAAGCTCTTACCAAGACATTACAGACCAAATTTGTTCAAAAGATGAAAAAATTGCCTCTGTGGTCTGCAGGTCTATGTTAATTGGTCAACTTGGTGTTACAACCAACCAAAAAAACCTCAAAGTGCTGATGTTTCATAGATTGAGTTACAGCATTTATCTTGATGCCAGTATTTGGGAAGAGGTAGAGTTATCTGAAGAATCAAAGTCATATTTACAAACAAATTGTATGACTTGTGTGCTCAGGTAGCAATCTAACAAACAGCCCCACATTCTTAAGGGGCTGTTTTTTTTTATTGATTCTATAGCGCTTACGTGGTATTATCCCTAAAGTTTGAGGAGAGCAAAAATGCAACAATTTTCATTACATACGCATACAATCGGCTTTGACGGACAAAACACCGAAGAGCAAATGCTTGAAAGAGCTGTTGAGCTTGGTTGGGATTGCATTGGTTTTTCTAATCATTTTATTGTTCATCCGCGCATAAAAAACACCAAAATGTATGAAGCTGCGCAAAAACGTGATTATCATCATATTTACAGTGCATCTTTTGAAGAGGCAGTTGCCAAATTTGAAGAACATTATAAAAGAATAGATGAACTAAGAAAAAAAAGTCCCATTCCCATTTTCAAAGGAATGGAAGTTGATTTTTTTGCATATCCGCAATGGGCAGAAGGTTTTGCCACAGCAAGAAAACACCTGAAACCAGACTATCTTATTGGTTCTGCACATTTTGTGGAACACGACGGAACTTTGTATAATTCGCACGACATAAAAAACTCTACAAAAATAGAGCAACAAATGCTTTTATACAGATATTGGCAAAATGAAAGAGCTGCTGCACAATCCGGATTGTTTGATATTCTTGCGCATTTGGACTTAATGAAAAAAGTGGGCTTGGAACAAAATGCTTGTTGGATGGAACAAAAAACAATTGATACAATTAAAAAGGCCGGCGTAATTGTTGAGTTAAACACCAGTTATTTTAAATTTGGACAAGAACCATATCCGTCACCAAGAATTATGCAAATGCTTGCCAAAGAAAATATCCCCGTAATTATCAGCGACGATGCTCACAACATTAATCAACTTGGCTGGCATTTTGAAGAAACCAAAGAACAAGCTTTGCAATGTGGTATCAAAACTTTTAAACGTCCGGAAAATTTGCAAGAAAAAATCCCGAGTTTTTTGATTATGAATAAAGCTGGAAGAGATTTATAAATATATGTTTTTTATCTCTTTTTATGCCAAAATTTAGAAAACAGAAATTTAATTGTTGTAAATTTATATGTTTGTTTAAATACCTCTTCTGTGCAAAGAGACATTGCACCACCAATTTTTCTGATAAGCCAAGATCCATTTTTTCCGGTTTTGCCAATGCCTGTTATTTTTATATTCGGACCAAGATAAACAGCATCATATTCCACATTGATCTTTTTTGATGCAGAAATAACCGTATGCAAATTGCCCTTATCATCATATATATCTTGTGGTGCAAACATTTTTTTTAACCATTTGATATCAGAACTCCATAAATCCGGGGGTTGTTTTTCATCCCATTGCGTAACATCGGTTTTAGCATGCCTGAAAACTTTTGACTGCATAAACTTGATGGTTTTTTCAATATGTTCTTCATTTAAGGCGTTTGGATTGGCATCAAGATATTTTTTTATGGCTTCAGAACGCAAAATCATGCGATTATTTATCCCTTGAGGGCACATCCCTTCATGACCGATAAAAACTCCGTTTTTTGAAGATATAAACTGTTCTCTTTGGTCGGTAGCATTAATAAAAACAAAACCAACTCCGCATTTATATTTTCCGTTCCAATCTACATATTTTATTCTTTTGCCCTTAACCCCTTTGGGAAGAACAATAATTACTCTTTTAACTTTTGTGGCAACAACCCTGTGTATGTAGCTTTCTTTTGGAACAATGTCTTGTATATCTGTTTGTTTCATTCCTCACAATCTCCTAATTATGCTTTATAACATGTTTGATAAATAAGTAAATAAATAGTTTTTGCTTGATTTTATAGTTGCGAAAAATTAGTATACTTGAGTATTATAAGGACTATAATATGCTTTTTAACTCACTCCCATTTATTCTGTTGTTTTTACCAATATCAATACTGGTATATTATTTTTTAATAAATATACGTGCTGTCCTTGGTGCAAGACTTTGGCTTGTGGGAACATCTTTATTCTTTTATGCCTTTTGGAACGTTTATTATTTACCTCTTATATTAATTTCAATGGCAGTTAATTTTACATTGGGCTCAACAATAACATCTCCGACGGTTAGATTAAACAAAAAATTTTTGCTAATTACCGGTGTGGCGCTAAACATTGCAACTTTGGGATATTTTAAATATACCGATTTTATTATTTCTAACCTTAATTGGGCTTTACACACACAAATTCCTTTGATGCATATTGCATTACCACTGGCAATATCTTTCTTTACTTTTCAACAAATTGCGTATCTTGTGGATTGCTATAAAGGATTGACAAAGGATTATGATTTTGTGTCATATGCTCTTTTTGTGACATTTTTTCCTCAGCTGATAGCCGGGCCGATTGTTGCTCATTATGAGATGATGCCTCAGTTTACTAAAGTTTCTAATTTGGCAAAAAATTACAAAAATATATTTGTGGGACTTGTAATTTTTTTAATTGGCCTTTTTAAAAAAATTATTATAGCTGATACATATGCCCAGTTTGCCACAATAGGTTTTGACCAATTAAAAACCTTGAATTTTTGGGGCGGTTGGTTCTCATCTCTCTCTTATACAATTCAAATATATTTTGATTTTAGCGGTTACTGCGATATGGCTGTAGGTTGTGCATTAATGTTTAATATAAGATTGCCGATTAATTTCAATAGCCCCTATAAGGCTTTAAACATTAAAGATTTTTGGAGAAGATGGCACATTACTTTGTCCAGATTTTTGAGAGATTATCTTTATATTCCTTTTGGAGGTAATCGCAAAAAGGTAAAACGCTACAAAATCTTAAAAGAAGCCTATAATGGCTCTTTTGACGAATTGCTTCAAGATGTTATGGAACGAGCTGATGATTTAGGACAAATGTTGCTTTGTGCTTTCTTTGGAATGACAGACCAAAGAGATAGATATAAAAACCTTCTCAAAGCTTCCAGATATACAAGCAAAATCCAAAGTTTGGTTAGAGGATATTTGAAATAGATATTTACTTTTTGTCTTGATAATATAAAATTGGTGAAAAATATAGGAGCAAATATATGCTATCAATTGAAAATGCAAAAAAATTAATAGAAGAACTAAAAGAAAGAGAAATAATTTTAGGAAGAAAGCCAGAAACATGGTTTACTTATGAAAATCATATTATGGGGGTTGCCAACGTTGCAAAAAAAATAGCTTCTAAAATAGATGGTATGAATATTGGAGAAGTATATGTTTCTGCAATGTTGCATGATATATGCCGTACAGAAGAAGATAGAAAACAAAGATTTCATGGAATATTAGGGTATGAAAAACTGAAGGATATTGATGAAAAGTCAGCTCGTTCTGCATTGCTCCATATGTTTCCTTGGAATAAGTTACCTGAATATGAAAAATGTTCAAAAATGTTTTTTAATAAACAAGAGGATTATGATTTTGTTGCAGATTTTATTAAAAAACATGAAACAACAGATGAGGATTTATTAATACAATTAGCTGATAGTCTGGCAAATAAAGATGGTATTGTAACGTTGGAACAAAGAGCAAAAGAATATTCTGAACGCCATGGAGTAGAATTACCTCAAGAAGTAATAGAACCAAGATATAAATTGAAATCATACTTTGATATAAAAGCCGGTTGCGAGATATATAGTTTACTACAAAACAGCTATAATGAGCAACTAAAACAAGATAAAGAAAGATAGTTTTATATAATCAATTTATAGAAGAATAACACCTTTTAAAGAACTCTATTTGTACGCATTTTTTGAAATGACCGATAAAAGCGACAAATATAACAAATTGCTTCGTGCAATGGGGCTTGTTGAAAGAAATCCAAGGTTTGGTTAGAGAGTATATAAGGTAAAGTTTTTAAGAAAAATCTAAAAAACTCTCCAAGATTGAATACTTTTTTAAGATATACTTACAAGTTTATTGATGTCTTCTATTATTGTTTTTTGGTCAAAAACAATTCCATGTATACCTAATGATTTTGCGGCTTCTACATTTCGAGATTTATCATCAATAAATATAACTTCTTCAGGGGTTGCATTTAATTTTTGCAGAACTTTTTTGTAAATTTCTGGATTTGGTTTTAATAATCCCAGTTCATAAGAAACAAAAATATTTTCGCTTTTTGTGAGAAAATTTGCAGTATCTATTAAATTTGGTAATGCATTGGATAACAAACAAATTTCTATATTTTGCTTTTTTAATTTATTCATTATCGTTAATGTTTCTTCGAAGATAGTTCCAACACCTTCGTGCATTGCTGTGTTGATTTCTGCTTCCATATCTGGCGAATGATTAACACCACAGTAGTTGCACAAGTCTTTGCAAAATTGAGTATAATTTATTGTTCCTTGCATAAAGGGATTATAATCAAATGATTTTATGCCTTTTTTGCTATCAAAAGCATTTTTATCAGCTACTTTATTGCGAAAATATTGGTTGAGATTATCTAATGTATATGGATAACAAACACCACCTACATCAAAAATCACATATTTTATTTTAGAACTATGTTTTCTATAAACCATCGCAAGTTCTTGTTGTCCTTGTTTATTTAAGTGGACGGCATCCATATAAATCTTTGATAAATCTAGTGAGCAAAAGCTCATATAAGCATCTAAATACTTGATTTGATGCGTTTCACACAGTTTTGCCAGTTTTTGATTAAATGTTTCAACATCTGCATTAAAACCCCATTTATCCTCATCAAGCCAATCTTGGTTAGGGAATAATTCTTCTCTAACGGGCAAAACCGACTGAACAACAATGTTAGAAGCTTTTGTCTTGGCTACTTTTAAGACTTCTTCATACTGATTGATAAGACTGGAAATGTCTATTTTGTTGGGTTTAGGAGTTCCGGACAGCAAATTGTTAATGCCTACCGCTAAAAACAAAGTGTCATAATGATTGTTGTCTTGCTTGATTTTGCGTAAAACACCTTCAATTTGCTCGCCATTTTGCGCGAGTTTCAAAGCTTCATTCCCCAAATAAAGCTCATCAAACCAGCTTTGATTATTGTTGCCATAACCAAATGCAATACTATCACCATATACCCCAAATTTGTAGTTCATCTAAACCTCACTCTTTATAAAAATGATAAAGCACAGTTTGTTAAAAAAGCTATAAATTATAGCATAAACCAAACTTTTTTCTTTGTTTTTTCGTTATATAGCTTGTAAGATGATGATGTTAGGAGATGTTTGATGTCTGATG
>JAZNSB010000016.1:0-1583 GCA_045590955.1 Alphaproteobacteria bacterium | reverse complement strand
GCTTTTGTGCAAATGTCAAATGGACTAAGAATTACTCTCATTGTATTTGGATTTGTTTTGTTCTTAGCGGGTTGCTTCTATGCACTGCGGATGGAGCAAGTGGCAGGATATTATACATGCAAAGAATGCGGACACCGATATGCACCGACATATAGAGCCGTTGCTATGGCTCCGCACATGGGCAGAACAAGATATATGCGTTGCCCTCAATGCGAAAAAAAGTCTTGGCAGAAAAAAGTGTTAAGCAAGGATTAAACCAATTCCAATTTGTCGGTCTGTTTGATAAGAATATGCAAAAAAACACCCTATGACTTTTTACGGTCATAGGGTGTCTTCATTTTTTCATTTGTCGTAAATGTGTCGTAAATCGGTTTTTGTAGGTTTGTAAAAACCCTGTAATACCGCTATTTTACGGCATTTTCTTAATCAAGGGGCTTCATCGTGGGAAATCACAAGAGCTTCAAAAAGCCTTATATTTCAAGAACTTTTTCCAAACATTAAAAAAATATATACGAATTTATACAAAATGCGCCAGAATTAATTTTAAATTTTTTAACGACCAAATACCAGTAAAAACAAAATAAAAATGATTGTGCCGAAAAAATGCAAAAAAAGTAGATAACTAACACAAAAAAAAAGTAGATAACTAACACAAAAAAATGAAGTCAAAAAAAACGGGCGGGTCTTCTTTCTAACGTTTTAGAAAGAAGAAACTCCGCACCGTCTTTTTTATCTTTCATGTTCATGTTGTCTTGTTCTTTCATGCTCATTTTGTTGTTGAGATTGTTCTCTGTCAGGGTTGTATCTTTCAGGGCTTGGAAAATTTGCAAGCCCTCTTTCAGCATAAAAAACATCTTTTTGATATTGAAATAAAGTTAAGCCTCTATCATCACAATATTGTTGAACCTTATCAAAATAATTATCATATCTTTGAAGCTCTTGTTCTCTTTCAATTGCTCTGTTTTCAATATCTCTTATTTTTTCAATTCTTTCTTGTGTATCAATTACCCTGTCTTTAAATTCTCTTTGAATTTCTTTATATTCTTTGTATTCCTTGACAGTCATTTTTCTAACATGATCCCTATTTGGATCCGTTCTTTGCAAATCTTTTTCAGGATATTTTTCTTTCATGTGTTCAAAATATCTGTCTTGAAAACCTCTAAAATAATGCTTGCCAGGTTGTGCCTTTGAAACATTGAATTGTCTTGTGCCGTCTTCTCTCTCAACAGTAGGCAAGAAAGATGCATGCATGTGAGGCAAGCCCTTTTCATCATTGTGAATTCTTGCATCAACACAATGAAAATTAGGATATTCTTCTTTTAGAAATGTTAGTGCTTCTTTGAAATAATCAACAAGGGCATCTCTACTTTCAAAACTTTCAATGAAATCTTTTGAACCAGAAACAACAAAACTTGACAATGTTGTTGTTGCTCTGTTTCCTGTTGTGTCTATATTAAAGCGCCCTTGTATTTCTTCTTTGTCATGGTAGTCTTTAACATAGCCCCTAAAATTTGTGTGCTTGTCAATGTTTTTATCATGTGTTGTAGGTTATCCATTGTTGATGAGAAATATTCGTTATATTA
>JAZNSB010000015.1:0-19188 GCA_045590955.1 Alphaproteobacteria bacterium | reverse complement strand
AGTTACCGTATTAACCAAATAAGAAGAAAACAAAGTGTCTTCTGCTTTAAAACCGCTTGTATTCATATTTGCCATATTGTTGGAAATAATATCCATACGGTTCCACAAAGCAATTTGGCGCGATAGTGCTATGTATTTTGTATTATCCATTAACTCTCCCCTTTGAAGGATAATTTTCACACAAACACATATGCAAATTGCGTGCCAATTTTTAATAAAAAATTAATTTATTAGTAAAAAATGAAATTAAAACAAAAGATTATACATTAAAATCAAGATTGAATATTTTATATCTGTTTGGGTCATCTGCCCAATTTTCTCTAACTTTTACAAACAAAAATAAATGCACTTTTTCATCAAGCTCTTTCTCAATTTCAAACCTTGCTGCCTGACCTATTTTTTTAATCATTGAGCCGTTATGACCCAACAAAATTGATTTTTGATTATCTTTTTGCACATATATATTCATATCTGCCTTAATAGAACCGTCTTCTTTTCTGAGCCAATTTTGCGGTTCAACCGTAACCGCATATGGTAATTCTTGCCTTAAATGAAAGAAAATTTTTTCTCTTACAATTTCAGCCACCATCATCTGCAATGGCATGTCACTCATTTGGTCTTCCGGATAAAACCAAGGATTTTCAGGTAAATTCTGTGCCAAATAATCATAAAATTCATCCAGATATTTCCCGGTCAAAGCAGAAACCAAAAAAGTTTCTTTAAAAGAAAATTGTTCATTTAACTTCGCAATCAATTCCAAAAGCTTGTCTTTTGACACCAAATCTATTTTGTTAATTAAAAGCACGGCTTCTTTTTTACTTTTTATAAGTTTTTCAATAATTGCCTTTGTATCTTTGTCCAAACCTTTTTTTGCATCTACCACCAACACCAAAATATCGGCATCATCAACACCGCTCCATGCGCTTGCCACCATTGCTCTGTCCAAGCGTCTTTTGGGCTTAAAAATTCCAGGTGTATCAATAAATACTATCTGGGTATTATTTCTAATTCCAATTCCTTTAATCAAATTTCTGGTAGTTTGCACTTTTGGCGTTACAATAGAAACTTTTGCCCCAACAAAATGATTTGTAATTGTAGATTTGCCGGCATTAGAAGGTCCCAATAAAGTAACAAATCCGCATCTTGTTGGTGTTTCAGTCATTAATTAAATCCTTTTCAGCATTTTTCCGGCAGCATCAAATTCCGCCGCCTTTTTATTCTTTCCCTCACCCACGGCAAACAAACCGTTTGCCAATTTAACTTTTATATGAAAAATTGGTTTATGCTCCAAACCTTCTCTGCCTATTTCTTCATACACAGGCACACCCAAACCTTTTACATGTGCCACTTCCTGCAACTGTGTTTTATTATCTTTGGGTGGTTCTTTATTAACATCTATCAGATCGTTCCATTTATCTGCAACAAATTTTTTTGCAATTTCATAACCTGCCTCAATAAAAATTGCTCCAATAATGGCTTCTCCAACATCACACAAAACACTTTCATTATACTTTAACTCTTCATTTGCCACCAATATATGGTCTTGCACACCCAAATGTCTTGTTACCAAAGCCACGGTTTCTTTGCAAACCAAAGCCACATGCCTTTGAGCCAAATCTCCTTCCGGTTCGTCAGGAAATTTTTGATACAAAATTTCTGCCACAGACAATCCTAAAACCCTGTCACCCACAAACTCAAGTCTTTCATAATTTTTGTTTACATCAGGCTCTACACTGGCGTGAGTTAATGCCTGCTCAAGCAGATTTTGATTTTTAAATTTATAACCGATTTTTTGTTGCAATGTTTTCATTATTTAATCTTCTGAAAAATTCTGTTAAACCTTATTTTTTTTGGCCATGTCCAAGGTTTATACCAAGCACCTTCTTGTCCATGAGAAAAGAATAAAAATCTTGCCTTTCCCACCAAATTTTCTGCCGGCACAAAACCCACTGAAAGCCTGCTGTCATCAGAACGATCTCTGTTATCTCCGCAAACAAAATAATGTCCCTTTGGCACTTCAACCTCCAATACATTATCCACGCTTTCATTATCAGACAATTCCAATATATTATGTTTAAAATCACCTGGCAAGGTTTCTGTATATTGGCGATACCTTTCAGCATTTCCGTTTTCATCTCTAATAACAAAATCTTCTATCATTTCTCTTTTAACTCTAACACCGTTAACATACAGTCTTCCGTTTACAAACTTTACCAAATCTCCGGGCAAACCCACAACTCTTTTAATAAAGTCTGTTCTGTTATCTTGCGGAAATTTAAATACCACCACATCACCACGTTTTGGTTCTTCGGCAAAAATTCTGCCCTTTATAAGAGGTAAACCGAACGGCAAAGAATATCTTGAATATCCATATGTATATTTTGACACAAACAAATAGTCTCCCACATACAAAGTCGGATACATTGAACCTGACGGAATTCTAAACGGTTCAAACCAAAAGCTTCTGATAATCATTGCAATAACAATTGCATAAACAATTGTTTTAAGAGTGTCTGCAAAACTTTCATTTTTATCCATAACTATAAACCTTATTTCTTTTTATCTGATTTTAAACTTTCTAACAGATGTTTTATAGCATAAAAAGAAATAATCCAAGAGATAATATAAAATGGCACACAGCCAATTAACATCGGAAACAACACCGGCCATATTTCTTGTTCAAATGCAGAAAAATTCCATGTTTTTAAGCTATCATATAATTTTTCAAAAAACATTTCAAAATCAACATGATATGTCAACGCAACATTTACATTGAGCAATTCCAACAAAAATTTTCCGCAATAAAAGATCAAAAACCATATAAGCGGAAATGTCCACGGATTTCCAAATGTTGTAGCCAAAACCGCAGCCAACACATTTGCTTTAATTGCCATCGCGGTCAATACCGCCAATAAAGCATGAAAACCCACAAAAGGTGTAAAAGAAATTGCCACACCGCAAGCAAAACCTTTTGCCACAGAAGTTACAGAAGCATTTATTGTTGCAATTTTGTTTATTATTTTTTGTTTTAAATTTCTCATCATTTTCTCACATTCATTAAAAAAACTTCATTTAAATATGTTTGGATTTTAACCAATTTTCAATAAGTGACTTGTAAAATAAAAAGATATGAATAGAATAATGAATATATAAAATAACGGACAAAAAGTATGTTAAGACAATATGAGCTTGTAGATTTGGTAAAATCATATGACCCTTATGCTGACGAAGACGCATTAAACAAAGCCTACGTCTTTGCCATGAAAAAACACGGGGCACAGCTCAGAGCATCAGGAGATCCTTATTACTCACATCCGGTAGAAGTTGCCGGCATTTTAACAAAATTCAAACTTGATACTTCATCAATCATTGCAGGTCTTTTGCACGACACGGTTGAAGATACTGAAACAACCATTGAAGAAGTCAGAGAAAACTTTGGCGACCAAGTTGCTTCAATTGTTGACGGCTTAACAAAACTTGCCATGATTGAATTGAAATCAAGCAACAGCAAACAAGCGGAAAACTTTCGCAAACTTTTGCTTGCCATGTCTGAAGACATCAGAGTTTTACTAATAAAGCTTGCAGACAGACTTCACAACATGAGAACTTTGCATTTTCTTGAAAAGCCTGAAAAAAGAGCCAGAATTGCAAAAGAAACATTAGACATATACGCTCCGCTTGCAGAACGCATCGGAATACAAGAAATAAAGACAGAGCTTGAAGAAATTGCTTTTGCAGAACTTCACAGAGAAGCATATGAATCAATCATTGCTCGTTTAAGTTTTTTAAGAGAAAAAGGCTCTGATATTGTTCCGCAAATCATTTCCGAACTTCAAAAAGACATGCAAGACAACGGCATTAAGGCCAAAATCACCGGCAGAGAAAAATCTCCGTATTCCATTTGGCGCAAAATGCAACAAAAGAACGCTTCTTTTGAACAGCTTTCAGATATCATGGCTTTTAGAGTTTGTGTTGAAGATATTGCCACCTGCTATCAGGTTTTAGGTATCATTCACTCAAAATATCACATGGTACCGAGACGTTTCAAAGATTATATCTCCACCCCAAAACCAAACGGCTATCGTTCTCTTCACACCGGTGTTATCGGCCCTAACAACACTCGCATTGAAATCCAAATTCGCACACACGACATGCACGAAATTGCCGAAAAAGGTGTTGCGGCACACTGGGCATACAAACAAGGACAACAAGCTGTTGGCACAAACTTCAGATGGATAAGAGAACTTCTTGAAATTTTAGAACAAGCCTCTAATCCTGAAGAGTTTTTAGAAAACACAAAACTTGAAATGTATAATGATCAAGTATTTTGTTTTACCCCAAAGGGAGATTTAATTGGGCTTCCCATCGGTTCCACTCCCGTAGATTTTGCTTATGCGGTTCACTCAAACGTTGGAGACACATGTGTTGGTGCAAAAATAAACGGAGAAATAAGACCGTTAAGAACTGTTTTACAAAACGGAGACCAGGTAGATATTTTAACCTCAAAGGCACAACATCCCTCCACCGAATGGGAAAGATTTGTGGTAACAGGCAAAGCCAAAGCTGCCATCAGAAGATATGTAAGAGCCCATAAAAGAGAGCAATTTATCATTTTGGGCACCCAACTTTTAGAAAGAACATTCAAAAACGAAAATTTAGAATTTTCCGAAAAATCTCTGGTAGAAATTTTGCCCAATTTTGAAGCAGAATCAATTGAAGACATATATGCCAAAATCGGCGAAGGCTTAATTACCGCATGGGAAGTATTAAAAGCCTTGCACCCAACTCACAAACAATCAAGACTTACAAAAGTTGTAAATGGCATAAAAGACAAAGCTTTGCTTAAAACCAAAAAGAAAGCTTCCAAAAAACCAGATTCATCAAAAATCAAAGGATTAATTCCCGGCATGGCCATATATTATGCAGGTTGTTGCCACCCATTACCCGGAGACAGAATTGTTGGAATTGTTACCACTGGCAAAGGGGTTGCCATTCACACCATAGATTGTAAATGCCTTGAAAAGTTTTCAAATGAACCTGAACGCTGGCTTGATATTTCTTGGGATGATGGCGTAATAGATGAGGGAATCCACATCGGTCGTGTAAAGATTATGCTAAACAATGAGCCCGGAGCTTTGGGCGAGCTTTCCAACATTGTTGCCAGATGCGGAGGCAACATTGCCAACCTTAATATCAGTTATAAAACCATCAGCTATTTTGAACTTTTAATAGATATTGAAGTAAAAGATGTAAAACATCTTAATGATATTATTTCTGCATTAAAGAACTCAAACGTTGTCTCATACGTAGCAAGAAGCGGACAATAAAAAAGAGGGTTTTTTAACCCTCTTTTTCTTAATTATGATAACTTATTCATCAATATCATCAAATCCGTCATCAGAACCAAAGGCATCATCCATTGCATCATCAAAGCCTTCCATTTCATCAAAAGCTTCATCTCCGCCTTCCAAATCTAATGCATCATCATCTAAAGCACCATCAATGTCTCTGATTTGCATTGTTTCATCAAGTTCATCATCCAATGGCAGACCGGTAAATCTTTCATCAATGTTTGCCAATTCTTTTTCTGTTGCCATAATCTCCAACTCTTCCTCTTCAGGTTCTTCAACTTCAACATATTGTTGCAAGCCCAAAACCAAAGAATGTTGTAAATCTTCAATAGAAACTTTTTCTTCTGCAATTTCACGCAAAGCCACCACAGAGTTTTTATCGTTATCTCTGTCCACCATAATCGGAGAACCTGCAGTAATATCTTTTGCTCGTTGTGCTGCCACCATTAAAAGTTCATAACGATTGGGAATTTTATCAATACAATCTTCAACTGTTACCCTAGCCATTTTTCTCTCCTAAAAAATCGATTCGTTTTATTTCAAAGTTTATACAACAAAACATTTTTCAAATGCAAGAAAAAAATGAAAAAACAACGCATTTTCAAATAATTATTTTACAACACCCACAAAGGAAGAGAATCTGTCATTTTGTAGCACAGCATTAATATCTTCGGAGTTTTTCTTAACCTCCAACACATCTGCATACGGAGCTTCATACATTGCCGTAAAAGCATCTTGAGTTGTTTGCATAGATGTCTTAAACACATTTTTCATCTTGGCTACTATAGGATTATACTTTCCTTTTTTTTGCCTCATCAACGCAATAAATGTACTGTTTGTCATTTGCGAAGCCCTAAACGCCCTAACTGTTTTATCGCAAGTATATGCCCAAGTTTTATCAGAGAATCCATGTTTGCTTACTCTGGAATAAAATTCTCTATCCTCTCCAACAACCTGTAATTTTCTGACAAAAGACTGACACGGATTAACCAGCTGTTGCAACCTCATATGTCTTGCATCTTTGTTATTTTCTTCTGCCATTTTAAACAAAATAGCATCCGCCAAAAGCAAATTCTGTTGCAGTTTTTCATTTTTCAAAAATTCCTCAACGGTTGATACAGACTGAGCAAAAGCCACCACATCAGCAGAAGTTAGAGCAGAAGTTTTTGTTACATTCATTGTTCTAAAATTAGAATTTTTGGTGTCTGGTAATTTATCTGCTTTAAGATATTGTTTTATTAAATCATTCCACAAAAACTTTTTATCCAAATCGTAAGGAGGTCTTTTTTTTGCAGGTTTTGGCTTATCAACCTTTTCTATTAATTTTGCATTTTCAGGCCAAGATTCCGGCATAAGTAAAAAATACAGTTGCGGGCTAATCCACTCCAAGTCTTCCACATCTCTAAGTTGGGGAGCAATTCTGGTTGGAAAAGTATTTTTTGTTTCTTTAATTCCGGGCATATTAAGCACTTTGTCGCTAATTCCCCTTACAGTATGCAAATAAGGTCCCACATACGGATAAGCATATTTGGGCAAAGCATCTATCAAGTCTTCTATATATTTATCATTTTTTGTAACAATTCTCGTCTCTGTTGCAGCATGTTCTGCGATTCGTTTTTTTAAATCTTCTCTAAATTCCGTACCTATATTCCAAGAAAAATCGTAATAATTTTCATAAATCGGCACCATCAAATACTTTTTTTTAAGTTCTTCAAAAGGTGCATACTTTTGATCTAAACTTACATCAAAAAGTTCTACTTTTTTTGCAGATACATCATTGAAATTAAACAAAAAAAGCACAAAAAATAAAGATAATATCAACCTTTTGATTTGCATCTGTTTCCTCTTTAAAAAACACATAAAAGCAATATAGTGGAAAAATAAATAAAAAAAAGTGATATTTACAAATTATAAGAATATATTTATAAGGGAATAAATAAAGCTACAATGTTATGATTTTATAAAGGAGAAAAACATGGCTTGGACAGATCAAATGATTGCCGATTTAAAAGATATGTGGGCCAAAGGGGTAACCACCGGTGAAATTGGCAAAAGACTTGGTGTTTCAAAAAATTCTGTTGTTGGCAAGGTTCATCGTCTTGGTCTTGAAGGTCGTCCATCGCCCATCAAAACAAAATCTGCCAATGCCGTAACAAAAGTAGAAAAAAAAGAAGTTGTAAAACCGGAAGCTAAGAAAGTTCCGGCAAAAGCAGAGAAAAAAGAAGTTGCAAAACCGGAAATTAAAAAAGTTCCGGCACCAAAAGAAGAAAATACCCCGGTTACAAAAAAAGAAGAAAATACCTCGGTTACAAAAAAAGAGGAAAATACTCCGGTTGCCAAAGTTGAGCCAAAAGAAATAATTTCAGAAAAACAAATATCTCAATACATGGCTCCCATTTCAAACATCAATAAAGCTTCAAAAGACGGCAACACAAGTCTTACAGATCTTGACAACCACACATGCCGTTGGCCGATTGGAGATCCAAAAGATGAAAATTTTCATTTTTGTGGCAAAAAAGTTAAAATAGGACAAACATATTGCGAAGAGCATTCCGCCATTGCATATGTAAAAGCAAAAAAATAATTCAAAAAAACAAATTTCCCCCAAGTTTTACGGCTTGGGGGTTTTTGTTACAGAAATATTAAATTTTGTCCAAAATTGTCGGTTTTACTTTTTATTACCCTTTTTATATGTTATTATTAAAGCATAAAGGAGATAAAGCCATGAAAGTAATCAGCAACATAAACAAACTATACAACCCAAGAGCAAATCGCTATGCTGATTTATTCAAAGTGTTTGAAAAACAACAAGCACCAAATATTGGCCTTGAATATAAAGTAATATATGAAAATCAAATAATAACTCTTTACTTTGAGCCTAATCAACCTCAAACCGTTTTACCGTAGTAAACCATATACACCCCCGCCTCCACAACGGAGGCTTTTATAATCAAAAAACTCTGCAAAAGCAGAGTTTTTTAATGTGATAATCATTACTATTTTTTCTTCTGTTTCAATCTTCTTAGCTCATCTTTGGTTTTAGGCCTATCCTGTTCTTTCTTCTCATAATAGGCTTTTATTTCTTCTTTTGTTACCTTTTGATCTTTATCTGCATCCATCAAATCAAACTCTTGCTCTGCAGATAAATATTTACCTTTTTTCTTATTTTTGCGATTTTGTCTTTCTTCTTCTTTGGTCACTTTTTTATTTTTAAACTTATCCCTGTCCAAATTTCCCTGAGCATCACCATATTTTTGAATAAATTTTTCAGATACGTAGTCTGCCTCCGTTTTGTGATATCCGTAAGAATCTTTTGGCGGATTATACTTTGCCGCAGCATTAAACACAAACAACATTGAACATATAAATAAAGCCAATGATTTCATAGCAACCTCTCTTTATTAATAAAAGTTCCCGTTTTTAATATAATTAGCAGCTCTCAAATCTACAAGCTGACCATTTTGCAAACGTACTTTTCTGTCCATTTTATCGGCCAACTCAAAGTTATGAGTTGCAATTAACGCAGAAAGCTTTGTTTCCTTTACCAAATTGAGTAATTCCCAAAACACTCTGTCTGCTGTATTTGGGTCCAAATTTCCGGTTGGTTCATCTGCCAATAACAATTTTGGAGAATTTGCCAATGCCCTTGCAATTGCCACCCTCTGTTGTTCTCCTCCGGACATTTGTGCAGGTC
The DNA here is from genome assembly GCA_045590955.1 of Alphaproteobacteria bacterium. Taxonomy (GTDB): domain Bacteria; phylum Pseudomonadota; class Alphaproteobacteria; order RF32; family CAG-239; genus JAZNSB01. The sequence goes on along the minus strand of JAZNSB010000015.1, from coordinate 10,143 downwards.
TGTGTTTTAGTCTTTGTTCCAAACCGAGCTTACTTAACAAATATTTTGCTTTGTCCGCTGCTTTAGCATACTTTTCACCGGCAATAATTTGTGGAATTATCACATTTTCCAAAGCATCAAAATCTGCCAACAAATTATGATATTGATAAACAAAACCCAAATAATTTCTTCTTAATGCTGTTCTCTGACCATCAAACAATTTAGAAGTTTTTTTGCCGTCTATTAGAACTTCTCCTTTGGTTGGTTTATCAAGCAAACCTGCAATCTGCAACAACGTAGATTTTCCACTTCCGGAATGTCCTATCAAAGCCACCACTTCTCCTGCATTTATTGAAAAATTCACAGATTTCAGCACATCTAAAGTATTTCCACCCTGATTAAAGCTTTTGCATACATTTTTTAATTCAAGTACATTCTTACTCATATCTCAAAGCCTCCACCGGATCCATTTTTGCAGCCCTATATGCCGGATAAATTGTTGCCACAAAAGACAGCAATAAAGACATTACCACAATTGTTACCACTTCTGTTACATCAACTTTTGCCGGCAACTGTGACAAAAAGTAAATTTCTGCAGAAAACAAATCTCTGCCGGATAACATTTGCAAAAATCTTCTGATATTTTCAATGTTTGCACAAACCAACAAGCCCAAAATCAAACCAATTGCAGTTCCCACCGTTCCAATAAAAGCACCATCCAAAAAGAATATGCGCATAATCATTGCTTTGGTTGCCCCCATGGTTCTAAGCACGGCAATATCTCTGCCTTTATCTTTAACTAACATTATCAAGCCGGTAATAATGTTAAACGCCGCCACCAAAATAATCAGTGTAAGGATTATAAACATCACGTTTCTTTCCACATCAATTGCATTAAAGAACGCAGAATTAGACTGTCTCCAGTCATAAACATACGCTCCCATAATGGCACTTTCTACCATTTGTCTGGACTGTTTTAATTTATCCGGATTTTTTAATGAAACATCTATATTACTGACCGCATTTTTATATCCGAAATATTTTTGAGCACTTTCTAAAGGCATAAATATAAAAGAAGAATCATATTCAAACATTCCCACATTAAAAGTGCCGATAACTTTATAAGACTTCATTCTTGGCACAGAACCAAAAGCAGTCACTTTTCCGTTTGGAGATATCAATGTAATGTCTGAACCTTTCACAATACCCATTTTTTGAGCAAGTTTTTCACCAACAATCACATTATTTTGTTCAAACATAGACATATCAACATCAGCCAAAGCATCTGCCAATATCTCTCTTTTTAATATATCTTTTTTATCAATCCCTCTAACCATTGCACCTTGAGTTTGTTTACCTGAGGCCACCAAAAGCTGTGCTTCAATAAAGGGCAACACCAAACTCACATTTTCCATATTTTCAATCTGTTCAACTGCGGTTTTATAATTATTAAACGGCACTCCCACCGGAGAAGCCACCGTAATATGCCCGTTTATTCCCAAAATTCTGCTCAAAAGTTCTTGTCTAAAACCATTCATTACAGACATCACAATTATCAAAGTTGCCACTCCAAGAGCAATTCCGGTAAAGGCAAAAGCAGTAATTACAGATATAAAACCTTCTTTACGCTTAGCTCTTAAATATCTAAAAGCGGCCATGCGTTCAAATTTTGAAAAACACATATTCGTATATTCCCGATTTAACAGATTAAACAGAGGTTGTGGCATATAGCCACAACCTTTTAACACCAAACCATTTATTTAGACTTTTTTTCTGTAGGGTCTTTTAATACATATCCCCTACCCCATACGGTTTCAATATAGTTTTTATTACCGGAAGCTGCTTCCAATTTTTTTCTGAGCTTACAAATAAACACGTCAATAATTTTAAGCTCTGGTTCATCAATTCCACCATACAAATGGTTCAAGAATTGATCCTTACTCAAAGCAGAACCCTTTCTCACAGAAAGCAACTCCATAATCTTATATTCTTTTCCGGTCAAATGCAAATCTTTGCCGTTTACACTTACTGTTTGCATATCCAAATTTACTTCAACATCACCTGTTCTGATAACAGAAGTGTCATGACCTCTTGACCTTCTTACCACGGCATGAATTCTGGCAATAAGTTCTGCTTTATCAAAAGGTTTTGTTAAATAGTCATCTGCACCATATCCCAAACCTTTAACTTTTTTATCTGGTTCAGATAAACCGGACAAAATCAATACAGGAACTTTTACCTTTGAAGCCCTTAAACTTTTTAATACTTCATAGCCGTTAATATCAGGCAACATCAAATCCAAAATAATGATATCGTAGTCATATCTTTTACCAATTTCCAAGCCTTCTTCACCCAAATCGGTTGTATCAACCACCATACCTTCTTTAACCAACATTGTTTCTATTGTTTGAGACACAATAGAATCATCTTCCACCAATAAAACTCTCATGCAATTCTCCATTAAATAAAAAGACACATAATATACTTATATTGCAATCATAATACATATTTTCAATTTGTTAACTTTTATTAACTTTTATCAACAAGCTGTTAATAAAAAACAATTAAGGCTGAAAAAAAACAAATAATGTTATATATAAAGCTTGGGGAGACAAAAAGTGGATAATAAATTTGATAACATTGTTAACAATATCAAACAAATAAGCGATTGCACATATTTGGGCAAAGTTGTTGCCATACAAGGTCTTTTCATTGAAATACAAGGCATTCGTTGCAATCTTTCCATTGGAGACAGGTGTATAATACGCAACCTCAGAGATCAAGATATTGCGTGCGAGGTAGTTAGTTTTAAATCAGACAACATTTTGGTAATGCCATACGGATCTATGGAAGGCATTGGCAACGGTTGTGTTGCCAGAGTAGAAAATTCCACACCGGTAATTTACCCTCATATTTCCTGGCTTGGCAGAGTAATTAATGCTTTTGGAGAACCAATAGACGGCAAAGGAGAGCTTATCAAGGGCAACAAACCGTATTTTATCAAAAATTCCCCTCCTCCGGCCACCCAAAGAAAAAGAGTTTGTGGCAAATTAGACCTTGGAGTTAGAGCCGTAAATACGTTTTTGACTGTTTGCAAAGGTCAAAGAATGGGCATTTTTGCCGGCTCCGGCATTGGAAAATCAACCCTCATGTCTATGATGGCAAAAAATACCGATGCAGACATTTCCGTAATCGGTTTAATTGGCGAACGAGGCAGAGAAGCCAACGAATTTATCCAAGACACTTTAGGAGAAGAAGGGTTAAAGCGCTCTGTTTTGGTTTTGGCCACATCTGATGAAAGCCCTCTGATGCGCAGACAAGCAGCCTACACCTCCATGGCTGTTGCCGAATTTTTCAGAGATTTGGATAACAATGTTCTTTGTATGATGGATTCTATCACTCGTTTTGCCATGGCTCAAAGAGAAATAGGTCTTTCAGTCGGAGAGCCTCCCACCACCAAAGGATATACACCTTCTGTTTTTTCAGAGCTTCCAAAACTTTTGGAAAGAGCCGGACCGGGCACAGACAAAGGTTCTATCACCGGACTTTTTACCATTTTGGTTGATGGAGATGACCACAACGAACCGATTGCCGACGCTGTTCGTTCAATTATTGACGGACACATTGTCTTAGACCGCTCCATTGCCCAAAGAAACCGTTTTCCGGCCATAAACGTATTGCGCTCCATCTCAAGAACCATGCCAGACTGCAACACAGATGAAGAAAACGCAATAATTAACAAAGCAAAAACATATATATCAACCTATGAAGATATGGCAGAACTCATCAGGCTTGGAGCATACAAAAAGGGCTCTAACCCACAAGCTGACGAAGCCATATTTTATTACCCTAAAATAGAAGAATTCTTAAGCCAAAATAAAAATGAAAACTTTACGTTAGAACAAGGATATCAACAACTGGCAGAAATTTTAAACACGGCATATAAAGCATGAAAAACACACTAAAAACCCTTGTTAAAATACAAAAATTTAAAATAGACGAACAAAGAAAAATTCTTTTGCCATTGTTAGAAGAAGAACAACAAATCATAGAAAAACAAAATGCCCTTGAAAAAGAATGTGCCAAAGAAAAAAGTTTTGCAAAAAATCCGGCATATACCGCAGACTTTGGTGTATATTTAAAAAGATACAAACAAACAAAAAAACAACTGCAAGAAGACCTTGAACTTGTAAGACTCAAAATAGACACAATTAAAAATCTGATAACAGAAGAATTTAAAACTCAAAAAACCTACGAAATCATACACGAAAACCGCCAACAAGAAGAAATTGATGAAATAAACAGCAAAGAAGCAAAAACGCTTGATGAACTGCAAAACAATGCATATATACAAAAACGCAAAAACAACAATTAAAAGGAGATAAATATGATTGAAATAATGATGTTACCCTATCTTCCTCAGGCATTAGAACCATTTATTTCGCAAACCACCATAGAATACCATTACGGAAAACATTATCAAAATTATGTAAACACCCTAAATGAGCTGATAAAAGGCACAAAATTTGAAGGATTAAACCTTGAAGAAATTATTTTACAAAGCCACGGGAATCCGGAAACACAAAAGATATATAACAATGCCGGACAAGTATATAATCATGAGTTCTATTTTAAACATCTTGACCCACAAAAGCGTAAAGACAAAACATTAAAACAACGCATCATAGACACCTTTGGCAGTTATGAAAATTTTAAAAAGCAATTTACGGACAAAGCCCTTTCCGTGTTTGGAAGTGGCTGGACATGGCTGGTAGATAACAACGGCAAACTGGAAATTGTTAACACCGCAAATGCAGACAATCCCGTAATTTTAAATGTAACGCCGATTTTATGTTTAGATGTTTGGGAGCATGCTTATTATCTTGACTATCAAAACAAACGCAAAGATTATATTTCTGCATATTTGGACAACTTAATTTTATAATGTAAACCAAAATTTAACAAAGTTGTGATTTACTGCGTTATAAATGTTAGAAGGACTATATTGCAATGGCAGAATTTACAAAACAAGAAAGTTTTTTTATTGCAGAAAATGATTTGGGTGGAGAGTTGTATCTGTTTTTAGATGCAAAAAACTCAGCACCCAAAACACCAAAAATCATATATGACGGCAGAGATCACGCTCTGTTTTACCGCAATGAAAAATCTAAAATCATATTAGACTACATACACCCCGATGTAAGAGAAAAACTCAGAAAATCAAAAGAAATCATGGTTGTGGAAACCCTTTTGGAAAACATATCTGATGCATATATGGTATCTCTTGAAATTGTAGAAAAAATTCCGCTAAACCTTTCAGAATATGACCTTATGTCGTGGGAAGAATTGTCTGCCAAACAAAAAGCATAAAAAAAACCGCTCATTAGGAGCGGTTTTTTTCTAAAAGTTTTGCAAACGACTAGTCGTCAACTTTAATCATTGCAGTCATTTGCTCATAGGTCATGTGCTCATCATCAGCTTCCTGAGTAGCAATAACCACGGTTGGAGGATAATCAACAAAGATTGTCTTTGCACAATCCTTGATATCACTCGGCAACACACCGGCCATTGACCAAACGCTCTTACCATAGTTGATAACCTTACCCTGACGCAAGATCATCACCATGTCATCAAGCAGTGCTTCTGGCGCTTCACGTTTACCGAGCCTGTTGGTCATAGCGCGCTGTTTAGACCTTTCCAAACGTCTTTCCGAAGGACCTTCGTTAATCAAGCGGTTAATTTCATAGTCAAACACAGACATAATGTCATTGATTGACTTTTTGCTCACCACCGTCATCTCAATCAAGCGGTTACCCAGATTATGAGCCACCCTCAAATCAAACGAAGCCTCGGGATCAAGATCATTGAAACGCCTGATCAGCCAGCTTTGAAGCACCTCAATCAGCACGTGTGCAGATGCAAAGTCTGTTACTCCCTTTAACGGAAAAGCAACTTTCACACGATTGATGCCAATGTGAGGAATTTTCACAAATCCTCCCACATATTGGTGATGCAACTTTTCAACCGGCTCGCCCTTTGGCATCTCCACAAATTCAGCTTCAATGATCTCCTGGAGCTTTGCTGAATCGCCATAATTGCCTTCTACAGCAATCACCATATTAGAGCCCACCACATAGCGCTTGCAAAAAGCAGAAAGGGTCTTGATGTCTGCATTTTTCATAACAGAAGCACAATACTTCTCTGCAGACCAAACAACCTTTGACTGCGCAACTTTCTTAAGCGCCAACGACATTTGTTTGTCAAGCAAAGGCTCATTATTACGCACTTCCTGCAACACATCTGCCTCTGCACCCCTCAAAATTTCACCGGGGAAACGCGTGTCAATCGTAATTTTTGCGATAACTCGCAAAGCGTCTTCCAAACTTTCTGCCGGAACTATCATCTCCCAAAGTGTGACATCGCCACCTTTGTAAACAAACATCTGGAGACCACTTTTTTTTGCAAACAGCTTATATACTGCTATCATCAGCGCCACAATGCCTTGTGTGTCTTTGGTCTCAATGTTACTACCCCACCGAAAACCCAAAAGAACACGAACATTTTCGCTTTCTTTGTCATTTTTGCCGGGAATTACTTTAATTCCGTTTGGCAGTTCATTGTATTTGTTCATAATTGTAAATTAATTAATTAAATTATAGTAATCTTATTTTAACCTGATTAGACTACCCGATATCAAGCTAAAAGTCAACAAAAATTAGACAAAAATTTTTGTTAAAAAAATCTGGACTTTTTACAGATAATGCATATATACTTTTGTTAAGGAGGGCAAATGGCTGAAACAAAAAAGAAAAAAACCATAGAAAAAATCAAAAAAATTCTCAAAAGAACCGGTAAATCTTTAATGTTTTCTTTTGGAAAAGAAAGTTCCATTACCGAAGATGTGGCAAAAAAAATTCAGCAAAACTCCTTTGATACCACCCAAAAATCAGACACGCAAACAAACACCCCCATATATATTTTAGTTGCAGAACAGCTACAAGCAACTCAAGAACAAATTTTTCAATCTGCAACAAATGCTTTGCTCAAAATGGTGGTTGCCAACCCAAAATTAAAATCTGAAATTTTGCTTATTTTAGAAGATTATACAAATATGGAATCCACTCCTGAGCAAAGAATGGAATATATAAATTCAACAATAGAAAAAATTAAGCAAATTTAGTGTGTTATTCAAAAATAACAAAATTGTTATTTCCTTTTTGGACAGACATTTGCACTGCTCTTAAAGTATTTTCCATCATTTTTTTAGCAGATTTTGCCACAAACGGATAAGCACATACCCCAACATTCACATTAACATAGTGTTCCGTAAAATTATCTCGGATTGGCTGAGCCAAAATTTCCATTACTTTTGCCACTTCCAATTTAAGATGATCTTTGTCTGTAATGTCATTTAACAAAATCCAAAACGGACATTTTAACCCCCTAGCCACGGTATATGTTTTTTTCAAATTAAATACAAGTCTTGAAGCAATTTGTTTTAAGACAAAATTTTCCATATCAAGCACTCTAAGATCACCTATATTATTGATAAATATAGCAATTGTTGCCACCGCAGAGTTATAATTTTTTCTATATGTTGCATTATTGATTGCCATTTGCATTCTGTCTTCAAACAAATAAAAATTCGGCAAGGTTGTCAGCTTGTCAAACAGCACCGCAGAACCGTCGGTTTTTGTTTCTGTTCCGTATAAAATAAAAGAAAATGATTTATTATCAGGCAAATATAACGCATTTAACCTCACTGACGGCGCCTCATCATCAGTTTTCTTAGACTTTAGATGCACTAATAAAGATTTTTTTCCGGTCAACATTTCACCAATGTTTTCCGCCAAATCCTCCCAATTTTTTTCATCAACAAATTCCAAGAAATTGCTTTCTAAAACATCAGATGCTTCATTTACCATTAATAATTTCAAAGCATATTCATTAATATATTTTATTTTATCATCTTTTACAATTACAATAAATTGCTCTGCCTTATCAAAAAAGGCTGTAGATACATCACACAGCTTAATATCCATACTGTTTAAAAAGTCGGCAGATGCAGAAAACTTTTCTATTGCATTATCATCTTGTTTTAACGATTTTAACTGTCTATCCTGTTGCAAAAGTTCCAACCCTTCAATATCCGCATTTGCCTCCAAATTTGCATTTTGCGGATTTATGGTCAGATATTCCGGAGCAACATCATCTATTTCTTCCAGATTTTTTATCAAATCTATATTATTTTTTACAAAATCAGCCATAAATTTCAATTTTTAGATATTTTATTGATATTTTATTAATAAAGTTAGTTTATTTTATACATAAATAAGTTTAAAAAGAAAGAATAAAATGGAAGAAATCACAGAAATATCACAAGCTCAAGCCATACAAAATCCTGCTTTGGAAGGGCAAAATTCTAAAACGGGCACTTCTGATGGTATAAACTTTGCTTTACTCAAAGAAAGATTTGAAATTAATTTTAGTGATCCTCTCCCTGAACTTAATACAAATGGAGCCATAGCATATAACGTAACAGACCAAATAAACTCTTCAAGACATTTATTTGCCTTAATGTGTTCTAATGAAACTCCTGCCAGATACTCTTTGCTTGCAAACTTAAAAAATCTAAAACATCCCAACATGTTAAGATTGATAGATTATGGAGAAATAAAGAACCCTTTAACAAACATAAAACACCTATTTCTCATTTACGAATCACCAACTGGAGAAAAGGTTTCTTCGCGCATTGAAGAATTTTTATCAAAAAAAGATAATGTTTCAGATTTTAAGAGCGTTTTACAATCATTTATGAGTATTTTAGAAACCCTAAAACAATACAACATTACTCATAGAGCAATCAGATTAAACAACGTCTTTTTTAAGGATTCAACATGTTCAGAAATCGTTTTAGGAGATTGTGCTGCAAGTTTTCCTGCTTTGTTCCAACCAGACGAATATGAAACCATTGAAAGTTTAATTGCAGATAAATACGGCAGAGGCAACGGTGTTGATAAAAATGATTTTTATGCAGTAGGAGCTTTACTCACATTGTTGTATTCTGGTGGCGAAAATCTTGAAAAAATAAGCACCTCTGAAATGTTGCACAAAAAAATGAAAAAAGGCAGTTTTACAACATTAACAGAAAACAGACAAATCAATAAAGATATTACCCTTGCGCTAAGAGGACTTTTGGAAGATGATATTGAAAAAAGATGGGGATTAAATGAACTTAGTGCATTTTTTGAAGGAAAAATTGTAAACTATTCTTCCAACTCAACTCAAGAAAGCCTAACAAAATCTCTGGTTATTGCCTCAGAAAGAGTTTATAGCACACGAGATGTTGGTATTGCATTGTTATACCACGAAGAAGAAGCTCTTGAAATATTTAAAAGCGGTAAAATTTTAGAATGGGCAAAAAATAATCTGGAAAGTGACAGATTCTTTGAAAAACTTGAAAAACTATATAAAATGTCTTTAATCGGAACAATGGACAATCACGCCCTTGTTTCTCAATTATGCATTTATATTGCCCCAAATTTACCTCTTAAAGTTGGTGAAAAGTTTATTTTTCCGGACAGCCTTGCAAAATCACTTTATATTGCAATGAAGAACCAAGAAAACCTGAGCGCTTATATTGAATTGTTTAATTCTGATGTTATTCGTATTTGGTACAAAGAACAAAAATTTATTCGTTCTCCCGTAAACGCCGGAGAATTTAAAGCATACATAAGCAAAAAAGAACTTGGTTATGGTCTTGAAAGAATTATGTATGATTTTGATGACGATTTACCGTGCTTGTCTCCTATTCTTGGCCATGAAATTGTAAATTCCAGCACAAAACTATTAAGAGCACTGGAAAAAAACTATAGTCCGGACAAAGCCAACACCCCGCCATATGACAAAACAATTTTAGCATATTTAAGATGCAAAATGGGAAAAAATTATGATAAAATCTTTGCAGAACTAAACTCCCCGCATGCCGATAAAAAAGAATTGGCAATCATCAAGCTGTATGTTATTTTACAAAACAAATACGGACCGGCAAATTTACCAAATTTATGCGAATGGATTTCTACAAACGTAAGCAATGTAATAAATTCTTACCATAATTTAAAATACCGCAAACATCTGGAAAATATGGTAAAAAAAGTTGCAAAA